>DATHMC010000029.1:0-12415 GCA_035487495.1 Undibacterium sp.
CATTTCGGCGAAGAAGTCGTCGCTGGCGGCCAGCGTCGCCGCGCCCAGGCGCGGATCGGCCAGATTCGGATAGCGGCGGGTGAATTCCGGGGCGTTGGGGTCGAGTTGTATGCTTGCCATGATCATTTTCCTTGGTCAATAAATATAAATCACTTGTGTAGTGTAATTACTGCGTGAAAATTGCTTTCCTTCTCCGTTAGGCCTCCGTCAAAATTCGCTTGGCCTGCTCGCGATTGATGTCTCCTTCCCAAACGGCGATCACAACAGTGGCAACGCAATTACCCACCATGTTAGTCAGTGCACGGCCTATTCCCATGAACCAATCCACACCCAGAACCAAGGTCAAGCCAGCCACCGGAATCGACGGAATAGCCGACAAGGTAGCGGCCAGCACAACGATTGCCGATCCAGGTATTCCAGCCGCACCTTTGGAGGTAATCATGGCTACGCCTAAAATCGTGAGCAATTCAGTGAAAGAGATATGCGTGTTGGTTGCCTGAGCAATAAAAATGGCCGCCAGCGTCAGATAAATCGAAAATCCATCAAGGTTAAATGAGTAACCTGTGGGTATGACCAGACCTACCGTACCTTTGGAGATGCTCAGGCGCTCCAGCTTAACCATCACCTGCGGCAGGACGCTGTCAGACGACGCGGTGCCAATCACAATGAATAATTCATCCCTAAAATATTTGATGAATTTAAAAATGTTGAAGCCAGCCAATTTGAGAACCAGCCCCAATACTCCCAATACGAATACAACGCAGCTCAGGTAAAAGATGGCCAGCAACATACCCAATTTCTGCAAGGACCCAATGCCATACTTTGCGGTGGTAAAAGCAATGGCGCCAAAAACGCCGATTGGGGCGAGTTTGACAATCAGAGACATCATCCCAAAAAAAGCAGTTGCAATCTGATCGATCAGCCGCACTACGGGCTGCGTCTTCTCGCCTATCATGCTGAGCGATACGCCAAAAAGTATTGAGAACAACATGACCTGCAATACGTCGCCCTTGGCAAAGGCGTCAACCACGCTGGTTGGTATCATCCTTAGCAGGAAGTCAGTGGTATCTTTCACTTTGCTGACATTTTCAAGGTAGGATCCCAGGCTTTCGGTATTCAATAATCTGGCATCAATATTCATCCCGGTGCCCGGTTGAAAAATGAATGCGAGAATAATTCCGACCGCGAGCGCAAAGGTCGTAATGATCTCGAAATAGAGCACCGACTTGACCCCGACACGACCTACCTTTTTCAGATTACCGGCACCGCAGATTCCTGATACAACGACACAAAAGACAATTGGCGCGATGATCATTTTGATGAGTTTTATAAAGCCGTCGCCCAAGGGCTTGAGGCTTTCTCCAAATGCCGGGTAGAGTGCCCCAACAATGATGCCCAGAATCAGTGCGATAAGAACTTGGCTTGCGAGGCCCTTGAAGTGTTTCATGTATGTCTCCCTTATTATTGAGGGTATAAGAACAACGCACTGACTCGCCGGCCAGCGTCGATAACTACGGTTTCGGGAAATCGATCCCCTTACGTTTCGCAGCATTATTAATATGGCGTTGCATGGAAAGCAGCGCGTCGCCACTGTCACGAGCCTTCAGGCATCGGATGATCAGTTCGTGCTCTCGCAACGGCTCCATGTAATCGGTTCGCTCAGCCTGATAAAGCGCGCTGGCGCCAGAGATAGCATCCATGGCTTGGGTGACCACGGTTGAAAATGCGGGATTGGTTGTGCAACCAACTAAAAGACGATGAAATTCAGCATCAAGTTCCGCCGCCTTCACCAAATCCATTGCGGATAAGGCAGCCTGCATCTGCATGACATTCAACTCCAGGCGCAGCAGGTCTTCAACGGTCGCCGATTGTGCGGCAAGCCCGGCAATAAACGGCTCCAGGGCAAATCGCAGCTGATAAAAATCATGTAAATGCATTTTCTTCTCTACGCCGCTAATGGTGGTTGCCGTAGAGTCAAGATGGGGAGCGGCCGCGACGAAAACACCTTTGCCGGGGTGCGAACTCAGCAGCCCTGCAGCCTGCAGGACGGAGATGCCTTCTCTCAGAGACGGGCGGCTGACGCCCAGTTTTTCCGCCAAGTCCCTCTGGGAAGGCAGCATATGCCCAACCTTCCAATTGTGCTCATTGATCATGGTGCGGATCGTTTGCGCAACGAATTCAGCAATCTTATTGGAAGAGGCCATAGTATCTATTCTTAGATTGAGTGTATCTTAATTACAACGTGTCTGGACTTACTGGTCTGTCCAGTTGACTTATATTAGGACTAAAAAAAACCTCTGTCAAACATTTATCTGCATGAGTTTAAATACAGCATGTTCTTTTGCTCGTCGAATTGACCAAGTCATTCGATTTGGCAAGGCGAGTTGAAGACAGACACCTGACGCGCATTTGGTGAGAAGAAAAGATGCCTCACGGAGTGGATTGATTACAGCCCGGCAGGCATGTCGGAGTTCATGCTAGGATATTCTCATCTACCTGGAGCTTACCCTATGCCCGATCTGACCAAATTTGAGGATGAATACACCAGGAAGGTAAGCGGTGAGACCTTCCAATATACGGCGGAATTCACTTCCGGCGAAAACGTTGCCTGGAGTGCCCGCATTTATCAGGGCGGGGTATTGAAGGGCGAACCCGGCGGCACATTTATAGACAATACAGCGGTCGGAAATGACCTCAGGATGTATGTCATTTCTTATATTGAGACTATCATAGAGAAAGGCTTGGGTATTGACGAGTAGTTCTAGATAATTGCGCCACATGGCACATTCAAAGCCAAGCCTGGTTTGATGGCCCGGACATACTGACTTTTAGGAGCGCGTATGAAAGCAAATAATGTCATCAGCATCATCGACTACAGGAACAATCGAACTGCCAACACGCTGGAGCGACAGTTGGAGCAACTCAGGGTGCGGGGATATACTGAGCTGGCCTATTCGATAGAGCTGGAGAAAGTTAACGGCGAGATCGATAAAACGGTGCATTTTTTCGATGAGCCGGCATCCGGCTTGGCGGCTGTAGGGAGGTTGTTTGACAATCCGAAAGGCAGCAGCAAGGTTGAATGAGTTGCGTTGCTAAAGATCTACATTTAATAGATATCTTCATTTAAGATTCTTACAGACGCTTTCAGTTTTTGTAAGAACTGTACATTATTGCCACGGTCTTAATCGAACGAGCGCGCAGCTGTTCTCGTTCGCTCGATTGCTTGTTCCATTGCTTACAGGAGGCTTTTATGAATGCACAGTTTGATGACAACAAAGACCTGCCCCGCGCAAATCCACCGAAGAAAGGCGAACTGCCGAATACTGCTGCCGAAATCCGCAAGATGATACATGACGATGAACACGCCAATGCTCCCGGCGAACCGCCTTTCCAGCTAGGCGAATGGATAGAAGGAAATGTCGGCTAGCGGAAAGCGAGTATGCGACACGTGCAACACAATAACCGCTACGGCGGTTTTTTTCTTGGCGAAACATTGATCCTGCTACAACGGATAAGGGCAGATGCGCCTATGAGTATTCAACGGAAGCCACCTTTGACTGGGCCTGGCAAGACAAAAATGCCGGCCTGGAACGCACCGTCAATTCGCTGCCGTCTATAAATTTGATAACGAATACCTCTTTGACGGGAGTGACTGAATTCGCATGTGCCGGATTCACATACACGATACTTCCTTCATAGTTGGGCTCACCCGAATTATTCGGCAGGTTTTCCCTCGTGAGCATGGGCAGCAGGCCGGGTATCTCTTGAAATGCTGTGTCTACGGCAATCATATCGGCGATGCCTAGCATATGGATCAGGCTTTTCCCGATTTGTCGCTTGTGGGAAACTTCGACATATTTGATGTTGTCCGCATTGATAAAAATATTGTGGGTGGACTCGAGAGTCGTGACAGCCTTGAAATTAATGTAAGACATTGTTACCTCCAATATCGGTTATTGCCGCTTGCATTATCCTGTTTAACAGCTAATTGTCATTTGTTTACTGACCGCCTTATCCTCAAGCAAACACTTCATTTATAACCTATGTTAGTGCGCTCTTATGTGCGGTAATTCGCTTACATTTTTTGTGCTGCCATATATATTCCCTCAGTATGTCCAAGACCGTTTCATCCAATAGTCGTGGGATGCGCTCTCTTTACTATAGAAGAGCAGAGCCGGAAACTTCCATGAAAAAATATCACATCGCCTATTTTTTCAGCGCGCTGGTTTTTTGTGGTCTGGATTATCTTTGGCTGGCGTACATTGCAACGCAATTTTATAAATCCCAATTGGGCGAGTTGCTGGGCACCCCGGATGTAGCAGCCATTGCACTGCTCTATCTGATCTATATCTTCGGGATAGTGGTGTTTAGCGTGCGTCCGGCAATGAAAACCGGCAATGTCGCCAAAGCGCTGATATTAGGGGCCTTACTTGGCCTGGTTGCTTACGGCACCTATGACCTGAGCAATCTTGCTACGATCAAGGGATGGTCCAGGCAATTGGCGATAGTGGACATGCTATGGGGAATGTTTGCGACGTCCATGGCGGCAGCCGCCGGATTTTTGGGCGCCAACTGGTTTACGTGAAGTGTTTCATGCATCGCGTGCCAATGCTGTTAACAAAAATCCCGGCTGCCCGTCGCCAGATTTCCGAGCAGATGCGACATATCCACCAGGCGCTTTGCTACCAGGTGCCGGACTTCTGCCTCGCATTGCCAGATGCCGTACACTCCAAGCAAGGGCGCATTCAATACTTCGCGGCGCTGTTTTTCCAGTAAGGAGGGCCAGATGATCACGTTGACGGGCCCGGTCTCGTCCTCTATCGTAATAAAGATCACACCCTTTGCGGTGCCTGGGCGCTGGCGCACCGTGACAATACCGCAACCGCGGGCGAATTGGCCATCCTGGAAAGTATTCAACATCTCGGCCGGCAGGAAGCGTTTTTCCAATAGGGCAGGGCGCAGCAGGGCCACAGGATGACGGTGCAATGTCAAGCCCACGCTGCGGTAATCGCTGACAATTTCTTGCGCTTCCGACGGTGCATTCAGGCGCGGCATTTGCTCCGTTATCGTGGTGGGCCGCAATAAATCCTTGTCCGGCACTGCGCCGACTGCATTCCACAGGGCCTCGCGCCGGTGGCCGGCCAAAGACAGCAGCGCATTGCCGGCGGCCAGTGCCTCCAATTCCTGCCGGTTTAATTGTGCCCTGCGCGCCAGGTCGGCGACGTCGATAAATGCCTGGATCGCCCTGGCATCTTCTATGCGCTTGGCAGAGTCTGCCGGCATGCCGCGCAACAGCGACATGCCCAGGCGCACCGCAGGCTGCACGGTGCCGGTAAAAGGATTGACCGTATCGTCGGGCTCCAGCGAGGAATCCCAGTTGCTGCACATGACATCGATCGGCAATACCTTTACCTTATGCCGCCTGGCATCCTGCACCAGTTGCGAAGGCGAATAAAAGCCCATGGGCTGGGAATTCAATAAAGAACACAGGAAGATCGCCGGCTCATGGCATTTGATCCAGCTGCTGGCGTAGGCGAGTATGGCAAAGCTGGCGGAATGGCTTTCGGGAAAGCCGTAATCGCCAAAGCCTTTCATTTGCTCGAAAATGGCTTCTGCAAACTCTTCCTTGTAGCCATTTTTCTTCATCGAGTCAATGATACGGTCATGGTAGTGTTCCAGCCCGCCTTTTTTCTTCCAGGCAGCCATGGCGCGACGCAGCTCATCTGCCTCGCCAGGAGTAAAGTCCGCGGCAAACATCGCAATCTGCATCACCTGCTCTTGAAAAATAGGAATGCCTAAGGTGCGCTCCAGAGCCTCAGCCATGCCGGGATTCTTATGTATTTCAACCGGCTCTTTTCCCTGCCGGCGTCTTAAATAGGGATGCACCATGCCGCCCTGGATAGGCCCCGGCCGAACGATCGCCACCTGTATCACCAGGTCATAGAATACCCTGGGCCGCAAGCGCGGCAGCATGCTCATCTGCGCCCTCGATTCAATCTGGAACACGCCTACTGTGTCGGCTCTGCACATCATGTCGTAGGTAACGCTATCTTCGCGCGGTATCTCCTGCAGGGTTTTGGGCTTGCCGGGAAATTGCGCCATCATGTCCAGCGCCCGTTTCAGCGCTGACAGCATGCCCAGCGCCAGCACGTCCACCTTCAATAAGCCCAGCGATTCCAGGTCGTCCTTGTCCCATTCGATGACATAACGATTCTTCATTGCGGCATTTTCTATCGGCACCAGGCGGGATAATTTGTCGCGCGAGATCACAAAACCGCCGCTGTGTTGCGAAAGGTGACGAGGAAAGCGCACCAGTTGCGTCACCAGGCCGGCCCATAGCTGGGCCACAGGGGAGCCGGGGTCCAGGCCGCTTTCGGCAAAGCGCTCCAGCAGGTCGTTTTTACTGTCGAACCAGCGCTGCGATTTGGCCACCGCATCGACTATCGCAAGATCTACCCCCAGCGCCTTGCCGACTTCGCGCAAGGCGCCGCGCGGCCGGTAGGTATGCACGGCGGCGGCCAGCGCAGCCCGGTCGCGGCCATATTTTTCATAAATATATGCGATGACCTCATTCCGGCGCTGATGCTCAAAATCGACGTCGATATCCGGCGGTTCGCCGCGCTCCTTGGACAGGAAGCGGGCAAACAGCAAGGTGCTGCTGTTGGGATCCACCTCGGTTACCCCAAGGCAGTAGCACACGACCGAGTTGGCGGCCGAGCCTCGGCCCTGGCAGAGTATGCCCTTGGAACGGGCAAACTTGACCAGATCATAGACCGTCAGGAAGAAGGCTTCATACGCAAGGTCATTGATCAGCGCCAGTTCCTGTTCTATGCGTTCGGCAACCTTGGCGTTCGCTCCGCCGGGAAAGCGCCATAGCACTCCGTTCTCCACCTCCTGCCGCAAATACCTGGCAGGCGTATAACCCGGCGGTATCAGCTCGTCCGGATACTCGTAGCGCAACTCATTCAGGGAGAATTCACATGCTGCAGCGATTTTTACGGTTTCCGCCAATGCCTGTGCCGGATAGATATTGGCTAGCCGCACCCGCGAACGCAGATGCTGCTCTGCATTCGGCGCCAGCTCATAGCCGCATTCGGCAATCGGCTTGCCCAGCCTGATCGCGGTCAGCGTGTCCTGCAAGGGCTTGCGGGAACGCTTGTGCATGCAGACATGGCCGGTTGCCACCACCGGCAAGTGATAATGGCTGGCGACTGCCTGTATCCTGTCCCTGTGCATGCCGTCCATGGTCTGGTATAGCAAGGTCAGACCTATCCAGGCGCGCTTCCCAAATGTGGCGGCGACCCATGCCGCCTGCGCTGCCAGGGTATCCAGCGACACCGCATAATCCGGCACCAAGATCAGCAGACAATTGGGTAAGCCGCGCAGGTGCTCATAGCCTGCCGGCGGAGTCGCCAGGTCGTTGAGCATCAACGAATAGCTACCTTTGGCGACACGCGAGCGCGCCAGCGTAATCAGTTCGCAGAGGTTGCCGTAGCCCTCGCGATCTTGCGCAATCGCAATCAATGTCAATGCAGGACTTCCGGCGGCGGCATCTGGGTTGGCGAGCTTGAAATAACTCCCAATCAGCAATTTGAATCCATCGTCTTTCTCCGCTTTAGCCTTGACCTTGGCTTCCGCCTCAGTTGCCTCTGCTCCTGTTGCACCATCACGCTTCAACGCTTCTGCCTTTTCTGCCGTCAGGCGTTTTTTTTCTGCGATACATTTTTTCACTGCCATATGCGCGCGCACCACGCCGGCCAGCGAGCATTCATCGGTCACCGCCAGTGCGGAGTAGCCCAGCTCCATGGCGCGCTCCACCAGTTCCTCTGCGTGCGATGCGCCGTGCAGGAAGGTGAAATTCGACAGGCAAAACAGCTCGGCATAATCCGGCAGGGCAGGGGATGGGAAGGGGATGGCCGCTGTCGTCATCCGAATACTCCCTGTGCATACCAGACGGTATGCGCGTCTTCCTTGCCTATGCGCTCCTTATAGATCCAGTAGTGCACATGATCTTCACCCTCGGCAATGTAATAGTCGCGGGTGACCAGTTGCCCATTCCACCAGCCGGCCTCTATCCTTTCAGCGGGCGATACTACCTTCAACGGCGAATTGTAATAAGGGCGATGGTCACGCAAGGTCAGTGCGAGCGGCTTGGCGAATAGCCATGCCGGCCGCACCAGCTTGTCCGGCAAGGCGGCCGGTTTGATTTTTTGCAGCACGGTTATCCAGCTGTTGGCGACTTCTGGCCTGTGGTCGGCCTGCGGCGCCGGCTGCAATACATTGTCGGCCCCCAGCCTGGCCACCAGCAACTCCACTAGGCGATGGTGGTCTTCCGGCGATCCGCCCGGCTCGGGAAACAGCGAATCGCTCGGGGCTTCCATCGCCTCGACCTGGCTGGCCTCCAGGCTGATGGCAATGACGGGCGCGGTTAATTCCAGGTGCGCCAGCCGTTCTTTCAGCAGGCGCAGCAAATGCTCTTCGCGCCAGGTCGCTTCTGCCAGCGCAATCGGCAATGCGGTAGGCGGGATGGCCTGGCGTCCCCGCTCATGCTCCAGATGCAGGGTGATCCTGGTGACCGCCAGCTGCCTGGCCGTCAGCCAGCCCGCCAATTGCACCAGCAGGCTGCGGGCAAATAGCAGGATGTGTTCTGCATGATCCATGCGATCCGGCAGCTCTATCCTGGCTTGGAAACCCGGCGGCGCGACAATCCAGTTGAATAATTCATTTTCATCGCCATAGGCGCAATCCAGCGACTGCAGCAATTCCTTGCCGCAGCGGCGCTGCAAGCCCGGTCGCGGCAGGCGGCGCAATTCGCCCAGGCGCCGGCAAGCTACGCCGTGCAGCCAGCCCAGCCACGGTGAAGCCGCCGGCAGCAAGGCCAGCGGCAAACGGTCCAGGATAGGAACCAGGCTCTTCATCGACAGGCTGCGCCTGCGGCCGCGGCGCTGGGCAAGCGCCGCATTATGCGCCAGCAGCCATGCGCCCCTGGCCGTGACGGCGCAGCCCATTTGTGCCGACAGGCCCAGCGCGCGCATGGTCTGGCTGATACGCCGGCAGATGGCACGCACGCCGCCGAACAACCGTAGGCTGGCGCCGACATCGATGAGCAGGCTGGCGTCTTCGGCCCCGGTCACCAGCGGCGAATACTGCAGCAAGGCCATTGCCGCCTTGTGCAGGGCCTCTTGCTCGCGCACAGGTTCGCGCGTATGAAACACCGCGTCGGGCAGCAGCATTTGCACGCCGCCTCGCCGCATGCCTGCTTCCACACCGGCGTTACGCGCAAGCGCAGACATCGCCGATACGCGATTCTGCTCCAGCACGACCACGCCCCGGTCATCCGGATTACTCAGCCAGTGCGGGCGAAATACTTCCAGCTGGAGCAAAGGCAGGTATAAGGCTATCCACAAGCGCATGATCGGAAAACCGTAGAAGAGGGGACAGGGAAAGAAAGAGCGGGACATCGCGCGATGCTCCGCGCCGTTTGGTAAAGCTGATTTGCAGCCCTTGATGGACGGGCTGCAGGCCCAGGCGCAATGCGGCCGGCGACGGCTGATCGGCGCAGGCCAAAGGCCTTACCATGAAAAACAGCGTGTCGTTGCTCTGTGCCGCCAGATGCAGGCGACGCAATGACTCATTGCGGATATGGTTTTGCCACAGCAATAATGCGCCGCAGCTGCCGGTACGCAAGATCTGCTCGCTGGCCCAGAGAGCATCGCCGGGTTTCTTGCTGCGTATCCATAAAAATTGTGCAGGAGATAGGCCAAAACCGGATAAGGCCAGGCTTTGCGGCTGATGCGGCGGTTGTACCAGGGCAATGCGGCGCCCGCCAAGCTTGTTCAATGCTGGGCGCAACAGGCTCAATTCAGCGCTGCCGGTTTGCTGTATCAGCAACTCTATCAGTACGCCGGTAGGCCAGCCGCCGCCCGGCAATTCCCTGTCCAGCGATGCATGGCCACTGCCTGCGCACACCGTGGAACTGCGGGCGAGCTGCGAAGCTCGCCACAGCGACGGATGTATAGCCTCGACAGAGGTGATGGGTTGTGCGTGCATGTGGGGTCAATATAAATACTGTATATTTGTACAGTATATGCTCTTATTCGCATAATTTCCACACTTGCTGTTTTGATAAAGCCCGCTCCTGGCTTTACAAAACTTTACCTGGCATACATGTTCCAGAAAACCTGGGCGACTACAGTAACACCATGCAAGCGAATCCCTCGCTGCGCAATAGTTGAGAGGATATTGTATGAACGAACCAGATAACGTCGACAACAAGGCTGACGTGTCACAGCCTTCCCGCTCAGGCCGCCGCTGGATGGTGGCCGCAGCAATCGCAGGCGTGGTCAGCGTGCTTTCGATCACCGGCATCAGTTATGCCAGGGACGGCATGGGAAGAGGCTGTCACCATGGGTGGGGCATGCACCACGACGTGACGCCGGAAGCAATGTCCAAACACGTCGATGCAATGGTCAACCACATCCTGGCCGACGGCACCCAGGAGCAGAAAACCAAGGTGGCAGATATCGCTAAAGCGGCGTTCAAGGATTTATATCCGCTAAGGCAGCAGCACCAGGCTGCTCATCAGCAAGCCGTAAAATTGCTGACCCAGCCGACGATAGACCGTGCGGCGCTGGAACAGGTCCGTGCCGATGAAATGCGTCTGGCCGACCAGGTCTCCAGGCGCATCACGCAAGCTGTTGCCGATGCCGCAGAAGTGCTGACGCCGGAACAGCGCATCAAACTGGCTGAGCACATGAAGAAGAGGATGGGCTAAAAATTTGCTGCTATCGGCAAGGCTGAGATATCCTAGCCTCGCCGATAGCACGCCGGCTTATTCATAATTATTCATAAAACCAATGACCCATCGCCTGTTAATGATAGAAGACGATCAGCGCCTGGCAGGCATGGTCGTCACTTACCTTGGACAAAACGGCTTCGACGTGACGCACGCGGCGACGGCCCGTGAAGGCATGGACAAGTTGAGAGATAATCGTGTCCCTGCGCCATTTTCGCTGATCGTGCTGGATCTGATGCTGCCGGATGCAGACGGCCTGGATGTGTGCCGCCAAATCCGGACGCAGGCCGGCACGATCGCCAATACGCCTATCATCATGCTGACGGCCAGGGGAGAGCCGATGGACAAGGTGGTCGGCCTTGAACTGGGGGCTGACGACTACCTGGCCAAGCCGTTTGAGCCGCGGGAGCTATTGGCGCGCCTGCGCGCCTTGCTGCGCCGACAGCAGGCTACGGCCATCGCCTCCAGCGCTGCTGCACGGACCTTGCACTTTGGCCGCCTGGAAATCAATCTGGATGCTCGCACCGTCAAACTGGATGGGCAGGAACGCATCGTCACCGCATACCAGTTCAACCTGTTGTCGGCAATGGCGGAGCGCGCAGGGCACGTGCTGTCGCGCGAGCAATTGCTGGATGCGCTCAAGGGAGAGGCGCTGGACGCCTTTGACCGTTCCATCGACGTGCATATAGGGCGCCTGCGTACAATAATTGAAGACGATCCCAAACAGCCCAGACGCATCATCACGGTGCGCGGCGCGGGCTATGTGTTTGCCAAAGTGCAGGACTCTTAGCGGCCCGCCCATAATTCATCGCATAAAAGATGGCGAAATTGCGCCGAACTTACGAAACAGGACACTAGCGTGAAAAAACCATGGACGCAGCGGCTGTATGTGCGCATCTATCTGGCGATGCTGGCCAGCCTGGCGATTACTGCATTGTTGTTCGGTATTGTGGCGCATATACGCTCGGACCCGGAACAATTCGCCTCCGGCCTGGAAACCTTTGGGGAAATCGCTTCAGATGTTTTGCCGCCGGCCACGGCGCCGCAAGAAATGCAGCAAGCCGCGCTGAATCGCTGGCGTGCCAAGGTACGCGCCGATCTTGCCCTGTATTCGGCTGACGGCGATAAGATTGCCTCAGTGGGCCGCCCCCTGCCTCCGTGGCAAGCGGGACAAACCAGTAGCGGCTGGTTGCCCGGGTATCCTACGGTATTTGCATTGAAATTGCCTGATGAGCGCTGGCTGCTGGCGCGGCGCATCAAGCCGCCGCACCGGCCGCCCTTGGGCCTGATAGGTTTCCTGGCCCTGATCGCACTGATCATGGCGGTCGGCTCCTATCCCATAGTCCGCCGCCTGACGCGGCGACTGGAGCGCTTGCAGGACAGTGTCGACGCCTGGGGTAGCGGCCGGTTGTCCACCCGGGTAGCGGTAGAGGGTAATGATGAAGTGGCTCGCCTGGCTGTCAGCTTCAACCAGTCTGCCGCCCGGATCGAGGCTTTGCTGCATGCGCAGAAATCCTTGCTGGCCAACGCTTCCCACGAATTGCGCTCGCCGCTGGCGCGCATCAAGCTCGCGGTGGAGCTAATGCAAAGCCAGCCCAGGGCAGAAATGCAGCAAGAGCT
>DATHMC010000030.1:0-5278 GCA_035487495.1 Undibacterium sp.
AGGATGCTGGGAGCGATGCGATAGGTTGTCATGATGGCTAGGTGCGATAAAAGATGCGCTATTTTACCCTTGTGCCGTGATCAGGTCTTGCAAAGGCAGGGGTTTTGGTGTGCAATGGGCCGATATGCGCTCTATGGCGAAGCAAGAATGTCAATGATGCAGCCGCAGCTAGTTGGCTGGTTAATAAGGAATGATGAATGTCAGCGTATGAAATGAGTGTGTCGGTAGTGACACAGTATCTGGAAGAACAATCCGATCCCGATCACGGCAATTACGTGTTTGCCTACACGATCACGATCAAGAATACGGGCTCGGTGGCGGCGCAGGTGATCTCTCGCCACTGGATTATTACGGATGCCAAAAACCGCACGCAGGAGGTCAAGGGCCTGGGTGTTGTGGGACACCAACCCTTATTGCCGCCAGGACAGGCTTTTGAATATACCAGCGGCACTTCTTTTACCACGCCGCAAGGCAGCATGACGGGCAGCTACTTCTGCGTTGCTGAAGACGGGCATCAATTCAATGTAACAATACCCGAATTCGTCTTGTCGCTGCCGCGCACTTTGCATTGATGCTAGGCGCGGCGCGACCTTAGTTTGAGCTTATTTGCCGGCTTCGCTGGATGTGACTGAATCCGGCGCCTTGTTTTCCAGGGATTTTTGTTGCGGCGGATCATTCGGCTTTTTGCCTGAGAACATCGTCCACCATACGATAAAAATCAATAAAGACATTGCTATGCCGGCTTCAAGCGCTAATAACCACATATTTTTTTCTTCCCATGTTTAAATTTACGTCAATTTTACCCGCACTTGCGGTGGTGTTAGTAATTTCCGCCTGTACGACGCCGGTTTCACTGAAGCAGCCAGCCAAACCAGCCACGCCGGTAGTGCCGCCTGCCACGCCTATCCCGCAAGCGACCGCCAAGCCTAATGCCAACTTTAAGGCAGCCTCTTTCGCCGATCTGCCCGGCTGGGGCGCCGATGACCTGACCGAAACCTGGCCGGTCTTCATGGCGTCATGCAATGCGATGCGCTTCAAGCCGGAGTGGAAGGAGGCGTGCACGATCGCCAGGGATATCGATGCGAAGGACGGCGGCGCGATGCGCGTCTTCTTTGAATCCCTGTTTACGCCCTACCAGGTGATTAACCCGGACGGCAGCAGCGAAGGGCTGATCACCGGCTATTACGAGCCGCTGCTGCGCGGCTCCCGTGCCAAGGGTGGCCCTTATCAGACGCCCTTGTATCGCACGCCGCCTGATCTGTTGACGATAGACCTGGGAAGCGCGTATCCGGAATTGAAGAATATGCGCTTGCGCGGACGCCTGGTCGGCAACAAGGTGGTGCCGTACGCATCCAGGGCGGAAACCGAGCAGGCTTTGGCGGGCAAGGAGCTGCTGTGGGTGGATGATGCGGTGGAAGCGTTCTTCCTGCAGGTGCAGGGTTCCGGCCGCGTGTACTTTCCCGACACCGATGAAACGGTGCGGGTGGCTTACGCCGACCAGAACGGCTATCCGTACAAATCCATCGGCCGCTATCTGGTGGACAAGGGCGAGCTGACGCTGAGCCAGGCGTCTGCGCAGGGCATCAAGGAGTGGATCAAGCAAAATCCCGCGCGCCAGAATGAACTGTTCAACAGCAATCCCAGCGTGGTGTTCTTCAAGGAAGAAAAGTTGGCCGACCCCAGGATAGGACCGAAAGGCGCGCAGGGCGTGCCGCTGACGGCGCAGCGCTCGATTGCGGTGGATGCGCAATTCCTGCCGCTGGGCGCGCCGGTGTTTCTGGCAACGACGCAGCCGAATAGCCCTCAGTTGCTGCAAAAGCTGGTGGTGGCGCAGGATACCGGCGGCGCCATCCGCGGTGCGGTCAGGGCGGATTACTTCTGGGGCTTTGGCACCGAAGCCGGCGAGCAGGCCGGGCGTATGAAGCAGCGCGGCCAGATGTGGCTGTTGCTGCCCAAATCGGCATCCTGAATCTTAAAGCTTGCTGCGCTGGTCTATGACCCGCTTGGCCTTGCCCACGCTGCGCTCTATGCCCCCGACCGGGAGTAGGGCTACGTCGGCGGACGTGCCTATGTAGGCCTTGATGTCGTGCATCAGGGCTGCGCGCGCCGAGTTTGCCTGCGCTGCGCCGGCGTCGGATTTCACTTCCACCCGCACGGTCAGCGCATCCAGCGGCCCCTCTCTGGTCAGCACGCACTGATAATGCGGCGACAGCAGCGGCTGCTTCAAAATCAATTCTTCTATCTGGGTCGGGAAGACATTCACGCCGCGCACTATCATCATGTCGTCGCTGCGCCCAGTAATTTTTTGCATGCGGCGCATCGTGCGGCCGGAGTTGGCCGGGTTGGCCGGTAGTAGCCGGGTCAGGTCGCGGGTGCGGTAGCGGACGATGGGCAGCGCCTCCTTGCTCAGCGAGGTAAACACCAGTTCGCCGAATTCTCCGTCGGGCAAAACTTCGCCGGTATCCGGATCGATGATTTCGGGATAGAAGTGATCTTCCCATACGGTGGGGCCATCCTTGCTTTCCGCGCATTCGCTGGCAACGCCGGGACCCATCACCTCGGACAGGCCGTAGATATCGACAGCCGACAGGGACAAGCGCGTCTCTATCGCGTTGCGCATTTCCGGCGTCCAGGGTTCCGCTCCGAAGATGCCTATGCGTAGCGAAGTGCCGGCCGGGTCTATGCCCTGGCGCTCCATCTCGTCGGCGATTGCCAGCATGTACGAAGGCGTGACCATGATGATGTCCGGCTTGAAGTCCTGTATCAGCTGGACTTGCCTTTCTGTCTGGCCGCCGCCGAAGGGCACCACGGTCAGGCCCAGGCGTTCGGCGCCGTAGTGTGCACCGAGGCCGCCGGTGAACAGGCCATAGCCATAACTGACATGGCAAATATCGCCCGGCCTGGCGCCGGCGGCGCGTATCGAGCGCGCCACGCAATTGGCCCAGGTGTCTATGTCGTTTCGCGAATAGCCGACCACGGTGGGTTTGCCGGTGGTGCCGCTGGACGCATGGATGCGCACGATTTGTTCACGTGGGATGGCGAACATGCCGTAGGGATAGTTGTCGCGCAGGCTCTTCTTGGTGGTGAACGGAAATTTGGCCAGGTCGGCCAGGCTGCGCAGATCGTCCGGGTGGGCGCCGGCTGCGTCAAAGGCTGCGCGGTAATAGGCGACGTTGTCATAAGCATGACGCAAGGACCACTGCAGGCGTTGTAGCTGCAGGGCCTGTAATTCATCGCGGCTGGCGGTTTCTATCGCTTCGAGTTTGAATGCTGCTGCTCCCATGCTGCCCCTCACTGTCTGAATATGGCCCTGCTATTGTTGTGGAATGACCTGTTCTTTGATGGCTGCAGATTTACCCCTGAACACGGCAATGATCTCGCCATGCTGGTTGCTGACGCGCACATCGTAGATGCCGGTGCGGCCCGACAAGGTAAGCTGCCTGGCGTCGGCTGTCAGCAAGTCGTCGAGAAACGCGGGCTTGAGAAACTCGATATTGCAACCGGCGGCGACGGTGGCCTGGTTCTGGCTGTTGCATGCATACGCGAAGGCGGTATCCGCCAGGCTGAAGATCATGCCGCCGTGACAGGTGTTGTGGCCCTGTATCATGTCGGCCCGCACCGGCATGCTGGCGACGGCGTGGCCCCCCTCTATGTCTATGATCTTGATGCCCATGCTCTGCGCGGCGACGTCGCGCGCATACATGGTCGCGGCGACGATGGCCGGCGACGGCGGCCCCGGCAGGTTCAGTTCGTCATCCATATCGGCTCCCTGTGAGTTTCCGGTCAGTTACCTGTAAAGCGCGGCGCGCGCTTTTCCAGGAAGGCATTCACGCCTTCGGCGTAGTCGTGCGAATTGCCGAGTTCCCTTTGCATGTCGCGCTCCAGCGCCAATTGTTGCGGCAGCGTGTTATGCAGGCTGGCGCGCAATGCATGCTTGATCATCGCCAGCGCCCTGGTCGGCTGTCCCGCCAGGTGCTTCGCCAGGGCTTGCGTTTCCTTGTTCAGCGCGTCCTGGTCTTCCCTGTCGTCCACGCATTTCCAGATCAGGCCCCATTGCTCGGCTTTTTCTGCGGGTAGCTTGTCGGCCAGCATGGCCAGTCCCATGGCCCTGGCCATGCCCACTTTTTGCGGGAGGAACCAGGTGCCGCCGGAATCCGGCAGCAGGCCGATTTTTGCAAACGCTTGCAGGAAGCTGGCGGAGTGGGACGCCAGTACGATATCGCAAGCCAGCGCCAGATTGGCGCCGGCGCCGGCGGCGGCTCCCCGGACGCTGGCGATCACCGGCATGGGCAAATCCTGCAGCCGACGTATCAATGGATTGAAATGCAGGTCTATCAGTTCGCCCAGGTCGGTCATGGCGCCCGGCGTGAAAGACAGGTCGGCCAGATCCTGGCCGGCACAGAAGGCGCGGCCGGCTCCGGTCAATATCAGCACCCTGACAGAGGGATCATTTTCTACCCGGTGCAAGGCGTCGCTTAGTTCCGCGTGCATGGAGCAGGTAAAGCTATTTAGCTTGTCCGGGCGGTTCAGCGTGATCGTGGCGATTGCATCATTGAGGGAAAACAGGATTTCAGGCATGTGCGTATCCTCTTTCTACATATGGAAATATAAGCCTACTCTCTGATTGTAATTAAAAAACCGACCAGTCGGTTAATTATATGATTTAGTGCTAAGCTCTCCCGCTGAAACGCTACAATCTACGTCTGAATTCTTCCTGCCTATAAGTCTAGTTTGGCAAAAAATCATCAAAACAAGAGGAGTTGATATGGAATACCAAAATATTCTGGTTGAAACCAGGGAAAAAGTCGGCTTGATTACCTTGAACCGTCCCAAGGCCTTGAATGCGCTGAATGACCAGTTGATGGATGAACTGGGATTCGCGCTGAAAGCCTTTGACAAGGATGAGGCCATCGCCTGCATCGTGATTACCGGCAGTGAAAAAGCTTTTGCGGCGGGGGCGGATATCGGTGCGATGGCGAATTACACTTATATGGATGCCTATAAGAATGATTACATCACGCGCAACTGGGAGCAGATCCGCCAGATCCGCAAACCGGTGATCGCTGCGGTGGCCGGCTATGCGCTGGGCGGCGGTTGCGAACTGGCGATGATGTGCGACTTCATCATTGCGGCAGAAAATGCCAAGTTCGGCCAACCTGAAATCAAGCTGGGCACCTTGCCGGGCGCCGGCGGCACCCAGCGTTTGCCGCGCGCCATCTCCAAATCCAAGGCCATGGATATGTGCCTGACCGCGCGCATGATGGATGCGGTAGAGGCC
>DATHMC010000031.1:0-18850 GCA_035487495.1 Undibacterium sp.
CCGGAAGCCAGTTCACGGTGCACCTGGGATTCGGTGGTGCGGGCGCCGATTGCACCCCAGCTGATCAGGTCGGCGATGTATTGCGGGCTGATCACGTCCAGGTATTCGGTCCCGGCCGGCAAACCCAGTTCATTGATATTCAGCAGCAGTTCGCGCGCAATGCGCAAGCCGTCGTTGATGCGGAAGCTGTTATCCATGTAGGGGTCGTTGATCAGCCCCTTCCAGCCTACCGTCGTGCGCGGCTTTTCAAAATACACGCGCATGATGATTTCCAGGTCGGCCGACAAGCGGTCGCGCTCCTTGGCCAGGCGCTCGGCATACTCCATCGCGGCCTTGGTGTCGTGGATCGAGCATGGGCCGATCACAACCATCAACCTGTCGTCCTGCGCATGCAGGATGCGATGCAGGGCCGTTCTGGCGTTGGCGGCGACGTCGGCTGCTTTTTCCGAGCAGGCGAATTCGCGGATCAGGTGCGAAGGTGGCAGCAGTTCTTTCATTTCCCGGATACGTAGATCGTCAGTCCTTAGCATGTTCTCTCCTGTGCATTTTTCAAAAATAAATGGTCAAAAAAAAACCGCCATTCCTGGCGGTTTTTAAGAATTTGGTTGGCTCTCTTTAATTTGCTGCTTTTACGTGAGCCTGCCGCTTCTCCACCGCCGTTGGGCTGGAATAGCTAAAGTAAAAGAAGAAATAAAAGCGTGCAAAAGTCATGTTTTAGTGCATAAAATTAGGTCCAAACCCATATTGCCTCAAATTTCCGCTTTTGGCAAGCGTTTGTATTCCACGCTGTATTCCACGCTCGCCAATCCGGAAAGAAGGCCAGGTAAACGGTTCCTCAAGCCGTTCCGCCCACGGTCAGGCCATCTATGCGCAGCGTAGGCTGCCCTACTCCGACCGGCACGCTTTGTCCTTCCTTGCCGCAAACGCCGACTCCCGAATCCAGGCGCATGTCGTTGCCTATCATGGATACCCGGTTCAGCACGTCCGGCCCGTTGCCTATCAGGGTTGCGCCCTTGACCGGATAGGTGATCTTGCCGTCTTCTATCATGTAGGCCTCGCTGGCGGAAAACACGAACTTGCCGTTGGTGATATCGACCTGGCCGCCGCCGAAATTGGCGGCGAACAAGCCGTTCTTCACCGACGCCAGGATCTCTTCCGGATGTTTGTCGCCGGCCAGCATATAGGTATTGGTCATGCGCGGCATCGGCAGGTGGGCAAAGGATTCGCGCCTGGCATTGCCGGTCACCGGCATCTTCATCAGGCGCGCGTTCATCGTGTCCTGCATATAGCCCTTCAGGATGCCGTCCTCGATCAGTGTCGTGCGCTGGGTAGGGTTGCCTTCGTCATCCATGTTCAGCGAGCCACGGCGGTCGGCAATGGTGCCGTCATCCACGACGGTCACGCCTTTGGCCGCGACGCGGTCGCCGATACGGCCGGAAAAAGTGCTGGAGCCCTTGCGGTTGAAGTCGCCTTCCAGGCCGTGGCCGATCGCCTCGTGCAGCAATATGCCGGGCCAGCCCGGGCCAAGCACAACCGTCATCGGGCCCGCTGGCGCCGGGCGGGCATCCAGGTTGACCAGCGCCGATTTGACCGCCTCGTCGGCATACTGTTCCAGCAGTTCGTCGGAGAAATACGCATAGTCATAACGTCCGCCGCCGCCGCTGGAACCCATCTCGCGCCGCCCGTTCTGTTCGGCGATGACGGTCAGCGAGACGCGTACCAGCGGGCGTATATCGGCCGCTATCACGCCGTCGCTGCGCGCGACCAGCACAACATCGTATTCGCCGGCCAGACCGGCCATCACTTGCACCACACGCGGATCTTTGGCGCGGGCAATTTTTTCCAGCCGCTCCAGCAATTTCACTTTTGCATTGGCATCCAGCGAGGCCAGCGGATCGTCTTGCAGATACAATGCGCGGCCGCCGACGTCATGCATCTGCGACGCTACCTTGATCTTGCCGGCGCCCTGGCGCGCAATGGTGCGGGTAGCCTTCGCCGCGTCCAGCAAGGCGCGCTCGGAAATTTCGTCGGAATACGCAAAAGCCGTCTTGTCGCCGGAAATCGCCCTGACTCCGACGCCCTGGTCGATAGAAAAACTGCCGGTCTTGACAATCCCCTCCTCCAGGCTCCAGCCTTCACTCTTGGTGAACTGGAAATACAAGTCGGCATAATCCACCTTGTGGCTGAACATGGAAGCCAGCGCCTGGTTCAGCCTGCTCTCATCCAGGCCGAACGGGGTCAGCAAAATTTCGCGTGCGATAGCCAGATGGCGCAAGGTAGGTTCGTATTGATTCATATTGGTTATTTATTTCAAGAAATTCGTAGCAGGGTAATACCCGATTGTAGAACATATATGGGCAAGCGCCGGTCAGGCAATCATCGGATCATCGTCAGGCAAGTACGCGGTGCTTCAGCGCGGGCAGGTTCTCGCGCACCTTATCCATGTAATCAAGCCTCAATTCACCGCCGACCACGCCCTCGCCCTCTTCCAGCACGCTGACGATCTCGCCCCAAGGGTCAATCAGCATGCTATGTCCCCAAGTACGGCGACCGTTCGGGTGCTTGCCGCCCTGGGCCGACGCCAGCACGTAGCATTGGTTTTCCACCGCCCTGGCACGCAGCAAAAGCTCCCAGTGCGCCTGGCCGGTCGTATACGTGAAGGCCGCCGGCACCACGATCAGGCTGCATGCGCCCATGGCCCGATATAACTCGGGGAAGCGCAAATCGTAACAAACGGACAGGCCTATCTTGCCGAAACCGGCGTCAAAAGTAACCACCTCAGTGCCCGGCGTGATGGTCCTGGACTCTTGATAGGACTCCTCGCCCCTGGTAAAACCGAATAAATGAATTTTGTCGTAGCGGGCGACCTGCTCGCCCTGCGGGTCATACACCAGCGTCGTGTTGAGCACCTTGGAAGGATCGCCGGAAGCCATGGGCAGGGTGCCGCCTATCAGCCAGACGCCCAGTGAGCGGGCCGCATCGGCCATGAAATCCTGTATCGTCCCGCGCGCGGGCGCTTCCGCCAGCGAGATCTTGTCGGTTTCCTGCATGCCCATGATCGGCCAATACTCAGGCAACAGCAGCAGGCCGGCGCCGTCATCCGCTGCCTGCTGCATCAAACGCCTGGCAGTAGCCAGATTTTGCTCCAGTACAGGAGTGGAAACCATCTGTATTGCCGCAACTTTCATTGTTCTCCCCTTAATTGCTCGCGGCATTCACTTTACTCTGTTTCAGCAAAGACTGCGGACCGGGCTTGTTATCCAGCTTGGTCACAGTAGGATCGCTCCACGGCCCAGAAATCTGGTACTCAAAGGTAAAGGCCCTGGCCAACGGTTCGCGTAGAAACAATTGCGCCAGGAAAGTGCCAAGGCCGATCACCGGGTTCACCGCCAATCCATACACGACCGACGCTGCACCCGCGTTCACCTCAGGTATCACCGCCACATGCAGGTTTTGCGATTCTTTGGAGATATCGGTGCTGCCGTCCATCAACACGGTCGCATTGACGCTGCGCATCTTAAGATTATCAGTTTTCAGCACCCCTTGCTGTAGCGTGGCGGTACCGTTGATCGCGTCGAACGCGAACCCCTCCGAAAATACGTCGCGGAAATCCAGCGTCAATCTGCGCGGCAGCGATTGCAGGCTCAAGACCCCCAGCAACTTCGCCGCGCCGGGATCGACTTTCAGGAATTGCCCCGCCGCCAGTTCCAGTTGCAGTTGCCCCGTCATGCTGGGAATATCCATGGCGAACGGCAAGCCGTTCCATTGCACATCCCCATCCAGTTTGCCTCGGCCACCGCGCAACACATTGGCAAATCCCATGCGGCCCAGCAATTTTCCAGCGTCGGCGATATCCAGCGCATAGGTCAGGCTTGTCACTCCGTCACCGCTGCGCGTCGTCCATTTGCCGCTGCCGCGCAATTCGGCGTCCGGATTTTTTAGCGACAACTTATTGATGCGCCATTCACGGCCGGCGGCTATTGCGACGTTACTGGCCAGCAGCTCTATCCTTCCCAGCTTCTTATTGAACAGTTCAAAATTTTCGGCAATGATGTCCAATCCCGGTATTTGCGATGTGGTATTTTTTCCTTCCAGCAAATCCGATACATCCGTAGCAGCGGATTTCGGGATGATCAGATTGCTCAGGCGGGCCGTGACATTGCCTATGCCCTGCCCGTTGCCACCCTCGTTCCATGTCAGGTATCCCGAGGCCTGCCGGGAGTCGATATTGGCTTGCCATACGCCTTTTTGATGCGAAGCACCGACGACGACGTTATCCAGTTTCTTGCCCATGATCAGCAATTCGGAAGTGCGTGCCGCCAGCACATCCGGTTCCACATAGGCGGAAATGTCGATCTTGGCGGCATCCGCCGCTACCGAACCGGCATTGGCGGCCGGCGACGAGGAGATCGAATCAACCAGGCCGGTCCATTCATCGACATTCAGCGCCTTGAAATCGATATTTGCAGTCAGGCCGCTGTCCGGTTCCGGAGCCGGCGCGTTCACCCCTATGCCGCCGCGCAGTACTTGCCAAGGGGTATTCTTGTCGATATTTTTTTGACGCAGGTAGCGCACCGACACGGCCGAACCCAGCGATATCCTGATTTCATCCTTCCAGATGGCGGCATCATTCGATGCCAGCGGATTCAACTCGAAACGCAACGGCATGTATTCATTGGCCGCCTTGCGCAAAGGCGCAGGAAAATTCAGGGCTAGGCCCTGCAAGGAGGACTCCACGATGATTTCCGGCTGTTTTTTCTTGACATTGATCGTGACGCCGTAACGCGCGGCGCCAACGATGCGGTCGGCCACCTTGGCGACGGAAGTGCCTGGAAAAGCCTTGTGCAGCCCGTCGGAAGTCGCCACGCCGTCTGCCTTCACACGGATGAACCCTTCCTTCTGCGTACCGCCGGTAATGGCCACTGCGCCACCCAGCAGATTCGCTTTCAGCGTATTCAGGTTCACGCCTTTCTCATTGAATTCCAGCTTGCCGCTCACCGTAGTCAGCGTCGGCAGGCCCGCGATCAGGTCCACGTCGTTATTGGCAAACTGCAACGCGCCCTGCACCTTGGAATCATTAATATGATCCAGCGGCAACTGCAACTTTAATGCGAGTTGCGAAGTCCCGGTCGCCTTGCTGTCTTGCAGGAAGTGCCCTATCCATCCATTGACCGGGCTGGCATTGACGTACTGCAGCATGCTCTGCAAATTGCCGCTGGCGCTGCCGTCTATGCTGAGTACCTGGTTAGCGTGCGCCAGGTCGGGAATGACGGCGACGACCTTGTTCAGGTCCGCACCCAGCGTCTTGGCGGTATCCGCGCGAATTTCCATCCTGGCCCGCTCAAACAGGAAACTGCCCTTGATGTTTTCTATCACAGGCCAGAAAGGCGATTTCCCGTCTTCCGCCAGATTTCCTGGCGCAAAATCCAGCTTGCCGTCAACGATACTCCCTTTGACGAAAAATTCCCCCTGGTGCTTGCCCTTGCTGTCGGCAACGGCAAAAGGAAAGTGGGCAAGATCCCCCTTGATACGCAAGCTGACGTTGTCGGCGCGGCCGTCCAGCAAGGCCCCGGTCAGCCAGTCGCGCAGATGCCCGGGCGCGCCGATGGGAATGAATTTATCGATCTGGTTGACCCGAAAGCCGTTCAGCTTGCCCGAGATATCGATATCGCCGGCCTGCTGGTCCTTGCCGCTCCGCATCGACATCAGGTACTTGCCGCTCAAGGATCCGCTCATCCCCTCATGCTCGAAGTCCATCTGGTTGATCTGCAGCAGCAGTTTATCCTGCTCCTCGAATTGCCACTTGGCCTGCATCTGCAATTTGCTGAAGGGTATGACGGGGTCGATAAAATAGCCGCCCATTTGCAAAGACAAGTTGGCGGAATCCAGCGTAAAGCTGCCGCCCTTGTCGCTGGCATCCACGCTGCCGGACAGATGGTCAAAACCGGGAACCGCCGGCACCGCAGCCTTGGCGGGCTCGGTAGCGCTCTTCGGACGGGCCAATTGGGCCGCTTGCGGTTTCAGCGACAGATTGACGAACGCTCCTTTCACGCTATAGGAGGACACGGCAGGGTAAGTCCCCTGCCATTTCGCGGTAAAGTCTTTCAACTGCCCCTGCGGCGAAAAATCGAGCAGCATTTGCCGCTGGTCGCTGGGCAGGGGCAAATGCTCGACAAAATTTGTCAAGGTTTGCAAATCCAGTAATTTGGCATACAGCTCGACGCTCTCTGGCTGACCACGTTGCGCCGGAATGAAATTCTCTTGTATCGTGGTCGCTGGCAATACCGCGCCGTCACGCGTCTGCATGGAGAAATTGATCAGCGAAATGGTGTGGCCGGCGTCGCCGAAAATCGCCGGCAGGAATTTTTTGTTGCGGTCCTGCCTTTCGCTGGCGACCAGGCGGCCGCTGACCTGCGCCATGTCCAGCACCGGCAAATCCTTGCGAAACTGCGCAGTGACGTCCGACAGTTTCACGTCGGCGGTCAGGTCGTCCACATGCCCCCGGTCCAGCTTGAGCCAGGCGTGCACCGTTCCAAAACCTTTTTGCAAATCCATGGGATAGTCAAAATAAGTCTTCCATGCTGCCAGATCGGCTTGCCGGAGTTCCGCGAAGAGCTCGCCTGTCCATGTAGAAAAATCGGAAATGGTCCTGGAAAAGACTTGATGCTGGAAGTCGCCGCGCATATCCACCGGTGCAGCCAGGGCAGCCGGCGGCGTCGCCTTGATCGCAAACTTGTGATGTCGCCAGCGATTATTCAAGACGAAATTGACGCCGCTCAAAGTCAGCTCAGGCGCCGCGCGCAATTTGTCCGACCAGATCACCGCGCCGTCGCGGATCACGATCTGCTTTTGCGACAGGACCCAGTCCATGCCGCGGCCATCGCCCTGCCGGTTCGGATCGATGAAGAACCCGGCCGCATAGATGCGGCCATCCGTTTGCCGCTCAAGGGCCAGCGTAGGCTTGAGTATTTCTATATTTTCAAAGCGCAATTCGGCGGCAAGCAAACTCCACCAGGACAGAGTGGCGGACACGTCCGGCAAGACCAGCGCATTTTTTCCCGCGCCGTCTTTCAGTACCACGTTACCCAGCGCCAGATTCGGATTAAGCCCTTTCCAGGAGGCGCGGATGGATGAAATGCCGACCTCGCGCCCTATCGCGGCGCCGGCCATTTTTTCGATCTGAGGTTTGTAGTGCTCGATATTCGGCAGCACCCCATAGCGCAATGTCAGGAACAGGGCGCAAAAAAGGAAATAGCAAATCGCGAGGATTTTCAGGAAAATGCGCAGTACCCGGCCGCAGGCGTAACCAGCGGTACTGCAGCCGCCGCAAAAGCGGCGATAAATCGCACCCAGCCATCTGCCTTCAGGAAGTTGCACTGGATTTTCAGTCGTCATAATCTACAAACATTGGGTTCGGCACGGAAAAAATCTATTATGACAGCTACGTCAATTACTCAAACCGCTCCCTATTTACATCGTTAAGTTACATCATCCACCACATGGTATTACGATTCGTCTTGCGCCTTAAAAGATTACTTGCCAAGAGTATAAGTTCAATCCGGGTACCACTCAAAGCAAATTCAGCGCAAAATCCTCCAGGACTTCAAGCTGCAACCCCTTTGCGCACCGTTTGACTTAAAATCAATGTCAAAACCTCATCCCATTTGACCAATCCAAGCCTAAATGACTGATTTCGATCCCCAGCAGCATCCCCAAAATCCCTGCGAATCCCGTTTTGTGCAACGCTGGCTGAATGCAGACTGCAATCGGCTAGACACTTTGACGCAGGTAAGCAGATTATCCTTGAGCCGGGCCGATTTTGCTGGTTTTTTACAAAAAGAAATAGATGTTGGAATTAGCCTACAAAGGGCCATGCGCCGCTTGCGCAATCTGGTGATTTCGGTTTTGATTACCCGCGATTTGGGCGGGCAAGCCGACCTAGACGAAGTTGTGACGACAGTCAGCGAATTTGCCGACTTTGCAGTGCAAACCCATTTGCAGGCACTGATGTCCGAGATGGTGCTCGCGCATGGTACGCCGATAGGCGAAGACAGCGGCGAGTCGCAGGAATTGATCGTCCTGGGCATGGGCAAGCTGGGCGGCCGGGAGTTGAACGTCTCATCCGATATCGACTTGATCTTTTGCTATGCAGAAGATGGCGAAACATCCGTCACCTCCGATCAGCAACGTCCGCTGTCCAATCACGAGTTTTTCAGCCGCCTCGGCAAAAAACTGATCGCGGCCATCTCGGAAATCACTGAAGACGGTTTCAGCTTCAGGGTGGATATGGCGCTGCGGCCCAACGGCGCCTCGGGCCCGCTGGTGGCGAGCTTTGGCATGGTAGAGGAGTATTTCATGGTCCAGGGCAGGGAGTGGGAGCGCTACGCCTGGGTCAAGGCGCGCGCGCTGACCGGCAAATCATCCGACATCGAGGCACTGGAAAAAATCGTCCGCCCTTTCGTGTATCGCCGCTACCTGGACTACGGCGCCATCGACTCCCTGCGGTCCATGCATGCGCAAATCAGGGCCGAGGTCATACGACAGGAAACCCGGCACCCCGAGCGCAGCAATAATGTCAAGCTCGGCCGCGGCGGCATACGCGAAATAGAATTCCTAAGCCAGGTATTCCAGTTGATACGCGGCGGCCGCGAAGCGGTGCTGCGCGACCGCTCTACCCGCAACACGCTACGCATTCTTGGCGAAAAAGGCATACTGGAACCGCTGACGGTGGAAAAACTGCTGGATTCATACAGCTTCCTGCGCAATGTGGAGCACAGGCTGCAATACCTGGACGATGCGCAAACCCACACCTTCCCCGCCAAGCCGGAGGATCAGCGCCTCATTGCGCATATGATGAACTACAGCGGCACCGAAGAATTGTTTGAACATTTGGCCAAGCACCGGCAATTTGTCGCCGAGCAGTTCGACGCCATCTTCAAGGAAAAATCTTCCTCCAGCTCCAATCCAGAGGATGAAGAAAGGATGATCGCCGCCACGTTGTCGGAATCGGATGGTCATGAAGTGGTGGAAGCGCAATTGATCGCCCTTGGATTTAACGACGTACCCGGCGCCGTGCAAAGGCTGATGCTGACATGGCAATCGCCGCGCCTGCAATCCTTGTCGGAGAGCAGCCGCAACAAGCTGGTGGCGCTGATCAACAAGGCTCTCAGCATGATAGTGGCGCAGTCGGACATGCATCTGCAGACCTTGAACCGCCTGCTCGCTTTCATGGAAGCGATTGCGCGCCGCGCGGCCTACCTGGCCTTGCTGACCGAGTATCCGCACACGCTGGAACGCGTCGTCAGGATGATGAATGCCAGCGACTGGGCAGCGCAATTTCTGACCCGCCACCCTATCCTGCTGGACGAGTTGCTGGATGAATCCTCATTGCACCAGCAGCCCGACTGGGATGCTTTTACGGCGGAGCTGCAGCAGCAATTGGATCATGCAAAAGGCGACACCGAGCGGCAGATGGAAACCCTGCGCGAAATGCATCATGCGCTATTGTTCCGCCTGCTGGCCCAGGATCTGGAGGGCCAGCTCACGGTGGAACACCTGGCGGATGCCCTATCCAGGCTGGCCGACCTGATCGTATCCGCAACGATACAGGCGGCTTGGGAAACCATCTCCACCCGGCACCGCGAGCGCCCGAAATTTGCGGTGATTGCCTACGGGAAACTGGGCGGCAAGGAACTGGGCTATGCGTCCGACCTGGATGTCATCTTCCTGTATGACGACGAAGACCAGGATGCTCCCGCGGCATATGCCAAACTGGCGCAGCGCTTCATCACCTGGATGACCTGCCATACGCCGGCGGGCATCCTGTTCGACATCGATATCGCATTGCGGCCCGACGGCGCCAGCGGCTTGATGGTCTCTTCGGTCGGCTCCTTTGCGCGCTACCAGGAAAAATCGGCCTGGCTGTGGGAGCACCAGGCCCTGACACGGGCGCGCTTCTGCGCCGGCGAACCGGGCATTGCAGAGCAGTTTGAACAGATACGGGAAAACGTCTTGCGGCAACAGCGCGATGCAGAGCAATTGAGGGTTGAAGTCATCGCGATGCGCAAAAAAATGCGCGGCGCCCATCCCAATCGCACGGAATTGTTTGACTTGAAACAAGATGCCGGCGGCATGATAGACATCGAATTTATCGTGCAATTCCTGGTGTTGAAATATGCGCACCAGTTCCCGCAACTGACGGCCAACTCCGGCAACATCGCCTTGTTAAAGCTGTGCGCCGGGCTGGGCTTGATTGACGCCGTCCTGGCCGGAAAAACGGCAGACGCCTATCGTACTTTCCGTAAATTGCAGCACAAGCACCGCTTGCAGGGAAATGAGAAAGCGCGCGTGGCGCATGAGCTGGTCGCCGCTGAAGTGGCGGCGACAAAAGAATTGTGGGGAATTTTGCTACAGGAAAAAGTCGAGACTTGACCCGATTCCGCTCCCGGCCGCAACCAGCCCCGGGAGCTTGGGTTCGACATTACATCGTCACTGCGCCAACACCTGGGGTTTCAAGGTTTCCAGCCATTTTCGGATACGTCCGGCATCGGCCTGACGGGAGTATTTGCCCTTGGAATCCAGGAACACCATGACAATGGCTCGCCCTTCTATCATAGCCTGCATCACCATGCAGCGCCCCGCCTCAGTGATATAGCCGGTCTTTTGCAGGCCGATCTCCCAGGCGGGATTAGCCACCAGGTGATTGGACGTGGAGTATTGCAAAGGCCGTCCGCCCGGTTCCACGACATATTTGGCGTCGGTGGAATACTGGCGGATCAGCGGTTGCTGGTAGGCCGCGTTGACCAGTTTTACCAGGTCGCGCGCGCTGGCGACATTGTGCGGCGACAGGCCCGACGAGTCGACATAGTGGGTCTCGCTCATGCCAAGTTGCGCCGCCTTGGCGTTCATCGCTGCGACAAAAGCCGGCAAGCCGCCCGGATAATTTCTTCCGAGCGCAGACGCGGCGCGATTTTCAGAGCTCATCAACGCAATGTGCAGCATATCGGCGCGGGATAATTTGGCGCCGACTCTCAAGCGGGAACCGGTTCCCTTTTCCTTGTCGATATCTTCATTGGTTACTTCTATCATCTCGTCCATGTCCTGATTCGCCTCCACGACGACCAGGCTGGTCATCAATTTGGTGATGGACGCGATGGGCAGGGCGACGTCGGGATTTTTTTCGAACAAGACCTTGGAGCTGGCTTGGTCGACCACGTAGGCGACATTGGACTTCAGGTCCAGCGCATCTGCTTGATGCAGGCCGGCGAGATCGCCAGCCGACAGCCTTTCGGGGATAACCGGAGCAATCGCAACGCGCTGGATCACAACCCTGCGCTTGCCGTTGACCATCACGGTATGCCTGACCAATTTAGTGGCGGGAGACCTGGCAACTACTTTATGAACGACTGGTTTCTTTGCAACGTGCTTCTTGGTTGGGGTCGCCTGGGCAAGCACCAAGGTCGCAGGCAATATCGCGATAGTGAAAAAAACGAGCGCCTTATGGGCAGCTTTGCGGGCAAATTTCACCACCACTTACTCCAGTAAATTTACGACAGAAAATTTAGTGCAGTGTAGCAAAATCCGACAAAACCGCAAGAGAATTAAAGGCTTAGCGTATTTATCTGATGCGAAGTCTTGTGTCATAAACATGAACATATAGATTCAATATAGACCAAACCTCACAGGTTTTTCATGTTTTACAGTGCCTTGCGCATCTGCTCCGCCAGAACTTCTGGAAAGCGCATGCAAAAGGACTCTTGCAACAGCAACTGCAAGTAAGAAGCATCAGAAACATGCAGCGCATTATTCAGATAGAAACGCGGTAGCAATCTGGCTGTCAGGCGGTGACGTCCAGATTCATCGGTTGGGATATCCGGGAAAAAACTAAGGTTGAAACTGCTCAAGCCGTTATTTGCGAAATAGGCAATCATCTTGCTCAGCGCCCCGGAAAACACCATGATCTCGGCATCGCCCAACTCTTCGATGGCGCCGTGCTGGCGAAATATTGCCGTCACGTCCCCCAGTGCTCCAATCGGGGCAAACGGCACGATCCAGGACGCCGCCGCATCTTCCATCAGCCAGCGGGCGCCGTCGCGTTCGGCCTCGATCAGGTCGCTTGCATATGCATTGCCGGTAGCCGATAAATACGCCGACTCTGCCGTCAGCTCACGCGCCAGGCGGTTGCCCGGATGCTGGGTCAGCGCTACCTGCATGTGCGGATGCAATTGCGAGCCGCCTGAGGCAGGCAGATAATTCCAGGTCAACAGCCCGTAAGCCCCAGCCAACTGGTCGGATGCTTGTCGTGCATGCTTGAAAAAATCCCGCGCCAGCATGATCGCATCGGCAATGACTTGCGCCGGCATCGCTTTGGCGTCCAAAGCATGCTCGCGCGATATCGCCGCTATCGCGGAAATTTCGTCGTAAGGGAAAAGATTGGGGAATAACGTTGCCTCGCCCCGCACCAGCCGGCCATCGCGCGCAGCGCTGCCGGCAGCATGAAAGCCGGACAGGAAATCGGCAGTAAACTTGGGGGTAACGGTTCCAACCTGCGGCCCGCAAAATGGGCATAGCGCACGGGTGGATTCCAGCAGGTCCGTCAAGTCTTCCGATTGCGGCACCACACCGGCAAAATGGCAGATGCGCGCCGTATCCTGCGTCAACGGGTCGTAGCGTATCTCGCTTTCAATTTGAGTAAACGCAAATTGCCGGCGGGGATCCAGCAAGCTGCTCAGTTTTTTCTCTGCTTTGAAAGAGATGTTCATTCCACGAATTTTACAAATCCGGCCACCGTCTCGCGCTCGGTCTGCAGGGTATTCTCTATTTTGTTGTTATCTGCATAACCCAACGACATGCCGCAGACGACCATCTCGTTTCCCGGCAAAGCCAATATCTCGGCAATCAGTTTATGGTATTGGGTAAAGGCGGCCTGCGGGCAGGTGTCCAGGCCGCGAGCCCGCGCGGTCAGCATGATATTCTGCAAAAACATGCCGTAGTCCAGCCATGAGCCCTGCTCCATCACCCTGTCTATCGTGAAAATGAAGCCAACAGGCGCATCAAAAAAACCGTAGTTGCGCCCATGCTGCTCGTGCATGCCCGTCTTGTTTTCCCTGCCCAAGCCCAGCAAGGCATACAAGTCCCAGCCTATCTTGCGCCTGCGATCTACATAGGGCGAAACCCATTTGACAGGGTAATAGTTATATTCTTCCGTATGTCCGGACGAAGCATCGTTATGCGCCGCCAGGATGCCGGCCGACAGCTGCTTGAGCTTGTCGCCGGTCAACACATATACTTTCCACGGCTGGGTGTTGCTGCCGGACGGCGCACGAGCCGATATTTCCAGGATTTTTTCTATGTCTTCCCTGGCAACGGCGTCCGGCAGGAATGCCCTGACGGAACGTCTTGATATAATGGCTTCATCGACAAATTGTTGGGCTTGGGTAGTAATCATGGTTCGGACTGTATGGTTTGTAATAAGGCGCGCATATCATCGGGAATAGTGGCTGGCCGGCGTGTATTCCTATCCACATAGACATGCACAAAATGGCCTTGCGCCGATGCAGAGCCTTCATCATTCTTGAAGATGCCAACCTCATAGCGTACGCTGGAATTGCCCAGCTTGCTGACGCTGACGCCGGCAGTCACCACATCCGGGAAAGCCACCGAAGCCAGATAGTTGCACTGCGTCTCAATGACCAGACCGATGACGCCGCTATTTTCTATATCCAGCACGCCATTGGCAATCAGGAATTGATTGACCACGGTATCAAACCAGCTGTAGTACACGACGTTATTAACGTGTCCATAAGCATCATTGTCCATCCAGCGTGTGGTGATCGCATGAAAATGCTGAAAATCGCTACGCTGCTTTGCATCCAACGGCATCACTTCCTCGCAATAAAAACAATTCCCAATTGAGCGCCCGCTACCTGTGCCGGCATAAGCAGCAAAATTCCACAAAAATTAGCCGGAATTTCGTCGCAACGAGTCTAGCATATTAGCAATGTTTCATCTGCCAGTCACAATTCATGCCCATAATTGGTGAGCCAGTTTTTAAGCAATTGGCGAATAGATCTAACCGCAATGACGCCTTTACAACATGGTTGATATGGCAAAAGGATAATTTTATTGCGGCGCACAAGATTGTCTTGACTTACTAAAATTAGTCCATACAATGCATGATGGTGCAACGCACAAAAAATAAGCTTGCACGGGTCTTCTGCCCTGTTTCCTAGATGCAAATTTTTTAATTCCCCCCAAGCACCACATCTTCTTAGGAGATATCAATGTTTTCAAACCCTGAACAATTTTCTGCAGCTACCAAAGCGAACTTCGATGCCCAACTCGCACTGATTACTGCGTTGACAGGCAAAGCATTTGAAAGCGTGGAGAAATTTGTTGACCTGAACATGACCGTCGCAAAAACCTCTATCGAGGAATCGACTGCTGTCACAAAACAGTTACTGGCAGCCAAAGACCCCCAGGAGTTTTTCAGCCTGACCGCTGCGCACGCGCAGCCGAATGCTGAAAAAGCCTTGGCTTACGGCCGCCACCTGGCAAGCATCGCCTCCAGCACCCAGGCCGAATTTACCAAAGCAGCGGAAACGCAAATTGCCGAAACCAATCGCAAAGTGCTGGCACTGATAGAGGAAGTGTCAAAAAATGCGCCTGCCGGTTCCGAAAACGTGGTCGCCTTGTTCAAGACAGCCATCGGCAATGCCAACGCCAGCTATGATCATCTGACCAAGACGACCAAGCAAGCAGTTGAAGCGATGGAAGCCAACATGAACACCGCAGTAACGCAAATCTCGCAAGCTGCGGCCAAAGCCACACCAGCGCGCGCCGCAAAGAAATAGTCGTATTTCTACGGCAGCGCAAGCTGCCGATGCCGGGACAAAGGCCTCAATGCGTTGAGGCTTTTTTTATTTACGGCACGCTGTTTGTCTTGGAAAAAAATGCCCTGGCATACGCAGGGCATTTCAATCAAACAGGAACAGCGAATATTCGCGAAGCGCCGATCCAGCTCGCAAGCTCATCCGACGCGCCCCGCCCCATCATTCGCCCAGGTAGGCTGCCTGTACCTTAGGATCGTGCAGCATTTCCTTCGCATCGCCGCTCATCGTGATTGCGCCGGAGTCCATCACATATCCGCGATGGGCTGACTGCAGCGCGAGCTTGGCATTTTGCTCGACCAGCAAGATGGTCACGCCCTGCGCCGATACGTTACGCACCACCTCAAAAATTTTCTCGACCATGATGGGCGACAAGCCCATCGACGGTTCATCCAGCAGCAACAGGGTGGGATGGCTCATCAGCGCGCGGGCCATCGCCAGCATTTGCTGCTCGCCGCCTGACAAGGTGCCGGCCAGTTGCGGCGCCCGCTCTTTCAATCGGGGGAAGACCGTGAACCATTTTTCGATGTCGGCGTTGATGCCTGCCTTGTCGTTGCGGGTATAGGCGCCCATCATCAGGTTCTCCAGGATGCTCATCCGGGTAAACACGCCGCGCCCCTCCGGCACCATCGCCAGATGATTATCCACCAGTTGGAAAGAATTGATGCCCTTGATGGATTTCCCCATATATTGGATCTCACCCTCCACCTTGCAGCTGGGCAGGGTTCCGGTAATCGCTTTCAGCGTGGTCGTCTTGCCGGCACCGTTGGCGCCGATCAGCGTGACCAATTCACCTTTATTGACTTCCAGATCAATCCCTTTGACGGCCTTGATGCCGCCGTAAGCAACCTTCAGATTGCTTATCTTCAATACATTTTCAAGCATTAGTGAGAACCTCCCAAGTACGCCTCAATCACAGCGGGATTTTTTAGTATGTCTGCCGGCAGGCCTTCAGCAATCGGTTTGCCGTAATCCAGTACCGTCATCCTGTCGCACAGACCCATCACCAATTTGACGTCATGCTCGATCAACAGGATGGTTTTACCCTCTGCCTTGATCTTCACCAGCAGCTCGCGCAACGCCAGTTTTTCGGTGGCATTCATCCCGGCGGCGGGTTCATCCAGCGCCAATAATTTAGGGTCCGTCGCCAGCGCGCGGGCAATCTCCAGCCGGCGTTGATCGCCATAGGACAGGAACTTGGAAGTGCGCTCGGCAAACTTGCCTATGCCGACGAAATCCAGCAAGTCATGCGCGCGTTGGCGGATTTCATCCTCTTCCCTACGCGCGGCGGGATGGCGGAACACTGCGCCAAACACCTGTTGACGGGTGCGCACGTGCCGTCCCACCATGACGTTTTCCAGCGCCGTCATTTCCCCGAACAGGCGGATGTTCTGGAAAGTGCGGGCGATCCCCGCCTTGGCCACTTCATGCGGAGCGGAGGGTGAATAAGGTTTTCCGTCCAGCTCAAAGGTGCCGGTATCGGGCTGGTACAAGCCGGTAATCACATTGAAGAACGTGGTCTTGCCGGCGCCGTTAGGACCTATCAGGCCGTAGATTTGCCCTTGCTTGATTTCTATCCCAACATTGGACAAGGCTTGCAGCCCGCCGAACCGCTTGTTGGCGCCTTCAATTTTTAAAATTGTCTTTTCAGTCATGGCGATTCCCTTATGCCGCAGCCGCAGTGTCTTTACTGCTGGTTATTCTGTCTTCGTGTTTGGGCGCCGGCCACAAGCCCGCAGGCCGGTTCAGCATGATGACCACCATCGCCAGACCGTACAGTAATTGACGCAGCACTTCCGCTTCAATCAGGATTTTTCCGAACAACAGATTTTGGACCGGCTCTACGGTATGGCGCAGCACTTCTGGCAAGGCGGACAGGATCACCGCCCCCAATACCACGCCGGGAATATGACCGATACCGCCCAGCACCACCATCGCCAGCACCGAAATCGACTCCAGCAGCGAGAAGGATTCCGGCGATACGAAACCCTGGAAAGCGGCAAACATCGATCCGGCGATGCCGCCGAAAGACGCACCCATGGAGAACGCCAGCAGCTTGATGTTACGGGTATTGATGCCCATCGCCTTGGCGGCGATTTCATCCTCGCGTATCGCTACCCAGGCGCGCCCCAGCCGTGAATGCTGCAAGCGCGATGAAATGAAGATAATCGCGATACACAGGCCCAGGAACAGGAAGTAGTACGCGTTGACCGAGGGCATGCTGAAGCCGCCGATATGGACGGTCGCTTGCGAACCGGCCGCACCGTTCAGCGAAACGCCGAAAATACGGATGGGATCGATCAGGTTGATGCCTTGCGGGCCATTGGTGAAATTGATAGGCGAATTCATGTTGTTCATGAAGATGCGGATGATTTCACCAAAGCCCAGCGTCACGATCGCCAGGTAGTCACCGCGCAGTTTCAGGGTCGGGGCCCCAAGCAGCGCGCCGAAAAATCCCGCCAGGGCGGCGGCCATGGGCACGATGAACCACACCGACAGGTGCAGACCGTTCTTTGTGATTTCGGGTCCGCAGACCATGATCAGGAAATTGCCGACTGCCGGGTAGTTATTGACGAAGGACTCCAGCACTACCGCGAACTGCGGCGACGCCAGCAGGCCCGCCATGTAGGCGCCGACCGCATAGAACGCAATGTAACCCAAATCCAGCAAGCCGGCAAAGCCGACCACGGTATTCAGACCCAGCGCCAGCATGATGTACAACAGCGCGAAGTCGATGATACGCACCCAGGAATTGCCGAAATTGGAGGCGATGAAAGGGAATGCGACCAGCACGACCGCCATCACGGCAAAGCTGGTATACGCTTTTGTGGGATTATTTTTTATATCAAAAATGCTCGACATGTGTGTCTCCTTAGGCGCGATCTGCAACACGTTCACCCATGATGCCGGATGGCCGCAAGGTCAATACGATAATCAGCACGATAAACGCGAAGATATCCTGATACTGGCTTCCCAGGATGCCGCCGGTGAGGTCGCCGATATACCCGGCCCCCAGGCTTTCTATCAGACCCAGCAAAACGCCGCCGACCATCGCGCCATAGATATTGCCGATACCGCCGAGTACAGCGGCGGAGAAAGCTTTCAAGCCGGGCGTAAATCCCATGGCAAACTGGGCGGAAGAATAGTTTGCGGCCCACATCACGCCGGCAATCGCCGCCAGCGCCGCGCCGATCGCAAACGTGGCGACGATCACCTTGTTGGAGTCCACCCCCATCAAACCGGCAACGCGGGGGTTCTCAGCGGTGGCGCGCATCGCGCGCCCCATCTTGGTTTTTTCAACCAGCAGCACCAATCCCACCATCGCCAGCGTTGCCAGCAGCAGCAGCAATACCTGGGTCTGTGAAATTACTGCACCGCCGATCGGAATCGGAGTGAAAGGCATCACTGAAGGGAAAGGGATCGGGCTGCGGCCCCAGATCATCATCGCAAAAACCTGCAGCAGGATGGAAACGCCGATCGCGGTGATCAGCGGAGCCAGCCGCGGCGCGTTCCGCAATTTGCGATATGCCACACGTTCTATTATTATGTTGACGGCCATACATACCGGTATGGCGCCGATAATGGCTATGATCAGTTGCACGATGCCGGGTAAACCCGGTGCGATGGACTGCAATACCTTGAGTATCGTAATACCCACCATCGCCCCCACCATCAACACGTCGCCGTGGGCGAAGTTGATCAGGTTCAGGACACCGTACACCATGGTGTAGCCGAGCGCGACCAGGGCGTACATACTCCCCAGCACCAGTCCATTAATAATTTGTTGGATAAAGGTATCCATATTGTTTCTCTCTCTTTTAAAACGAATCAAAATTTTGCCGAAAAATCAAACCCTGGGCTTGAAATAATGCTCAGCAAAAATCATTCCTGATAACAAAAGCGGCACCCCGATCTAAGTTGGGTGCCGCTAAGGCCTGGAAATCTGTTATCCGAAAGGACGC
>DATHMC010000032.1:0-3014 GCA_035487495.1 Undibacterium sp.
CGGAGACGTAAAACCGGCCCCGAAGAACCTATCCGTGAAAGGAAAAGATTGCGCCGTTCCTGAAGTCTTCTACGTTGATCCTAATTCGAATGCCGCGGTCTGGGTGCGGGAAAACAGCGCGGACCCACGCATGCCTGCTATTCGTGACAATATAGCCAAACAACCTGCGGGCAAATGGTTTGGTAATTGGAGCGGCGATATCGTCACGGCTGTCGGCAATTATGTTGGGGCGGCCACAGCATTTAATCAAACGCCAATCCTGGTAGCGTACAACATACCAGGCCGCGATTGCGGCCAGCACAGCAAAGGCGGCGCCAATTCAGTCAAAAAATACGAGGCATGGATTGGCACATTTGCCGCCACCTTGGGAACGAGAAAGGCTGTCCTCATATTGGAGCCAGACGCGATACCCCATCTTAATTGCTTGTCTTCCGAAGCAAAGGTGGCCCGCCTGAAAATGCTCCGGTATGCGGTTAGCCAATTCAAACAGAAGGCGCCAAACGCATTTCTATACCTCGATGCTGGCAATAGCGAATGGTTATCGGCATCTGTCGCTGCTGACCGGCTCATATTAAGTCGATCGTAAGTAAAGCCTCATACTTTTGCATATGCACAAGTAGGTGTATGAAAAAAGCTGGCCACAATCGCTGGCAATTTTTGCAGTCGATGCATGATGCGTTCAATGCCAGTCTTTAATTCCTGCTTGGTCTGCACAGTGGCTTTGGCGATTTTTGTTTTGACGTGCGCCCACGCTAATTCATCGGGGTTAAGTTCTGGCGAATAAGGTGGCAGGAAGAACAACTCGATTGCTGCAGCGTTTTCCTGAACAAAGCGCTGGACCAATTTGGCTTTATGCATGGGATGCCCATCGACAATCAAGAATATTTTGCGCGTCATTCCGGTAATCAAGCGCTTGAGAAATTCTCGAAATACCGTGGAATTCACAGCTCCATCAACTGTCATGAACCGAAAATGTCCCTGCGCATTGACCGCTGAGAGCATATTCATGGAAAAACGCGCACCCGTTGCCGTGACTATCGGTGTCTGGCCCACTGGCGCCCAAGTCGTGCCAGCATGGTGGTCTGAACGAATGCCGGCCTCGTCAGCAAAAAAAATCACAGCACCTTCACGCTTAGCGCGCTTGGCAATCTCGGGATATTCCTTATCGCGCCAACTCTCAACCAATGCCTTGTTTTGCTGCCAGGCCCGGTACAGTGGGCGTTGTGGGCTAAAACCCAAGCGTTTCATCAACCGCCCGACCGATGCCTCGCTGAGCTTCACGCCAAATTTCGTCAGTATCAATTGCCGAATGATTGCCAGCGTCCACAGCGCATATTCAAACTTCAACTGCAGCGGATTCTTCTCGCGAATAATCTTGGCAATTTGCGCCATCTGCTTACCATTGAGCTTCATCGGTGCCCCGGGGATCGCCTTGGCCTTCAAACCTTCTTCGCCGCCATAGTGATACGCGGCCAGCCAGCGGTAAATCGTGCGGCGATTGATCCCCAAACCGGTTGCCACTGCCTCCGGACTCTCGCCCGCTTCAACTCGCTGCACTGCGCTCATGCGCATCTCTTCCAGTGCCTGATGCGAGTGGCTCCTCGCGTCTATCGTCTTTTTGCATTTCATGCCTCGCATTATAAATCATGAGGCTTTACTTGTGACTAGTTTAATACAAGCAGGAGTCATTGATGCGCGTGGATTCTCACTGAACGTATCCAACTACAAGACCACGGAATCAAATGTCGCATACGGTAATGCCGTCAATGCTGTGCTTCGTCAGCAACTGGGAATTACGAAGTCATTCGTAATCGACACCAGCCGTAACGGTAACGGTCCTTATGGTACGACATGGTGCGATCCACCAGGACGCAAGCTTGGTCTGACATCTAACGAAAACATCACGGGTGTACAGCCCGAAATGACTTTATGGATAAAACCGCCGGGCAATGCTGATGGTTGCGCAGCGCCGGCTGGGACATTTGTTCCGAACATTGCTTACCATCTCATCTTTGGTTATTGAATTAGCGGACTGTAGTATACGAATATGTCGATGGTCTCGCCGCAGTTGGTCCGACTATCTTGAGCGAACCGTGTATTTTTAATTGTTCAGTGTCTGCTGTCGCGATGTGCCGATGACGGGCTTGGGTCGAATGTGTGAATTCGCCAATATGGCGATACAGTCGTTCCGTGTGAATTTCAAGCTTGTGACCGGTAACCGATGTATTGCCGACCAAGTTGGTTGTGACCCCTCCGTCCGGAATGGCCGAGCTTGCGACTAGCTAAAACATCTTCTTGTCAGTCGCAAGCTCTGCTTTGTGTTGATATTGAATTGCCACAGTTTTACTTTGGGGTTGCCATTGGGTTGCCGCGTAATGAAGCGTTAGGACCGTACCGCCACATATTCGAATGCCAGAAGTACGACCAAAGGGTGAAGGTGTCCGCCTGACCCAGCCCGACGATCGCGGCCTGCAGTTCTGCCTCGGTGGGAAAGTTCTTGAGCACCCGATGCGTAGAGCCGTCACTGAGCGTTCGAGTTTGATAGGTATTGCCATCCGAGTCTTGCTCGGCGATCTGCGTGCTGCTGCCTTCAACGTAGCGATTGTCTAGAAGCACAACTTTTGCGCCTGGCTGAAGCAGCTTACCCAGCCCGAGTAGGAACTCGCGCTGCCGACTCCTGGGAACATGGGAAAACCAGAACCCCGCAAATGCCGCGCCGATCTCACCGAGATCAGGAGAGAGTGCGTAAGCATCGCCAGTGACAAAGCGGACCTTGCCTTTGGAAACGCGGCGCTCGGCAATCTGCATCGTATCCGGCGCCGAATCCACACCCACGACGGCCGCTGCGTGTGGCGCGATGAATTGCGTCCAGTAGCCCGTTCCACAGGCGATCTCTAAGACCGCATGACCTGCGAACCGTGGTGGAAGCCAGCGTTCGATGGCCCGAAGATCCGGCTGGCGCTCGGGCTTGTGATAAACGTTGTCGTACTCTGGCACTCGAGCTGCGTAGTAGG
>DATHMC010000033.1:0-18734 GCA_035487495.1 Undibacterium sp.
AGGCTCACGCCGGCCCGCCTCAGGTCATGCGAAAAAAATCCTACCGGCGACAGCCAGCCGTCCATCAATCCGTTCACCGTTTGCGCATATCCCCTGGTCAGGTGCAGGTACTGGATGTCGGCGTTGGGAAAAAGCTGCTCATACATGCCGATGCGATAGGCATCGGGCGGCGTCTTGAAAAGCAGCGTCTTATTTTCCGCATCATTCTCGTCAAATTGCCTTCTGTAGTGCCTTGGAAGCACAAATGGCGGCTCTTCGATTTTCAGGATTTCGTCAAAAATGTTGCTGGCGCCTGAAGCCCGCTTCCCATCGTAGTAGTTCATCCTCCACGGCTCGTCATTGAACAATTTCGACAGGATAAACGCCTGTAATTCGCCCTCTCCGTGGATTTGGCGTGCATTGGCGTCAACCAGAGCATCGTCCAGAGAATGAAGCAGCCTGCGATGCTCTGCTGCGCCCGAAAACAGGCCAGGAAATTGCAACAAGACCCTTTTTTCCCACTTCTTCTTCAGTTGCGCCAGCGGAGGAAACTCTGCAGCAGGCACGCTCAGGTCATCGAAGATATTATCGGCCAAGTCATTTTTGTTGACCAGCGCGCCGATTGCATCGCTGTCGGAGTTGTAACCGAAGCCATTCCTGGTCAACGTGAGGAATGGCTCTATTTCACCGTCCAGCGAAGCAATATCGGGGTGTGAAGCCAGCACGCATTTCAATAAACTCGATCCTGACCTGGGGCTGCCCAGGATAACTACCACTCGTTTAACCAGCGAACTCATTTCCGTACGAGATACATTGCGAATCACGTTCACCGTATGGATGAGATCGCTCATGTGGGATAGTTTGGCTAGACCCGCTTTAGGAGAAACGCAGTGAATTTTTTCGTTTCCGCCTTACCTGAAACTTCGCTTCCAAGTGCCTTGATTGAAAACCCCGCCGCCTTTGCCAGTTTTTTTATCTCCGCGGTTTCTCCAAAATTGGATTGCACAAAGTAGATGCGTCCATCCGGTTTCAGGTAATTTCCCACTTCCTTGAAAAACTGCGTGTTCGTCTTGAAATCGGTATCCCATTGCGACCGGGCGACCACATCAGGCGCGGGTTTGTTTCTGAAAGGGATATTCGCGGTAATCACGTCAAACTGCTCAGAGCCGATGTTTTCAAAAAGATTTGAGCGTTTGACCTTCATGATCTTATCGAAGCCATGCACCTTGGCATTATGTTTTGCGCTCTTGATTGCAGCCGGGTTGATGTCCACTGCGACCACCCTGCCGGCACCCGAGTAGCAAGAAAAAATGGCGATGACTCCCGATCCGGTTCCTACATCCAATACACTTTCCCCGCTCTTGATGCGAAAATTTTTGACGAGCGGCTGGCTATCCGTAAACGGCCAAAAAGTATTCGGATACACCAGGAATTCTTTACCGAGGTATTTGATCTTCTTTCCAGCAGCCGGGACCGACTTGAAAAGTTTCTGCCTGTCTTTCTGCCAACGATCTATCTGCGAAGTATCTGTAGCGGTCATGTTTGTCATTTCATTCACCTATCAGGAAGAAATACATCACTTAAGAACGGAGTCGTCAGCTCCATAAAATTTGGCATTAACAAACGCCGGGTGCAACGCCTAAAACCCTATTGCAAGCAAGCTTGCGTTCTATTCCTTGCGCCGGTCTGCCTCGCGCTCCAGCGCTCTATCGATCGCTTCGGTAAAGGTATTGATGTCGATGGGCTTGGTGATATAACGAAAAAAACCGGCCGCCAGGCCTTTCTTGACATCGCCAGGCATCGCACTGGCGGTAATCGCGATAACAGGGATGCGCGCGGTCTTCGGATCGTCGCGCAGCTTGCGCGTGGCCTCGATGCCGTCCATGCCAGGCAGGTTGATATCCATCAGTATCACATGCGGCATATGCAGACGAGCCAGTTCTATGCCGCGGTAGGCATCGCTCGCGGACAACAAGTCCAGGTCGGCGCGCAAGCGTATCAGCTCGGTCACCAGCTTCAAGTTGGCCGGATTATCTTCCACATATAGCAGTGTTTTGCGTGTCAACTGTTTTTGTACAGCATGCATCCTGGGCCTGACCTGGTCGGCATAGCCTCGCAGCTGAGGCTCGATAGAGTCGCAGGCAGCCAGCTCTATGCGAAATACGCTGCCGACGCCGAGCGTACTGGTGACGTCGATTTTTCCCTGCATCTCTTCCACCAGGCGCTTGGTCAGTGCCAGACCGATACCGGTGCCTTCTTCATCGAAGGCTTCCTGCCCCAGGCGGTTAAAAGGCTGGAAGATCGCTTCCAGCTGCTTGGCATCAAGGCCCACGCCGGTATCCTGCACCGAAATGCGGACGCGCCCGGCATCTGCCGATTCGCAATCCACTCTGACCTTGCCGTGCTCGCGGTTGTACTTGATCGCATTCGACAGCAGATTGATCAAGACCTGCTTCAGACGGGTCCTGTCGGCAAGCAAGTATGTGCCGGTATGCTCTGAAAAGCGCACCTCGATGTCGCGCTTGCCCGCCAGCGGCTCTATCATCGCGCGGCATTCCTGAAACACTTCGTCCAGAGCCACCGCTTCCATGGACAGTGTCATGGTTCCCGATTCGACTTTGGCGAGATCCAGGATCTCGTTGATCAGCGTCAATAAATGCGTTCCGGCGCGCATGATATCGGTGGCGTATTCCTTTTTCTCGGCCAGAGTAGAGGGCAAGCTATCCGAAGTCAGGATTTGCGAAAAACCGAGAATGGCGTTCAGCGGCGTGCGCAATTCATGGCTCATGTTGGACAGGAAGGTCGATTTGGCGCTGTTGGCGCTTTCCGCTTGTTTCCTGGCCACGTCGAGATCCTTGTTCACCGCATCCAGTTCGGCGGCATGCTGGCGCAAACTTAGCTCCAGCCTGGCGTTTTCCATGCGCAACTGGCGCGTCTCCAGCGCCCTTGCGAGTACCGGCAGGATGGCGGAGACCTTGAATGGTTTGATGATGTAGTCCAGTGCGCCGACCTTCATCGCCCGCACCGCAGTGGCGATGGTGCCTTCGCCGGTCATGATGATGCAGGCGAGGTCCGGATCTATCTCACGCGCCGCCTGCACCAGCGTAATGCCGTCTATCTCCGGCATCATCAGGTCGGAGAGCAAGAGATCAAATGTTGCCGTACGTAACGAGGCCAGCGCTGCTGCGCCTGACACGAAACCGATGGTCTCGTAGCCGTTATCGCGCAGGGTATCGCACAGTGCTCGCATATGCGCCGCCTCGTCGTCGACGATCAGGATGCGGGGATGCAATGCGGCTGTAGTCATGCTACCTCCTTGCGGCTGATAAAACACATGCTAGCGCAATAAGTACATAAAAGACAAGATTAAAAAAATATAAACCCACACTATCGAGCGGATTTGCATTTTCAGACGCCCTCATAAACGCGACATCCGGTTCAACACCAATGAAGGCGCCCGCCTTGGGGAGCGGTAACCTATTATCAAACGGCCGGTTGAATAAGCGCCTGGTTTCCGGGTCTCATTTCAGCGCGCCTTTCTTGCTCAGCGGCAAACGGCACCCAAGTTTTTTTGACGCCCAATACGCCATCCTTGAAGCTCAGCACCTGCCCGCCGACGGGGATGCCCGATTCCAGCGCCCGGCCCCCCCTGGCAGCCAGGCCGACAAACTTATGCATGTTGCTGCGCTATTCCTGCCTTAGATAGTGAAATGCTGCATGGCTGGAGAAACAATCACGCAAGCAGCAAAATAAGCCTTGAATTAAGAGCATTGCCGTAGCACAATCAAGTTAATTTTTTTGCAAATATATTGCGCACTTGAACGCATGAAACGCGCAACCGCCAGCTTCACGACGAAGGTCCACGCAATGAAATTAGCGACGCTCTCCCTCTCCGTTTTTTTGCTGGCAGCTACGGCAACCGCCGGCGCCCAGCAACGCCAGTTCGTTCCCATCAATACGATTGCCGATCGAGACAGCCCCAGGCTAGTGCGATTTAGCGGTACATCTGGAATTGCCATCGATGCGGCGGACAATATCTATCTCGCCAGAGAAAAGGGCCAACAGGCGGTGCAGGAAATTACTACAGCCGGCGAATTCAAGACCCTGCTGAAAAGACCGGGCGCAGCTTCTTTTCGAGGGATGCAGATCGCGGCATCGCAGGACGGAACCATCTATCTCTCCGTCAAGTCATCCTCCAGCATAGAGATGTACGATCCTAAAAACGGTTGGGCCAGAATTGCTGGTCATCCAGGCAAATCCCGGCAGATCGACGGTCCCGTGGAAACCGCCCGCCTCAAAAAACCGGGTGCGCTGACGGTCGGCAAGGACGGCACCGTCTATTTTGCGGATTCCCAGTTAATACGCTCAGTGAAACACGGCATGGTCAATACCATCGCCGGCAAAGAGGGCGTTGACGTTCTGGGCCTAAACGGACAGAAAGTGCCACCTGACGAAGAACGGCAAGCCCTCTTCATAACCCCCATTTCCATCGCCGTGACCGATGATGACAAGCTTTTTGTGATCGATAACGGTCTGGATCTTCGCGAGAGTCCTCAGGAGAATTTTTATCAACAATTTATCGAGCTGAGTCTCAACGGAACGTTCAAAACTGTTGTCTGGCCACAGTTCGTTGTTTGGTGGAAAACCTACGACACAGGATTAGATTCAGAGATTGCAACGGCATTTATTGATACTGACGAGGATAAAAAAATGCAGCCAGATTTGGGGCCGCCCGACGAATACAGTAACCCAGGGCGCGCCGCAAATGTCACTTTCAAAACTATCTCCCGCAACGCCGCTGGCCATTTCGTTGCGTTAGGACGTTCAAGTGAGACCTATCTGATTAGAGCAGTCCCCGCTAAGGAACCAGTGCAGCAAACCTCGCCTCCGAATTGGCTGGAATTGAAATGGAATCTTCACGATGCTCACTGTGCTCTAGGTTCGAAAGATATGATTTATTGCGTAAACAAAGACAGGCTGTATCGGATAACGCCAGACGGGACGCTGTCTGCCCTCGCTATGCCTTAGCTTCTTAAAACCCGCTGACTGTCTATCCGGAAAATACCGGTATCTTGCGGGCACCGGGGGCTGAGGCGCCGGTACAGCCAGCGGCGCTTTGGGCGGCAACCAGAGAAGCTCTTGCGCCCCCTTCACCCTCGCCAGACCTGCTGCGCCACCCGCGACATATTGTCGCCCATCACCGTGGAAATTTGTTCTGCGTCCATGCCCACCCGCGCCAGGATGGGTCCGTTGGCTTTTGACTATAGCTGATTCCTGCTGGAACCAGCACATGGCATCTATGATTTTTTTGACGCTCAGCACACCATCCTTGAAGCTCAGCACCTGCCCGCCGACAGCAATGCCCGACTCCAGCCTGCCCCTCTCCCTGGCAGCCAGATCGTCCGAGATTTGCGTGACATGATAATTGCGCTGGTCCCGGACGATTTTCTTCTTGCCGGGTGCAGCGGTCTTGGTTTTTTTTCGATCAAAAATCATACACTAACCTTGTTAGGACTTACGCAGAACTTATTTCAGGCAGCGCATTCAGACTCACCTCGTCATTCCCGCGAAAGCGGTGTAGCAGGGGTTTCAAGCAGCATGCTGCTTGCCTGCGTAACGGTCTTGCCTTGCAAGGCAAGACTCCCTCCCTACAGGGACACAGGGGAATCCATTTTTTGCCGAAATCGACCATGGGTTCCCCTGTGTCCCTATAGGGAAGGAACGTTCCCCTGCAGGGGAACGCCGTTGCGCAGCGAGCAGCATGCTGCTCGACCCCTCCTGCTTCACCGCTTTCGCGAGGACGACGCCATGGGGCCTGCGACGCCTCATATTTTCGTATGCTCTACTGATGAAGCATTTTTCCGCAGATGACGTTGATACACCAAATTACAAGTGCCAAATAAAAAGCCGGTCCCACACTAGGGCCGGCTCACCTAAACCGCCATCTTATCGGCACCTTGTCTTAACTCCCCCGTTTCAGCGCCGCCGCCACGCCGGCCCCGTATAGCGGATCAGCCTTGCTGCAATTGGAGACGTGGCGCAACTGCACTTCCCTGGATGCCCCGCCGAGCGAGCGCGCGGTATTGTCGAACAGGGTTTGTTGCTGCGCCGACGTCATCAGGCGGAACAGGTTGCCGGGTTGCGAATAATAATCGTCATCCAGCTTGTGGTTCCAGTGGTCGGCCGCGCCTTCGATGGCCAGCGGCGGCTCGGCATAGTCCGGCTGCTCCTGCCATTTGCCGTAGCTGTTCGGCTCATAGCCCAGGGTGCCGCCATAGTTGCCGTCAACGCGCATCGCGCCGTCGCGGTGGTAGCTGTTGAACGGGCACTTGGGCGCATTGACCGGGATCTGGTGATGGTTCACGCCCAGCCGGTAACGCTGCGCATCGCCATACGAGAACAGCCTCGATTGCAGCATCTTGTCCGGCGAGAAGCTGATGCCGGGCACCACGTTGGCGGGCGAGAATGCCAACTGCTCCACTTCGGCGAAATAGTTTTCCGGATTGCGGTTCAGTTCCAGCTTGCCGACTTCTATCAACGGATAATCCTTGTGCGGCCAGACCTTGGTCAGATCGAAAGGATTCAGGTGGTAGCTGCCCGCCTCTTTCTCCGGCATCACCTGGATGAACATGGTCCAGCGCGGGAAATCCTTTTTCTCTATGCTGTCGAACAAATCGCGCTGGGCGCTTTCGCGGTCATGGCCTATCAGTTCGGTAGCCTCAGCATCGCTCAGGTTCTGTATGCCCTGCTCGGTGCGGAAATGGAACTTGACCCAGAAGCGCTCATTGGTGGGGCTGATGAAGCTGAAGGTGTGGCTGCCGAAGCCGTGCATGTGGCGGTAGGAGCGCGGTATGCCGCGGTCGCTCATCACGATGGTGACCTGATGCAGCGCCTCCGGCAGGCTGCTCCAGAAATCCCAGTTGTTATTGGCGCTGCGCAAATTGGTCTTGGGATCGCGCTTGACCGCGTGGTTCAGGTCAGGGAATTTGAGCGGATCGCGCAGGAAGAACACCGGCGTATTATTGCCGACCAGATCCCAGTTGCCCTCCTCGGTATAAAACTTGATCGCAAAGCCGCGGATATCACGCTCCGCATCCGCCGCGCCACGCTCGCCCGCCACCGTGGAAAAACGCACGATCAGCTCGGTCTTCTTGCCTACTTGGGAAAATATCTTCGCCTTGGTGTATTTGCTGATGTCGTGGGTGACGGTGAAGCTGCCGTAGGCGGCGGAACCCTTGGCATGCATGCGGCGCTCCGGTATCACCTCGCGGTCGAAATGCGCCAGTTTTTCCAAGTGCCATACGTCTTGCAGCAAGGCCGGCCCCCTGGGGCCCGCGGTTTGAGTATTCTGGTTGTCAACGACCGGCGCGCCCGCCGCAGTAGTAAGTTTATTCATCATTCATCCTTTTACGAGAGAAATCAGATTAAGGGCTATGCGGACAGCGAAACCGGGAGAAATGGGCGCCATCGCGCAGGCCGTGCCACCCGCAACAGCCCCACCGCAGGTCAGAGCGGCCTGCGCGTCAGCATCGCAGCGCCTTCCGTCAGGCATCTACAGGTCCCATTACCGCCGCAGACGGCGTGGGTACCGCGTATTATGCTTGATTTTTCAGCAAGGCACAGGAACTGGATGGGACCGAAAGGACCTGACATTGCCATTTGGAAATATTATTTTTTGCTACGGCTCGCGCTTAATAAATCGCTATAGGCGATAATGTCGGTCTGAGTTGTAATGCTGTTCAGTTAAAGCAAGAATAGACGGCTCCTGTCGTTCAATGAAAGCCCCTGGGTTCCCGCCTGCGCGGGAACGACAGATTGCGGGACTTGGTTCCTAACTGGATGGCATTACGGCCTGAGCGGCTTATGCTGCTTATTAGCTGATTTATACCAGGCCGGGATCGGGCAATGCGCTGATTCCGCCACTATTTTTGGAAGTAAAGTATTTTGAACACAAGAACCAAACGCTGGAACGGCAAAATCGACACTTTTACACCGGACTACCTGAAAAATGTCGTCGAGAAAATGACTGCCTATGGCGACCGCGTGCAATTCGCATTGACCGGCACCGGCCAGGGCCCCAACTACCAGACCATCAATGCGTCCGAAAAACGCATGACCTTCGACAGCAATAATCACCTGGTGCAACCCAAGGAAGACGAATTCGGCGTCGGCAATGTATCCGGCATCTTCACGCTGGACCAGATCAAAACCGTCATCGCCGGCGGCGTAGTCAAAACCAGCAGCGGCACCCGGGTCACCCGCTCCGCCAGCGGAGCAACCCGCAATACGTCGGCCTCGATCAAGGCGCAGGACCTGGTCGACGCCGCGAAGTATGACTACTTCAAGAACAATCGCCAGAGCTTGCCGCCGACGATAGGCGAACATTCGGCCGAGATCACCGGCCTGATGAAAAAAGGCATGTCTGCTGAAGACGCGTTTGCGGATGTGGTGAAGCGCTACTTCTGATTCTTACCTGCCTCATCTACCGGCCGGGAAAGCACGCTTGCCCGGCCGCGCCTGAATAGTTCACTGTCCTCGCCCGGCCTTATTTCACCGGGATGAGCAGTGAAGCCCGCAACCCTCCCCCTTCCCGGTTCGACAGCGCGAGTGTTCCGCCCAGCGCCATTGTCAGTTGCTGCACGATGGCCAATCCCAGGCCGCTGCCGCCGGTCTCCCGATTGCGCGAATTTTCCACGCGGTAAAAAGGCTGCAGCACTGCGCCCAACTGGTCCTGCGGAATGCCGGGCCCGCGATCCAATACGGAGATAGATACATACCCTGCTGCTGCGGGCTGTATATGGATTTCCACTTCCCACCCGAATTTCAGCGCATTATCCACCAGGTTGCTCATGATGCGCCGCAAGGTTTGCGGCCGGCTGACCAATGGATGGCCCAGTTGCCCGTGCAGCACTACGGCCTGTCCCGCATCCTGATAGTCGTATACCAGGCTCCTCAACAAGGCATCAAGGTCGATCCGGCAGGAAGCCTCGTCAGGCGCCTGCGCCTGGCTTTGCGACCGCGCATAAGCGATTCCCTGTTCCACCAGCGATTGCATCGCCGCCAGGTCGGCCAGCATTTTATCCCTTTGCACGCCGTCATCCAGCATGTCGGCGCGCAGGCGCATGCGGGTAATCGGCGTCTGCAAGTCATGTGAAACCGCCGCCAGGATTTGCACGCGCTCGGCCAGGTAGCTGCGTATCCTGCACTGCATCGCATTGAAAGCAGTTGCGGCCCGCGCCACTTCCAGCGGCCCGTCCTCCTGCAGCGGATCGGTTTGCATGTCGGGGCCCAGCATGTCGGCGGCATGCGCCAATTGCGCCAGCGGGCGCGCCGCCACCCGCACGGCAAGCCAGGTAAACAAAGCCAGGATGGCGAGTTGGGCACACAAAACAACCGGAATCCACAGCGCAATTGTCATCGTGGACGGCGTCAACACCACCGTCACCGGCGTGCCGTCGGCAAGCGTCAAATGCAGATCCAGTTGAGGCGCTTGCGCAGATTCCGTCGTGGTGGCCGTTATTGCGTAAGCCTTTCCCAGCGCACCGGCAATCGCGTCGACGGCTTCGGTTGCCAACGACGAATGCACGGGCACGCCCGCCGCTACCGGCCCCAGCACATAGCGGTATCTGCTGCGTTCCAGTTTGTCCAGCCAGCTGGCGCGTTCAGCCGCGGGCACCCGCTCCAGGATGGCGATGGAACTGGCGACATCCTTGCCCAGGTAATAAATCATCATCGCCTTCGACGACTGCATCCTGTCGTACAGGATCATTCCAAAGGACAGCGTGTGGGCGGCGATGAGGCCGATAAACAGGATCAGCGTCAGGCGCCCAAACAGGGAGCGCGGCCACAGGCGCGCCCGAATGGCGTCCAGGTTCATGCCGCGCCCTCCGATAATCCGGCCACCCGCGTCACCGCCGCAGAAAATACATAGCCTTCATTGCGCACGGTCTTGATATAACGCGGTTCGCGCGCATCATCCAGCAAATGCTGGCGCAGGCGGCTGACCAGCAGGTCTATCGAGCGGTCGAACAACTCTGCATCCCGCCCCTGGGTCAGGTTCAGCAGCTGGTCGCGCGTCAGCACCCGCTGCGGATGATCGACAAACACCTGCAATAAACGATACTCGGCCCCACTCAACATGACCATGGTACCGCTGCGATCGAGCAGATGGCGCGCTACCGTATCCAGCCGCCAGTCGCCGAAAGCCAGCATGGCCGCAGCTTCATTGGCACTGCCCGCGCGCATATTGGGCGGCAGCATGCGGGTGCGCCGCAACACCGCGCGTATGCGCGCCACCAGTTCGCGCGACGCAAACGGCTTGCTCAGGTAGTCATCGGCCCCCATCTCCAGGCCCACGATGCGGTCGGTCTCTTCGGCGCGCGCGGTCAGCATCAGGATGGGGGTCGCCTTGTTTTCGCCGCCGCGCAAATCGCGGCACAGCGCCAATCCATCTTCGCCCGGCAGCATCAGATCGAGGACGATCAGGTCGATCGGCGCCAGCTCCAGCGCGGCCCGCATCTGCCTGCCATTGGCCGCCGCACTGACCTTGAACCCGTTCTTTTGCAGATAGGCAGTCAGTAGTTCGCGGATCTCGCGGTCGTCGTCCACGATCAATATATGGTCAGCTTGTTCCATCGGGAAATATCGGCAATCAAGTGGGTCAGTAAGGCGCAACATGCAGAACTCGTTTCATATTGGCTTTATATCCGATTTTCCGGCGGTTGGGCCAAGTTTTGTATTCCAATGTATCTGGGAGTGAATCAGATACACAAGATTGCAAAAACCAGCCCGCGGGACACATGTCGGATACATCGCAGGGTTGTAATCCACTTACCCGCTCAGCCCCCTATGCCGCCGTCCCGGCGCAACTGCAAGCGGGCCGCAAAAGGAGAATCAACATGAACGTCAACAAATCGATCGCCGTGCTCGCCGTGTCGCTTGCCTCATTTCCCTGGTTTGCAGGAACGGCCTCTGCCACGGATTTTACTGCCGCCAAGACCCGCGCCGAGGTCATTGCCGAACTCAAGCAAGCCCGGGCCGAAGGCAGCTATATAGTCGGCGGCGAAGAATATCCCGGACAAAGCCTGGCCAGGAAGCAAACGGCGCAAACAGCGCAGACGGCGCCTACGGCACAGGCAACGCCGCAAAGCGGCGTATGGCTGACCCAAAGCGGCAACCTGGAAGTTGAAATTGCCGCCTGCGGCCCGGCGCTATGCGGCTCCGTCGTGCGCGTGCTGGGCAATCAGGCAATGAGCGGCAATGACGCGGGGGAAATGGCCGCAGATAGCCGCCCCGCCCAAGGCCTGACCATCTTGCGGGATTTCACGCCGACAAACGGACGCGAATGGAAGGGCCATATTTATAACCGTGGAAACGGGGAAACCTATGATTGCCTGATGAGCTTGCAGGCGCCCGACCAGCTGCAACTTCGCATCTACAAGGGCGATCCGCAATCCGGCATGACCCAGGTCTGGACAAGGGTTGCGGCCGCTGCCGACGCCAGCCCCGCACAGGCCCTGAGCAAGGCCGCGCCATGACCCGAATCGTGCGACTCAATCCGCGCCTGGGCAGCGGCATGGCAATACAAGGATACGGAGTTAATGTCGTGCCAAGACATGCCGCAACAGGCGATGACGAAGAAATGGAGAAAAATATCCGTGCACTGTTTGCGAAAAATGCGAAACGCCCGATGACAAGCCGGCCTGGCTTTGCACGCAAGGCTCAGGCCGGCGCGGCCAGCCTCAAAAGGCTGATATAGCCGGGCTGTATTTCCATCCTGTGCGCGGCGCCGCGGCTCTGCAGCAAGCGGTGCGCTTTCGGCAGGTTCCAGCACGGCACGCCAGTAAACATGTGGTGCTCGCCGTGGTAATTGACCCAGTAAGGTGCGACCAGGATGCGCTCCACAAAACCGGCATAGGTCGTGCGGGCCTGGCGCAGCGGATCGGCCTCATTCTGCGCCACCAGCGCATGCTCGGCGATATTGCGTATGCGGGATACCAGCGGCAGCCAGGTCATCATCGGCAGCAGCCACATCAGCACCCACACCCACCACCATCCTGCGATACTGAAGATCAACAAGCCCAGGCCGTTCTCGATCAGGAAGCGCCTGTCCTTTGCCACATCCTCGGCAAACAGCTTCAACACCGATTCGTCTGCCGAGCGATTTTTAATCCTGTGGGCGATATGTCCAAACCGCTGCTTGACGAAGGTCTGCCCGGTCAGGTCGCGCACGATCTTGCGCACCAGCGAGGCGCGGGTGATCGGAAACGGCGCCGACAACACCAGATCCGGGTCTTCGGACTGCTGCACATACCGGTGATGCTGCAAATGATAAGGCCGGTAAGCACCCATGCTGGAAGAGCACAGCCAGGTCCCCACCCAGTCGTTCACCTTGCGGTTACGGTGCAGGCCGGCATGCGCCGCATCATGCATCAGTATGAACAGGCCCAGCTGCCGTGTGCCGATTACCAGTACGGCAACGGGGATAGTCCACGGCCACAACGCGCCGACCACCATCGCAACGCCTATCGCCAGCCAGCAATGCGCCACCAGCAGCAGCCCCTTCCACGACGAGCGCGCAGTCAATGCCGCCCATTCATCGGTAGTAAAGAATTCTTCCGGATTGACGCGGGGGGCAACGGCCATGCTCAATTCTCCTGGTAGGCGAATGCTTGGGTTTCGTCAGGAAATCCAATGTTTAAGACATTCGTCAGGCGTTGATGATAGCTTATCTCGCGAAAGGATTATTGCGCTTTGCAGCATCACTTAGCGTTCTGTTGCTCCGCAACGCGCCAGGGAAAATTTTTTGGATCGACAAAGGACTCGAAGTACTCCTGGATTGAATGGCCGTTCCAAACCATTCAAAGAGAAGTCGGCCAACCCGCGCGCGCGGCCCTGCGCAAGCTGGATTGCACGACCAGTCGATGAAACGGCGCAATCAGCAGGATATAAGCGCGGCCCAGAAAGTTATGGCAATGCACGACCGTCGACAAGACCAAATACGATGAACTTTCAGTAGATTGAACCTGGGTCTGATGCAGCACCGATAACCTGAAATCGAGATGCTTGTCGTCTTCTCCCAACAAGATTTCATTGGCGCTGGTTGCATAAATCCTGAAGAGATAAATGCGCTTGTCGTCATGGGCATCACCCAGATCTTGCAATTGCTTGGACGTCTTGATCCCAAATCCGGCCACCAGCGCGTCGCGCAATCGCATCAGGCTTGCTACCCATGGCGCTTGATGCGACAAGACAAAACGGGCAAGCAATTCAGGATCGGCGATGGCACCTTCGGGTAGACGAATGGCATAGGCATCGGCCAGATCCGTCTTCCCATATATATGGGCGACACGGGATTCACCGGGCAATGCAACCGGCTTTACGGAGTAATCGTCATTTTTCATTGTGCACAGCCTTAGCTCCGGGGCCTAATGGGCAGGTTCAACTTAGGCATTTAAGACCTGCCTTACCATAAGGCGCCCTCATGCGGACCGCTACATTCCGACGATACGTCGGCTTCAGACGCCGGCTTACGCATCTTCCTGCGTGCTTTCATATTCTATGCCGCCGATAAACCTGAATGCGGCGTTATATAGCGCACATCCGATTACCGTCATCACATATCCCATCACAAGGTACATCACGGGAAACATGAGGAGCATATATACCGGCGGAAAGTCCGCCTGCCCTTGCCGCCCCGGAAAAAAAGAAAACACAATCGTCATTGGTATCACAAAGACCAGGGAGACTACAGCCATCAGCACTCCGGCTACTTTGCCGTTTTGGTGAGGCGACAAGCGTTTGATTTGGATTTTAATTTTTATCTCCTTTGGTTGGGGGACGGCCCGCCCGGAACGATTCCGCGAAAAGAGTCCGATTCCGTCCGGTCAGTATAGCAGAGGAGTTATCAAGAAAACATGGCCCGATCGGACTTCCCATATTTATTTTGCAGACGGCGATGCCTGTGGCGGAAAACGAATTTATAGACAGGCATCAACAGCGCAGAGAGGATGGGAAAGCGGCCGACCACGGCAACCTGATCGGTCACAGTGCAGCCGTGGCCATGCGCGACGACCATGCGCCGGTGGCTCCACTCCCGGTTCATCCAGGACCAGGAGCGCTCCTGAAAACCGACGCCCGGATAAATTTCCTGCAGACGAAATGCATGCAGGTCTACCGGGATAAACCCGAACAGAAAAATCCAGCTTTTAAAAAGAAGCCGGCCGGTTTCCCATTGGTCTAGCGAACAGTCTTTCCATGCGGCCGGTGCAGTCATCCTGACGATGGGAGCCAGCTCCCAGTTCACGGAATGCATGGAAGTCGCGGCTGCGAATTGGGCAGCATCGACGGCGAGATTGGACTGGATCGTAAACTCACGCATTGTGGTCTCTGGCGAATTTGCCTCGTTAAATAAATTACAATACGTCCTAATCAAATCACGAATAAAGCGGCGCCCTTCTCGTCAAACAAAGCGATGGAAAGAAGTCCGTTTTCCGCCATCAGGCGATCGCGGGCGTACGCATTGCCGACAGGCTGCGCCGGCTCATGCGGCTTGAGCTTATGGATGACAGTGGACAGGACCTCCGCCTCCGACGGCGGCTGGGGAAGCAGCAAATCAAACTCTATGGGATCGGGAGCATGATCCAGCCTGAACTCTACTCTGTATATCATCGCAAGCCCTCCTCGCGCCTCAGACAGAACTATAGCCCAGTCTTGGTCATTGATCCGGTTATTTGGCTGCCTATCGCTTCCGCAGCGGGTCCAGCAAGGAGCGCAGGTTATTGTGATCCAGCTCATACATCAGCGCGATCAGCGCGCCCAGTTCTCCCTGGGGAAAACCCTCGCGCGCAAACCAGCCCAGATAGTGGCCGGGCAGATCGGCGATCAGGCGGTCTTTGTATTTGCCGTAGGGCATGGTGCGGGTGAGCAGCAATTGCAGGTGTTCGGAGTTCATTATTGCCTGTTATCTTTATCCATAGTTAATACTCGCCATCAGGGGACAACAACCCGAGCGTCAAAAAACATTGCAGTATTTCCTGCGATGCGGCCGCGGGAATTGCAGGAAGGCGGCCAGTTCCGCCCTGGTGCAAGTAGATAGCGCTTGCCCGCCGGCGGCGAGGTGCTGAGGCTATCGGAAGGCATCGTATCCATGCTCTCGTGTGGGGAAGTGGACTGCGGCTCCATTGTGCTGGGGCATAGATGCTAATGCAATAACAATTAATCCTCTTCACAAAAAATCACCAAAAACATGACCAAATAAACCCTATGAAAAAAATTCAATGGCGGCCTTGCGATAATGGTGGTCACCCCGCCTCGCTTCCTTTATCCTTCGCCTGTAGCCCCGCATGGGGTGGATGACAAGGAAACAAGCATGGCAAAGAAAGAAGAGCTGGACGAAGAAACCCTGGAATTGATCAAGTGGTGCATCGAAGTGGAAGGCTACCTCGTGGCCGGCGGCGCCACGCTGCAGCAGGCGCAGAAGCATATAGAAGAAGAGGTCGAATGGTTTACCGACCAGTTTTACGAGGGGTTGACGCCGGAAGAAGCCGCCAAGGCCGCGCTGAGCGACTAAGCCAGGCGGCATCGGACATTTCCTACAAGCTGCTGCGCAATCCTCCTGTTCTGCGCGCGATCAGGCCCCGGTAACATGGCGGCCATTCAAGGAGATCGCATGCAAGAACAAGCAAAAGTCATCTGGCCGGACAAGAGCCAGTTCACCGCAGACTTTAAAAACCGGCGCGCCGGGAATCAAACCAGGCATCTGCCGCTGCCGACCGGGCAGCGCAGGTTTGACCCATCCATCCCCGCCGCTGCCGGGGGCGAGCTCCGTCTGGAGCGCAGCAGAGCTGGCAATTCCGAAGCAGAACTCCGGCGGCAATACCAGGCGCAGACGGCGCAGTTCGCCGCTGCCTCGGCGGCGCTGGCCAGTTGGCAAAAAATGACGCCGCTGGCGCACACTCCCGAGGCGACAATCGGCGCAGCGGCCGACGCCGGCAGCCCGCCCTGGGATTAGGGTCCAGTCACGTTAGCGTATCGCCCACAAGCCCAGCGTGCCGAGTGCAGCCGCCAGCGTCTTTTTGGCGGCTTCCTGCGCAGCGCCGTGCAGGCCGAAGTCGTACAGCATCCAGTCTTGAAGACATCCCACTGATCCAGCTCCAGGCCGAAACACGCGGGCGCACCCAGCAGCGCCCATGCTTGCGTATGGCGCAAGCCCGCTGCGCGCGGGGTGTAGGCTTTGCCGTGATTTTTTGTGCGCATCAAGGTCAATTATTTCATCGCTATCGGCATGGCATTTCTATCAACATCGCGCGACGCACGGCACGAAAACCGTCTGATGCTGCGGCGCGAGCAGAAGTATGCAGGCAAGCAATTATTCCAAAGCGTCGAATAGCAGCGGATACAGCACCCATGCAGCCCGATGGCGCTACAATACGGGCCTTTGCAAGCGCAACTCAATCGAGGAAGAACTGCCATGGGCAATACGAGCAACCCTGCCGAAATGCTGCCGGTCGGCATGCTGGGCAATGTGGACGCGGGCAGTCCGGCCGCGCAGGCGCTGGAAGCGATCGCCATCCGCAAACATGGAACGCCGGGCTGGGGGCCCTTCCACTATGAAAAAATGTCCGCCACCGAGTACGAGGTAACCGGCGGTGTCGCGCTGGTGCTGACCGGCGGCTTGAGGAAATGGCCGGAGCCGCACACCAGCGTTAGCGTCTCGGTGGAAGAAATCATCGCCGAACTGACCCTGCTCCCCGCCGTTGCGGAAGCCGCGCCCGCAGCAGAGCCATCTGCAGCGCCGACAGCGCCGCCAGCATCGGTACAAGGCATCAGCAACCCGGCCGCATCCAGGTACCTGACGGTGGTTTTACAGCTGCCGGAAGACAAGGAAGGCCGCCTGCGCCTGATTGATGCTTTCAGCCCCGACCAGCATTTCTTTGGCGCGCGGGTGGCAGCCACATCGATGGAACATGAAATTGCGGTCAGCCAGGCGCTGGCGCAATATTGCACACCGGAAGACGTCGCCCTCGCCCGGCAAAACGCGCGCTGAAACTGTAAGGATTCCACCCGTCGTCCGACATAGCCTTACCCCGCCAGCATATATTGGCGTATGGGTGTACGCTTATATCGATAGTCGGAGCCTGCCATGATCAAAAGCAATGCCATGCCAAATAGCCATTCCCTGAGCAAAACGGGTATGGGCTTGTTTGCCGCCACCCTGGCGGCGGCCGCGCTCGTCTGCACAATCCACAATGCCAGAGCTGAAACCGCCGTCATGATCCCGCCGCCGGCAGCGGCGGTGACCGCGGGCATCCCGGCCAACCCGGCCGCGCAAGACACCGCGGTGTTTGCCGGCGGCTGCTTCTGGGGCATACAGGCGGTGTTCCAGCATACCCGCGGCGTGTTGAATGCGGTGTCCGGCTACGCCGGCGGCGCGAAAGAGAATGCGGAATATGGCAAGGTCAGCTCCGGCAACACCGGCCATGCCGAATCGGTACAGGTCAGCTTTGATCCGCAGCAGATTTCTTACGGCAAGCTATTGCAGATCTATTTCTCGGTGGCGCACGACCCTACGCAGCTGAACCGGCAATATCCGGATTCCGGCACCCAGTATCGCTCCGCCGTTTTTTACAAGGATGCCGCACAGAAGCAGATCGCGGAGCGCTACATCGCGCAACTGGACAATACGCACCTGTACCACGCAAAAATAGTCACGCAACTGAGCCCGCTGACGGCTTTTTATGCGGCGGAAAAATACCATCAGGACTATGCGACCCTGCACCCGGAATCCGGCTATATCGCCCACTTCGACTTGCCCAAGATCGCCAATCTGAAAAAACTGTACCCCGACCTATACCGCGAGACTCCGGTGCTGGTCGCCTCGCAAGCAAGCGGCATGGCCAAGACAAAATGAATCGCGGGCAATGCCTCGGCCTTGCTTGAAATAACAAGAATTTACCCCATATCCAACCCACATCAGATCCGCAATCAAGGAGAGCACTATGCTGGACAAGATACTGTCAGGAATCGGCGCCTTCAAGCAGCGCTTGCCGCAAGCGCAAGACGCGCTGCCCGGCCGCGACACGCCGATGGCGATACATAATGCCCACTTTGTGCATGGCCGCCAGTTGCAGGGCGATTTCACCGGCTTGTCGCATATACAATTCGGCATGGGCTGCTTCTGGGGTGTGGAAAGGCTGTTCTGGACCATCCCCGGCGTCGTGACCACCGCGGTAGGCTATAGCGGCGGCACCACACCCAATCCGACTTATCGCGAAGTGTGCAGCGGCCTGACCGGGCACACGGAGGCCGTGCTGGTGGTGTTTGATCCGGCCGTATGTTCGCTGGACACGCTGCTGCAAACCTTTTGGGAAAATCACGACCCGACCCAGGGTATGCGCCAGGGCAATGATGTCGGTACGCAATACCGCTCCGCGATCTACTGGACGAGCCCGGAGCAGAAGCAGCGTGCCGAGGCGTCGCGCGCCATGTATCAGCAAGCGCTCAACGCCGCCGGCGGCGGCGAGATCACGACCGAGATGCGCGACGCGCCCGAGTTCTATTACGCCGAGGACTACCACCAGCAATACCTGGCCAAGAACCCGAACGGCTATTGCGGGCTCGGCGGCACCGGCGTGAGCTGCCCGGTGCCGGCGGCGGGGTGATCAGAACGCTGTCGCCGCTGTCGCCGCAGCGATGTAGCGCTCGGCGTCTTCCGGCAGCAGCAGGCGGTCCTTGACCAGCGCCTGCGCCGCCGC
>DATHMC010000034.1:0-5556 GCA_035487495.1 Undibacterium sp.
CCTTCATCATGTTTTCCGGAAGGCGCGGACGCTCTTTGCTCAGCACAGTCTGCGCACCTGCGGCGCAAACCCAGTCCGCACACACCATACAAACCAGCAACGCCGCCCATCTCGCATAGCTCTTGCCCATAGTCTTCGCTCCTGTAGTGTTTATCGTGGCGATCAAGGCGTCCGGTGTTTGTCGTGCCATATGCTGGTCCGGCCAACTGGCGCTGTTTGCCGGTTCATTCAGGCTATTGCTGCACAATGCCGGCCGGTTTCCACGTTTGATCATTTGAGTATGTATCGCTGCTGAAATAAGTGAAAATGAATAATTCAATGCCAGACATGCTTAATTTTTATATCAATACGCTTTTCCCTCTCGATTTATCCGCTTTTTTATAAATTTCTATGTATTTTAATTAAATTATATGTATACATATAATTTTGTAAGTACTAATATTTGCACACAACAATGATGATCACAAGGAGAATCAAGAGTGCGAAAATTAGTAAGGTCCATTGCTTCATTCCGGCCACTGGCGTTTTCCATTGCACTAACAGCAACAGCCATGCCCATTTGCACGAATGCCAATACCCAGGCCGAGGGTGGCAATGTCACTATTTATGGCTTTCTGAAAGTGGACGCGGAAAGCGTGAATGCGGGTACTGGAAATACCGGCCGCATATCGAATAACCTGTCGGTGCTAGGCTTCCGCGGCCAGGAAGACCTGGGCGACGGCATGGAGGCTTTTTTCCAGCTGGAGTCGAATGTCTTTGTGGACACCGGGGCCGGCGGCGAATTCACCCGCAATACCGGCGTCGGCTTGCGCGGAAAATTCGGCCAGGTCCTGGCCGGCATATGGGAGTCGCCTTATCGCTTTGTCTCTGTCTATGCGATTGACCCCTTTACGGCCGGCATCTTCGCCTCCAACTCCATCATGGGGAATGGTTTCGTCACCGCCGCCAACGGCGTGGCACCGGCCTCGTTCGACCGCCGCCAGAAAAATCTGTTGCAATACTTCAGTCCCAGCCTGAATGGCTGGAATGCCAGGATAGCCGTGAGCGCCAAGGAAGAAAAAACTGCGGGCAGCAATCCAGGCATGATGTCGGGCTTGCTGACCTACGAAGCAGGCCCTGTATACCTGGCCTATGGCTTTGAACGTCATACCGATTATTTTGCCGCCAATACCGCAGACGTCGGTCACAAGCTGGGCGCCGCATATAGCCTGGGGAATACCCGTTTGCGATTTGCCTGGGAAAAGCTGCGCTATGAGCCGACCGCCGCCACCAGCCTGAGCCGCAATGCCTGGCAGCTCGCCGCTACCCACCAGCTCGGAAATGGCATATTCCGCGCATCCTATGTGCGAGCCCAGGATGCCAGCGGAAATGCAAAGGCAGGGATAGGCGGAATCGGCAAGCCGGGGGCGGAATCGGGCGCCAGCCAGTATGCGTTGGGTTACGGTTATAACCTGTCGAAAAGGACGGAATTATGGGCGGCGTATACCAAAATCAACAATGACCGATATGCGTCGTACAACCTGTCCGGCAATCCGATAACGGGATTGGTCGCAGGACAGGACCCTTCCGGTTTTGGCCTCGGTATAACGCATAAATTCTAAAAATTTGTCAGAAATACCCGGTCTGGCACGTCTGACGCGCCAGCAATTTATTAGAACTCATTTCATCAATACCAGTGAGATGCGTTAGCCCCAGAAAAGGCGCTGGCAAGGCGTGCGAGGCAGTGAATAGTGGGCTATTCACAACGAGTGCAACGCAGTCCAGCGCCTTTTCTGGGGCTAACCCTCCGGGAACGGTCTATTTGGGCGCATTGCAGCGTTGCGACGCTAGCAAAGAGAACCACTCTTTGCGTCGCGACGCGCCTTGCACTGCATCCCAAATAGACCCGTTCGCACTCGCTGCTATTGATGAAATGAGTTCTATAAAAAAACGCCCGAGAAATCGTCGGGCGCTTTTTCATTTTTTCATCACTTCACATTATTCCTGATGATAGCGGGTCACCAGTTCCACTTCATTTTTGGACCCCAGGAATACCGGCACGCGCTGGTGCAACTTCTCCGGCTGTATATCCAGCATGCGCCGCTTGCCGTCGGTCGCGGCGCCGCCGGCCTGCTCGACAATCATGGACATAGGATTGGCTTCATACATCAGGCGCAGTTTGCCCGGCTTGTCCGGCTCACGCGCATCGGCGGGATACATGAAGATGCCGCCGCGGTTCAGGATGCGGTGTACGTCCGCCACCATGGAAGCGATCCAGCGCATATTGAAGTCCTTGCCGCGCGGCCCGGTGCTGCCGGCCAGCATTTCATTCACGTAACGCGTCACTGGCGGATGCCAATGACGGGTATTGGATGCATTGATCGCAAATTCCTTGGTATCGGCCGGGATTTGCATATTGCGCTGGGTCAGTACCCATGATCCCATCTCGCGGTCCAGCGTGAAGCAATTCACGCCGTTACCGGTCGTCAGCACCAGCACGGTTTGCGGGCCGTATACCGCATAGCCTGCGGCTACCTGCTTGTTGCCTGCCTGCATGAAATCCTGTTCGGTCGGCGCGGACATGCCGTCCGGCGCTTTCAATACCGAGAAGATGGTGCCGATGGAAACATTGACGTCGATATTGCTGGAGCCGTCCAATGGATCGAACAGCAGCATATATTCGCCTTTCGGATAGCGGTGCGGGATAGGATGGATGGACTCCATTTCTTCCGACGCCATCGCCGCCAGGTGGCCGCCCCATTCATTGGCTTCCAGCAGGATCTCATTGGACAGGATATCCAGTTTCTTTTGCACTTCGCCCTGGATATTCTCACTCCCGGCGGTGCCCAGCACCTCGCCCAAGGCGCCCTTGCCTACGGCGTGGCTGATGGTCTTGCAGGCACGCGCCACGACTTCTATCAGCAGGCGCAATTCCGCCGGGATGGAATTGTTCAGGCGCTGCTCTTCTACCAGATACTGCGTCAGGCTTACACGTTTCATGTTGTTCCCATTTATCTTTGTTGCCGGCTCAGGATGCCAGCGCTTTGGTTACTACTTCCCGCACGTCCTTGGACAGTTTGCCGGTATCGGCCACGCGCTGCAGCGCGGCTTTCATCTGCACCTGCAAAGCCTTGGGGTACTTGTTCCAGCGGTCCAGGCTGCGTGCCAGGCGGGCGGCAACTTGCGGATTCAGCTTGTTCAGCGTGATCACCAGGTCAGCCCATAGCGCATACCCACTACCGTCTACTGCATGGAAGCGGGAAGGATTGGCGTTGCAGAAGCTGAACGCGAGGCTGCGCGCGCGATTAGGGTTGCTCAGCGTAAAAGCCGGATGTTTCATCAACTCGCGCACCTTGGCCGCATCGGTAGTGCGCGCCGTGCCTTGCAGCATGAACCACTTATCGATGACCAGCGCTTCTTTCCTGAAATCCTTATAGAAGCTCTGCAGTGCCTGCGCCGATACCTTGGCATTTTTAGCCGAACCGGAGAAATTGGTCATCGTCGTCAACGCCGCCAGACGATCGGTCATGTTTTGCGCATCGTCGAACTGGATTTTCGCCAATGCAAAGGTGGCGTCATCCGGCCATTCCAGCAGGTAAGACAAGGCCAGGTTTTTCAAGCCGCGCTTCGCCGCTGAAACTGCATCCGGGCTGTACTTGCCTGGGGTCAGATTTTCTTCATACGCAGTCAGCAGATCGGCGCGCAGGTGCTGGGTCAGGCTGCTGCGCACGAATTGACGCGCCTGGTGGATCGCCTGCGGATTCACTTCCGTGAATTCTTCCGCAATCATCGCTTCCGACGGCAGGCTCAATACCAGTTCGCGGAAAGAAGGGTCCAGCGTCCTGTCGTTCAATGTAGAGCGCAAAGCCTCGATGAACATGCTGTCAAGCTCCAGCACCTCGCCCTGCAACACCGCCTTGGTCAGCTTGACCAGGCGGCGCATCGCCAGGCGCTGGCCAGCCTCCCAGCGGTTGAACGGATCGCTGTCATGCGCCAGCAGATGACCCAGTTCCTCATCGGTGTAATCGTATTCCAGCACCACAGGGGCGGAGAAATTACGCAGTAACGAAGGTGTAGGTTCCTTCGCTATGCCGGTGAAACGGAAAGTCTGCTTGGCGGCAGTCAGTTCCAGCACTGCGGTGGTCGCTTTGGATGGCGTGGCCTGGCCTTCCAGGTTCAGCACCAGGTCCTTGCCGTTGGCATTCAACAGGCCGACCGCCACCGGAATATGGAAAGGCAATTTTTTGCCTTGGCCCGGCGTAGCAGGGCAAGACTGGCTCAAGCTCAGCTCATAGGTCTTGCTCGCTTTGTCATAGCTGCTCTCAACCTTGACCCTTGGCGTGCCGGCCTGGCTATACCAGCGTTCGAATTGCTTCAGGTTGCGGCCGCTGGAATCCGCCATCGCGGCGCGGAAGTCATCGCATTCGACCGCTTGACCGTCGTGGCGCTGGAAGTACAGGTCCATGCCCTTGCGGAAGCCGTCATGCCCCAGCAGTGTGTAGTACATACGCACCACTTCCGATCCTTTTTCATAGATCGTGACGGTGTAGAAATTATTGATTTCGACAAACGAGTCAGGACGCACCGGATGGGCCATGGGGCCGGCATCCTCGGAAAACTGCACCTGGCGCAGCAGGCGCACATCTTCGATACGCTTGACCGCGCGACCGGTTGCGGTACCGACCATGTCGGCCGAAAATTCCTGGTCGCGGAATACCGTCAGGCCTTCTTTCAGCGACAACTGGAACCAGTCGCGGCAAGTCACGCGGTTGCCGGTCCAGTTGTGGAAATATTCATGCCCCACTACCGACTCGATCCCTGCGTAGTCGATATCGGTCGCGATGCTGGGGTTGGCCAACACATACTTGGTATTGAATATGTTCAGGCCCTTGTTTTCCATCGCGCCCATATTGAAGTCGCTGACGGCAACGATCATGAAGCGATCCAGGTCCAGCTCCAGGCCGAAACGCTCTTCGTCCCAGCGTATGCTGTTTTTCAGCGAATCCATCGCGTGCTGGGTCTTGTCCAGGTTGCCGTCTTCCACCCAGACCTGCAACAACACTTTACGGCCGGATTTCAGCTTGTATTTTTCTTCCTGGCATACCAGCTTGCCGGCGACCAGCGCGAACAGGTAGGACGGTTTCTTGAACGGGTCTTCCCACTTGGCGTAGTGGCGGCCGTCGCCCAGGTCGCCCTGCTCCAGCAGGTTGCCGTTGGACAACAGCACCGGGTACAGGGCCTTGTCGGCGCGCAGCATCACGGTGTACTTGGCCATCACGTCCGGGCGGTCGGGGAAGAAGGTGATGCGGCGGAAGCCTTCGGCCTCGCATTGGGTGAAGAAGTTGCCGCTCGACACATACAGGCCCGACAGCGTCGTGTTCGCCGCGGCATTGCAGATGCCCGTCAGCGTCAGCTCGAACGAATCGGGCACGTTGTCGACAGTGAGGCCGTGCTCGTGCGCGTGAACGTTGGCATACGGCTTGCCGTCGATCGATGCCTCGACGAACTGCAGTGCCTCGCCCATCAGTTCGAGATGCGTGGCGCGCACCGCGTCGGGATTGCGGCGGATGCGCATCG
>DATHMC010000035.1:0-13329 GCA_035487495.1 Undibacterium sp.
ACCGGTGCCGGCGCATACCGTGCAGCCCGCGCCCTTGTAGAACTTGATGGTCTTGGCTTCCGCCTCGCTGATTTCCAACAGGCGCAGTTCTTCCGAGCTGACCTGATCCTCCACCTTGCATTCCTTGCAGACCTTGCGCACCAGGCGCTGCGCGATCACCAGGCGCACCGAGGTCGCGATCAAAAACGGTTCGATGCCCATGTCGGCCAAGCGCGTGATGGTGCTGGGCGCATCGTTGGTATGCAAGGTGCTCAGCACCAAATGGCCCGTGAGCGCGGCCTTGGTCGCGATTTGCGCCGTCTCCAGATCGCGCACCTCGCCCACCATGATGATGTCCGGATCCTGGCGCAGGAAGGATTTCAGCGCGGCGGCAAAAGTCAGTCCGGCCCTGTCGTTCACATTGACCTGGTTCACGCCCGGCAAATTGATTTCCGCCGGATCTTCGGCGGTGGAGATATTGATGCCGGGCTTATTGATGACGTTCAGGCAGGTATACAAGGATACGGTTTTGCCTGATCCGGTCGGACCGGTCACCAGCACCATGCCGTACGGACGCGTGATCGCATTCATCAAGATTTCTTTTTGGTCCGGGTCGTAGCCCAGCGCATCGATCCCCATTTGTGCCTGCGAGCCGTCCAGGATACGCATCACTATCTTTTCACCGAATAGCGTAGGCAAGGTGCTGACGCGAAAATCGATGGAACGCGAAGCCGACATCACCAGCTTCATGCGGCCATCTTGCGGAATGCGCTTTTCGGAAATATCCAGCTTGGAAATCACCTTGATCCGCGACGCCAGTTTTTCCTTGATGGCCAATGGTGGTTGGGCAATTTCCCTGAGTTCGCCGTCGACCCTGAAACGTATGCGGTAAAATTTTTCAAAGGGTTCAAAGTGCAAATCCGACGCACCCATATTGATTGCGTCGAGCAGCATTTTTTGCAGGAATTTGACGACAGGCGCATCGTCGATTTCCAATGCCGCAGCATCGGCGGCTGCAGATGGAACGACCTCTTCTTCATTGAAGTCGATTTCCATGTCGTCCCCGGACAGCTCGTTCAAGCTTTGCTCGGAGGTTTTACTCAGCCTTTCCAGGGTCTTGATTAGCACATCGTGCTGCACTACCACCAGCTCTATGCCCATGCCGGTCTGGAACTTGATCTGGTCGATTGCCGCCGCGTTGGTGGGGTCGGATACGGCGACCGATATTTTGTTGCCGCGTTTTGCCAGCGCGACTATGCGCTGGGTCTGCATCAGCCTGCCATCGACAATTTTTTCCGGCAGCAAGCTTTCATCCACGACAGCCAGGTCGACCAAAGGATAGCCGAAGGCTTCCGAACAAAAAGCGGCGAGATCGCGCGCATTGATCAAGCCGCTTTGCAGCAAGGCGTCAATAAACGGCAATTTATCCGTCTGGGCTTTTTTACTGATGCCGTCAATTTGCGGCATGGCCAGCACATTGGCCTGCGCCAATGCCCTGGCGAGCCCTGAACTGCCGGATTGTAATGTCAGAGTAGGAGAAACTGCAGCCATAGGGTCTTTGAGATAAGGTTGAACTAGACAAAGAGTTGCTCTAGGATAATGCAAAAAGCACTTACTTGATACAAGGTGTTGTTGCAAGGGAACTCAAGCGAGCGAACTGCTGGCAATCCTTGATTTTTCTGCATGGCGCAGTAGCGTTCCGGCCATAACACAGATGTTGTTCTAGTATAAGACTGTTCTTGTTTTTAGGGTAATTGTGATTCGCCTTGCCATACTTTCCGCAGCAGCCGCAGCGAAAATGTTGCGAATTAGCTGGATTTGCCTGTCTGTATCAGCTTCACCATCTTGATCGCCTGATGCTGAACCTGGACCACCTCAATGATGCAGTCCGGGACTTTCAGGCAGATATTTGCCTCCGGGATATCCTGCAAAATCTCCAGCAGCAAGCCATTCAAGGTTTTAGGGCCATCGAGCGGGAAGGCCAGTTTCAGGCGCTTGTTGATGTCGCGCAAGGTGGTGGCACCTTCCAGCAGGCATTCTCCCTGCTCATTCCAGGCAAAACTGTCGACCCCGGCATTGCCGGGTATGGAAGTCGTGAACTCGCCTATCATTTCTTCAATGATGTCTTCCAGGGTCACCAAGCCTTGCACTTCGCCATATTCATCCACGATGATGCCGAGTTTTTCACGGTTTTCCTGGAAGTATTGAAGTTGCGTAAACACGTCGGTGCCCTCAGGAATGAAATACGGGGCGCTCAACAGTTCACGGAAGTGCTCGGTCTGCAGGTCGTCGCCCTTGCTGAGCAAGGCAGCGGCTTTGCGCACATGGAGTATGCCTATGATCTTATTGATTTCGCCTTCATACACGGGGAGTTTGTTGTGATAGCAGGTGACCAGTTGCTGCTTGATCTCCTCCACCGGGGTGGCCAGGTTCAGCGCTTCGATTTGCGAGCGCGGCGTCATCATGTCATTGACGGAGATGCTTTCCAGGTCAAACAGATTGAGCAGGATGCTTTTATGCTTTTGTTGAATGAAATTACCACCTTCCAGCACGATGGAGCGCAATTCTTCCGGCGACAATCGATGCTCGCGGCCGGCCGCGCCGGGATTGATGCGCAGCAAGCCCAGCAGCAGGTTGACAAACAGGTTCACGAACCAGATGACCGGCTGGCCTATCGTCATCAACGGCCGAAGTATCAGGCTGGCCGGCAGCGAGATTCTCTCGGGATAAGTGGCCCCGATTACCTTGGGCGCGATCTCTGCAAAAACGATCAGCAGGAAAGCCACTACGCCGGTCGCGATAGTGATTACTTTGTCATGGTTGCCGAAAGTCGATATGGCGATGGAGGTGACCAGGGCGGTGACCAGCGCATTGATGACCGTGTTGGCAATCAGGACCACGGACAGCAGCTTGTTCACCCGTTCCAGCAGCCATAGCGTGGTAATCGCCAGCTTGTTGCCGCGCTTGGCGAGATGGCGCAGGCGATGCCGGTTTGCGGCCATCAGCGCGGTTTCCGTCATTGAAAAAAAAGCTGACAGCAGGATAAGCCCTGCCAGACCGACGAGTTGCACCCATAAAGGAACGCTGTTCACGATAAGTTTGATGCAATGATGTTAATAAAGTCGGGCTGGGCCGGGTGGCTCGCCAAGTTCTGACAGGACGTGGGAGTTTGATCCGGCTCAGGCATGGCGCGAGTTAATGGTTCCTGTCTACAGCGAAGTTGCTCAATGCCAATAAAGCTTCTTTGTAGGGACTGTCCGGCAAAGGGGCGACTGCCGCCGCTGCGCTGGCCGCCGCCTTGTGGGCCTCTTGTTTGGTGTAGTCCAGTGCGCCAGACTGGGTAATCGCGGTCAGGATGGCGTTGAACTGGCTTTCATCGCCTTGCTCTATGCAGGTGCGCACCAGTTCGCGTTGCGCCGGCGTGCCGTTCTTCATTAGATAAATCAGCGGCAAGGTAGGTTTGCCTTCACGCAGGTCGTCGCCGACGTTTTTGCCTATATCAATGGCGTTGCCGGAATAATCCAGTACGTCGTCGATCAGCTGAAACGCCGTGCCGAGAGAGCGCCCATATTCGGCAGCGGCTTCTATCTGGACCGGAGTGGCGCCGGCAATCAGGGCGCCCACTTGCGCCGCCGCCTCGAACAGTTTCGCGGTTTTGGAGCGTATGACCTGCAAATAGCGTTCTTCCGTCACATCGGGATTGTGCATATTCAACAACTGCAGCACCTCGCCTTCGGCAATCACATTGGTCGCGTCCGCCAGGATCTGCATCACCTGCATATTATTAATGGACACCATCATCTGGAAGGCGCGCGAGTACAGGAAGTCGCCCACCAGCACCGATGCCGCGTTGCCGAACAGCGCATTGGCCGTCTTGCGGCCGCGCCGCATGGAGGACTCATCGACCACATCGTCATGCAACAGGGTTGCGGTATGGATGAACTCGACGATCGCCGCCAGCTCATGGTGGTGCGTGCCTTTATATTGATAGGCGTTGGCAACCAGCAACACCAGCACCGGGCGAATGCGCTTGCCGCCAGCACTGATGATGTACTCTGCGATCTGGTTAACCAGAGGGACTTCGGAATGCAGCTTGGTTCGGATGACCTGGTTGACCGCAGCCATATCGGTGGCGATCGTGTCGGAAATGAGGTTCTGGGTGGTGGTTGTGGCAGACAAAGTGGTACCTGCTAAAAAATACGTGATATCGATAAGGCAAATCGAGAAGAATAGCGAGATTATACGATGCCCGTGGCGATGGCGTGCGTTCCAGACATCAATACCGCTACTCGCGCAGTGCGGGACACATGGCAAAAAACAAATCTTGACTAAATGGTGGAAAGTCAGTCTGGATTTGCAGATTGTTTTTGACTGCCAAGCTAAGTCTATGTATAATTGGAGGTTTTCCCGATTTAAGCAGTGTTTTGCCGTCAGGAAAAAAAATCCTTTTTTATAATTTGATGAGGTTTCACATGTACGCGGTCATAAAAACCGGTGGCAAACAATATAAAGTTGTCGCTGGTGAAAAACTTAAAATAGAACAGATACCTGCAGACATTGGCTCCGAAATCACCATTGATCAAGTGCTCGCTTTGGGCGCTGGTGACACCATTAAGTTTGGTGCTCCTTTGGTCTCCGGTGCTACGGTGCAGGCTACGGTATTGTCACAAGGTCGTCACGACAAAGTAAGAATTTTCAAGATGCGTCGTCGTAAGCATTACCAGAAGCGCCAAGGCCATCGCCAAAATTACACTGAAATACAAATCGTTTCGATCAACGGCTAAGCCCTGATTGTTAAAGTCTGAATAGTAGATACCAAGGAGTTCTTAAATGGCACACAAAAAAGGCGGCGGCACCACGCGCAACGGCCGTGACTCAGAGTCAAAACGACTCGGCGTTAAAGTTTACGGCGGCCAAGCTATCAATGCAGGCGGCATCATCATTCGTCAACGCGGTACACGTGTACACGCTGGCGAAAATGTCGGCATGGGCAAGGATCATACCTTGTTCGCGTTGATCGACGGTAAAGTCAAATTCGCAATCAAAGGCGCTTCCCAGCACCAATACGCGATTGTAGAAGCTGCTTAATTAAGCCAGCACTACGAAAGGCTTTACGAGATAAGGCGTAAGCCTTGTTCAATAGAGGCTCTGCCATTGGTAGAGCCTTTTTAGTTTCAAGAGAATCATGATAAATCCGGTTTCTAGCCAGACAGGCGGGAGCGGGATTTAGCGGAACTTATTTCATAAATGGCTGTACGCATTCCCGGCGCACTGCTATTTATGAAACGAGTTCTAAGCTCTTTTTAGGTGACAGAAATGAAATTTATCGACGAAGCAAGAATTGAAGTGATTGCAGGTGATGGCGGTAATGGCATCGCTTCCTTCTGTCGTGAAAAATTTAGGCCCTTCGGCGGCCCCGATGGCGGTGACGGCGGCAAGGGCGGCAGCATCATTGCGGTAGCCGACCGTAACATCAATACCCTGGTGGATTATCGCTTTTCCAAGCTGCACAAGGCCAAGAACGGTGAAAACGGCCGCGGTTCGGATTGCTACGGCAAGGGCGCGGACGATATTTTCCTGCGCATGCCGGTAGGTACGCTGATCTGCGACCGCAATACCGATGAAGTCATCGCCGACCTGACTGAGCACGGCCAGGAAGTCATGCTGGCCAAGGGCGGCGAGGGCGGCTGGGGCAATATCCACTTCAAATCCTCGACCAACCGCGCCCCGCGCCAGCGCAGCGACGGCAAGGAAGGTGAGCGCCGCGAATTGAAACTGGAGTTGAAGGTATTGGCAGACGTAGGTTTGCTGGGTTTGCCGAATGCCGGTAAATCGACCTTCATTACCGCTGTATCGAATGCCCGTCCGAAAATCGCCGACTATCCCTTCACCACTTTGCACCCGAATCTGGGCATGGTGCGCGTCAGTCACGAGAAAAGCTTTGTGATCGCCGATATCCCCGGTCTGATCGAAGGTGCGGCGGAAGGCGCCGGCCTGGGCATACAGTTCCTGCGCCACTTGCAGCGCACCGGCCTGTTGTTGCATATCGTCGATCTGGCGCCGTTTGACGATGCCGTCGATCCGGTCAAGGAGGCCAAGGCCCTGATCAAGGAGTTGCGCAAGTACGACGAATCCCTGTATGAAAAGCCGCGCTGGCTGGTATTGAACAAGCTGGACGTGCTGACAGAAGATGAACGCAAGAAAAAGGTGAAGGATTTCATCAAGCGTTTCGCCTGGAAGGGGCCGGTATTCGAGATATCCGCATTGAATCGCGAAGGCTGCGACGACCTGGTCACCGAGATCTATTCCTATCTGGCAGAAAAGCGCCAGCAAGAGCAGCGTTCGGAAGAGACCCAGATGGTGCAGGAAGCGCAAGGCATCATGTCCATCGACCCGGACGATCCTCGTTTCAAGATTGTCGAATAATTAAGCCTGGTCGTCTTCGACCGCGATAAATAATGCATGAACCAGGTATTATTTATCGCGAGTCGAAGGAGTTGTACCTTCATCGCGGCCGGCATACCATGGCGGCCCTGCAAATACGGCATACTATCCGTACGCCAGCATCACATTTGAACTTGTTTCGGAATTTGGCATAAGTGCACCAAATTTGGCCGTGCCAGGCTTAGGGTAGGCAGCAGTTCCCAGGCATGCGGCCGATTGTGCCGACATCATCAACACGCAGTTTTGTAAGCAGGTCATTGTAGATTTCCTATGCATTCTGTCATTCAACAAGCCAAACGGCTGATTATCAAAGTAGGTTCTTCGCTGGTGACCAATGATGGCAAGGGCCTGGATCAGGCCGCCATACAAAAATGGGCCGCGCAGATCGCGCAGTTGCGCGCGCTCGGCAAGGAAGTCGTCATGGTCAGTTCCGGCGCCATCGCGGAAGGACGGCAGCGGCTGGGGTTTGACAAGCGGCCTACCGGCATCCATGAATTGCAGGCTTGCGCCGCCGTCGGGCAGATGGGACTGGCGCAGATCTACGAGACCAGTTTTCGCACGCACGGCATAGGGACGGCACAGATATTACTGACGCACGCCGACCTAGCCGATCGCGAGCGCTACCTGAATGCGCGCTCCACCCTGTTCACCCTGTTGCGTTTTGGCGTCGTGCCCATCATCAATGAAAACGACACGGTCGTCACCGATGAAATCAAGTTCGGCGACAACGACACCCTGGGGGCATTGGTCGCCAACCTGATCGAAGGCGATGCGCTGATTATCCTGACCGACCAAAAGGGCCTGTACACAGCCGATCCGCGCAAGCATCCCGATGCCGAGTTTGTGCATGAAGCCAGGGCCGGTGATCCGGCGCTGGAAGCAATGGCTGGCGGCGCCGGCTCCAGCCTCGGCAGCGGCGGCATGCTGACCAAGATACTGGCGGCCAAGCGCGGCGCCAAGTCCGGCGCGCATACCGTGATCGCCTGGGGGCGCGAAGACAATGTGCTGGTCAGATTGGCCAAGGGCGAAGCGATAGGCACGCAACTGATTTCGGAAATGGCGCCGCTGGCGGCCCGCAAGCAGTGGATGGTCGATCATCTGCAAACGGCCGGGCAACTGGTGCTGGATGCGGGGGCGGTGCAAAAACTGACCGCCGAAGGCAAATCCCTGCTGCCTATCGGCGTGCTGGACGTGCGCGGCGAGTTTGGACGGGGCGAAGTGGTCACTTGTTATAACGAGGCCGGCGTCGCGATTGCGCGCGGCCTGAGTAATTATGCCGGCGCCGAAGCCCGCCGCATCAAGCGCCGTCCGTCGTCGGAGATAGAGGCTATCCTGGGCTTTGTTGAAGAGCCAGAACTGATCCACAGGGATAACCTGGTCCTGCTGTAAAAAAACAAGCCTCCGTCCGGGAGGCTTGTTTGAGCTTCACTGATGCCAATTTTGCGGCATTAGTATTGCTTCAGCACGGTTTGATTCTTCCTGATTCTTTCCACGATGGCTGGAGCCCTGCCGGCAACGGTGTTGCCCTCACAAAAGTAATCGACCGCCAGCGTGCTGTGCTGCTTATTTGCCGCCAGATTGGAAATGGCGCTCCACTCATTGCGCCGCGAACGCGACCAGCTGCCGTCTGGGCGCCCAAATGCATACAGCTTCTTTTGAAAAGACTCGCAGCGTATCGCTTCATAGCTGATATTCTTGGCGCCGCCCCTGCTGACCGACACCAGCGTATAACGTATCGTGCCATCCGCTGCGATAGTGAGGGACTTGACGTCGATCGCGAAAGACTGGGTGCCGCTGTCGTAAAAGGAAACCAGGTTTTCTGCTTTGGGCGCTTCCGGCAATTGCGCGGCAACCTCCTTCCACTCTTTTTCTATTTCATCTTCATCGTCCGCCGCTTGCTGGGCCGCTGCGGGAAGGCTCAGGCTCAAAAAGGCTGCCGCCAGCAGCGCTGTCAGGTGTAGAGATTTTTTTAGCATAATTACTTGGTTTTTTCCGTATCGGTAGTATCGTCACCCTGCGCCTGTACCGCAGGCACGGTTGGCAATTGCTGGGACTGCTTGTCGTCGCAGGGCGACGGCTGATGCTGCTGGCGCAGGTAACGACTGGTCTGGCGCGCAGCGCTGCCGTGCTCGGCCCGGTTCAGAAAGCGCGACAATTCTTGCAAGGCGAGTTGATAGACGCCGCGCTTGAATTCGATCACGACATCCAGCGGCACCCAGTATTCATGCCAGCGCCAGGCGTCGAATTCCGGATGGCTGCTGGCGCGCAGGTTGACGTCGCAATCGCGGCCCACCATGCGCAGCAGGAACCAGATCTGTTTTTGCCCGCGATAGTGGCCGCGGATTTCGCGTTTGATGAAATGGTCCGGGACTTCATAGCGCAGCCAGTCGCGCGTGCGACCGATGACCTTGACGTGTTCTGGCCGCAGACCGGTTTCCTCTTCCAGTTCGCGAAACATCGCCTGCTCAGGGGATTCGCCGTACTTGATCCCTCCTTGCGGGAATTGCCAGGAGTGTTCACGCACGCGCTTACCCCACCAGACCTCATTGTTGGCGTTAAGCAATATAATGCCTACGTTAGGCCGAAAGCCTTCACGATCTAGCATGTTCAACCTCAAAACTTTCTGTGGCTAAACGGCTTTCCCTGAGGATGTGAGGGCGACGCTGCGCTTAGAAATAACGTGCTTTTCTTCTGCTCGGCACGTTATTCATCAGATAAAACGCAGTTTCCGTCATCAAATATGCAAAGAGTGGGCGCATTAGCCAGCTAATCCTTTAAAATTGGGTTGATTATAACCCTCAATTTTTGAAAAGAATCATTGTCATGCGCGCTACACGATTTTTTATTTCTACGTTAAAAGAAGCACCTGCCGATGCCGAAATCGTCAGCCATAAGTTGATGATGCGTGCCGGCATGATCAAGCGTCTGGGCTCGGGTATCTACAACTACATGCCGATGGGTTTGCGCGTGATACGCAAGGTGGAAAATATTGTCCGGGAAGAAATGAATCGTGCCGGCGCGATAGAAATGCTGATGCCGGTAGTGCAACCTGCGGAACTCTGGCAGGAAACCGGCCGCTGGGACAAGATGGGGCCGGAGCTGATGCGCGTCAAAGACAGGCACGGCCGCGACTACGCGATCCAGCCGACTTCGGAAGAGGTGATCACCGACGTCGTGCGTTCCGATATCAAATCGTATCGTCAATTGCCTATCAATTTTTATCACATCCAGACCAAGTTTCGCGATGAACGCCGGCCCCGTTTCGGTTTGATGCGCGGGCGCGAATTTACGATGAAAGACGCGTACTCCTTCGATCGCGATGCCGCAGGCCTGAAGCAATCCTATCAGGTGATGTACGACGCCTATGTCAGGATTTTCAACCGCTTTGGCTTGCAGTTCCGCGCGGTGGCGGCCGACAACGGCGCGATCGGCGGCTCCGGTTCGCACGAGTTTCACGTGATTGCGGAAACCGGCGAGGACGCCATCGTGTATTGCCCCACTTCCGAGTATGCCGCCAATATGGAAGCGGCAGAAGCCTTGCCGCTGGCCGACGAGCGCGCGCCCGCCCAGGCCGCGCTGCATAAGACCGCAACGCCGGGCAAGGCCAAGTGCGAAGACGTGGCGGATCTGCTCGGCCTGCCTTTGCAGCAGACGGTCAAGTCCATCGTGCTGACGGTAGAAACCGAAGAAAAGGAAAAGGTCAGCAAACAGGTTTGGCTGTTGCTGCTGCGCGGCGACCATGAGCTGAATGAAGTCAAGGCGGCCAAGGTTCCCGGCCTCGCCAATTATCGTTTCGCGACCGAAGCAGAAATTGTCGAAAGCTTCGGCACGCTGCCCGGCTACCTGGGCCCGATCAATACCAAGCTGCCGGTCAAGGTGGTGGCGGATCGCACCGTTGCGCTGATGAGCGATTTCGTTTGCGGCGCCAACGAAGCCGACTTCCATTTCACCGGCGCCAACTGGGGCCGGGATATGCCGGAACCTGTGGTTGCCGATCTGCGCAATGTGGTGGCGGGCGACCCTTCGCCGGACGGCCAAGGCATACTGGCGATACAGCGCGGCATAGAGGTGGGCCACGTGTTCCAGCTCGGCACCCGCTATTCGCAAGATATGAAAGCCACCTTCCTGGATGAGAACGGCAAGCCGCAGCTGATGCAGATGGGATGCTACGGCATCGGCGTTACCCGTATCCTGGGCGCCGCGATAGAACAGAATTTCGACGATAAGGGCATCATCTGGCCGGCAGCGATTGCCCCGTTTGAAGTGGTGATCTGTCCTATGGGCATGGACCGCAGCGAGGCGGTCAAGGCCGCAACCGAAAGCCTGTATGCTTCCCTGCTGGCGGCGGGCGTCGATGTGATCCTGGATGATCGCGGAGAACGGCCGGGCGCCATGTTTGCCGATTGGGAACTGATCGGCGTGCCGCATCGTATCGTGATCGGCGATCGCGGCTTGAAGGATGGCATGCTGGAATACCTGGGGCGACGCGATGCCGCGGCCAGCACTGTGCCGGTGGCGGAAATGCAGGCGTTCGTCCTGCAAAAACTGCAAGGGAAGTAGTATTGTTGCGCTTCCTAAGCCGGCGCCAGCTGCCTTCGTTACGTTGGGCGCTATGTTTGCTGCTGGCCGGCCTGATGGGGTTGAACGGCAGCCTTGCCATCGCCGGCAACCAGAAAGAAGAGGCGATGGCCGATGCGGTGCGGATCGCACTGGCCAAGGCGGTCAGCGAATCGCGGCCGCCGCGGGCCAGTTTTACCGATATCGATGAACGCATCAAATACCTGCAGTGGCTGGGTGAAATGTCTCAGCGTCTCAAAAAACGTTTGCCGGATAACCAGACCCGCCTGGAATTACTGGAAACGGTCTGGTATGAAGCCAAAAGGGCGGGACTGGAGCCTGCCTTGGTGCTGGGCCTGATACAGGTGGAGTCGGCGTTTCGCAAATATGCGACTTCTGTCGTGGGCGCGCGCGGCTATATGCAGGTGATGCCGTTCTGGTCGCGCGTGATTGGCGATAGCGACGCCAGAAAGCTATTCCAGATGCAGGCCAATTTGCGCTACGGCTGTTCCATCTTGCGCATGTACATCGACATGGAGGGCGGCAACCTGTTTATGGCGCTGGGAAGGTATAACGGCAGCCGTGGCCAGTCCGAGTATCCGAATACGGTGCTGTCGGCCTGGAAACGCTGGGAATACAAGACCTAGAGGCTGCTGAAAAATTGGCGTGGCGTTGTTGTCCACCGTGCTAAAGCAGTGCTTTGACGGCGACGGCGACGGCGAGGGTACTCTAGTTTTTCCAGCACTTCTCAAAATGCTAGTAACAAAAAAGCCCGCGCGATGCGGGCTTTTTTGTTTGGGATTGGGATTTAAGTCCCAATAAGTCTCCCAACGAAACTGCGGTACCTTATTAAGACAGGTGGCCGGAAATCAGCTTGGTCATTTCAAACATTGAGACTTGTTTCTTGCCGTCAAATACAGCCTTCAATTTGTCGTCAGCGTTGATGTTGCGCTTGTTCGCTTCGTCTTGCAGCTTGTGTTTCTTGATGTATTCCCATACTTTTTTGGTGACTTCTGTACGCGGGATAGGTGTTGCACCGATCACTGCGGCCAGGGTAGGGGAAATCGTCATTGGTTTCATGAACGCTGCGTTTGGCTTGCGAGCTGCTGCTGGCTTAGCTGCTTTGGCAGCAGGTTTTGCTGCTGCTTTTTTAGGAGCTGCTGCTTTCGCTGGGGCCGCTTTCGCTGCCGGTTTTTTCGCAGCGGGCTTTTTTGCCTCTGGTGGTTTTGGTGCTGTTGCCATCTGTAAGCCTCCTTCACAAATATCGTGGAAAATGCGTCATTTCACGCATCGCTAATAGTGGTGGGGTTTTCCCAGTGATGCAAGTGTTTTTTGCGGCTTTTTGCTGAAAATGTATCCTATACAGCAGCGGGCAACGGGCGGGAGCGTAAAAACAAGCGTGCGGGCCGTTTTTACGACGGTTTCAGAGGGGAAAAGCAGAAAATGGCAACGGCGCCGGATGCGGCGCCGTCCTTGTCGAAAATGGCGTAAAACGCTGGTCTGGACGCTGGCTTAGCGCCTGCCCGGGCCCGGCATCATGCCTTTCATGCCGCGCAGCATCTTCATCATGCCGCCGCCTTTCAGCTTTTTCATCATCGATTGCATTTGGTCGAATTGCGCCAGCATGCGGTTCACTTCCTGAATCTGAACGCCGGCGCCGGTGGCGATGCGGCGCTTGCGGGATGCCTTGATCAGTTCCGGTTTTGCGCGTTCCAGCGGCGTCATGGAATTGATCATGCCTTCCATGCGGCGCACCTGTTTTTCCGCCTGGCCCATATTGGCGCCGTTGGCCGCCTGCTGCAGTTGCGCCGGCAGTTTATCCATCAGGTTCGACAGGCCGCCCATCTTTTTCATTTGCGTCAGCTGCAGTTTGAAATCATTCATGTCAAACTTGCCGCCCACCTTCAGCTTTTGCGCCAGGTCCTGGGCGGCCGCGACGTCCATGCCTTTTTGCGCTTCTTCCACCAGCGCCAGGATATCGCCCATGCCCAGGATGCGATTGGCCATGCGGGTAGGGTCGAAGGCTTCCAGCCCATCCAGTTTTTCCGCAACGCCGGCGAATTTGATCGGCTTGCCGGTAATATGGCGTACCGACAATGCCGCGCCGCCGCGCGAGTCGCCGTCCAGTTTGGTCAATACGATGCCGGTCAGCGGCAAGGCGTCACTGAAGGCCTTGGCCGTATTCACCGCATCCTGGCCCAGCATCGCATCCACGACAAACAGCGTTTCTATCGGCTTGACCGCGGCATGCAGCGCAGTGATTTCCTGCATCATCGCTTCATCGATGCCCAGCCGGCCGGCGGTATCGATAATCAGCACATCGTGATAATGTTTCTTCGCATAGTCCAG
>DATHMC010000036.1:0-4832 GCA_035487495.1 Undibacterium sp.
GCATCGCAAGCTGGGCTCCGCCCATTTCCATCGAGAAGACGGCAACAGGCAAGCCGCTGTCGATCGCGACGTTTTCGCCGATGTTGATGGAGAACGCGGTCTTACCCATCGAAGGACGTCCGGCGACGATAATCAGGTCGCCCGGCTGTAAGCCGGAGGTCATCCTGTCCAGGTCGGCAAAGCCGGTAGGCACGCCGGTGATATCGCTGGTGTGGTCGCGGTTGTACAGTTCGTCGATACGCTCCACAACCTGCGTCAGCAGCGGCTGGATCGCGGTAAAGCCCTGCGCCCCGCGCGCGCCCTCTTCGGCGATCGCAAAAATCTTGGACTCGGCATCGTCCAGCATCTGCTTGACTTCCTTGCCCTGGGGATTAAAGGCATTGCCGGCAATCTCATCGGCGACGGTAATCAGTTTGCGCAAGACGCCGCGATCACGCACGATCTCTGCGTAACGCCGGATATTTGCCGCCGACGGGGTATTTTGCGCGAGCGCATTCAGGTAGCTCAGGCCACCGGCATCTTCGGCCTTGCCCAAGCCCGTGAGCGCTTCAAACACGGTAATCACGTCCGCCGGCTTGGAGCCATTGATCAGCTTGACCATGCACGCAAAAATAATGCGGTGGTCGTAGCGATAAAAATCGTCCTCCCGGATAAAATCCGCGATCCTGTCCCAGGCGGCGTTATCCAGCAGCAGGCCACCGAGCACAGACTGCTCTGCCTCTATGGAGTGCGGGGGAACGCGGATGGAGTCGAGTTGCGGATCAGAAGGTGCTTTCATGGCGCGCATTATACCTGCTAATTCAATATGGAAAGGAGCTGAAGTTGCGGCGAACAGCCGGTTTGTATCGAATACGGCACAGGACGTAAATTCGCCAAATTATTTTCCCGGAAAATTGACATTACAATAATTTCACGAACAGCGCCGCAAACTGCGAGCCCTGAAAAGATCGCAAGTGCCCACAAAAAAAGCCGGGCGAACCCGGCTTTTCAACATCAATGATGTTTAGTATTAAGCGTGCTCGCCCAATACCGAAACAGTTACCTCAACAACGACGTCAGTGTGCAAAGCAACGGACACGCCGTGATCGCCAACGATCTTCAATGGGCCAACCGGCATACGGATCTGCGCTTTTTCAACCGCGAAACCTTGCTTGCTCAACGCTTCAGCGATGTCGTGGTTAGTCACGGAACCGAACAAACGGCCATCGACACCGGACTTTTGCGAGATTTGAACAGTCAGACCGCTCAGTTTTTCGCCTTGCTTTTGAGCTGCGGCCAATTTTTCGGCTGCTGCTTTTTCCAGGTCGGCACGTTTCGCTTCGAATTCAGCGATCGCTGCCGCTGTCGCACGACGCGCCATGCGTTGTGGGATCAGGAAGTTACGAGCGTAGCCGTCTTTAACACGAACTACATCACCCAGGTTGCCGAGATTAACGACTTTATCAATCAGAATAACTTGCATATTTTTCTCCTAAACGTTCAGCCGTCAATTACGCTGTGTGCAGATCAGTGTATGGCAGCAACGCAAGGTAGCGTGCGCGCTTGATTGCTGTGTCAACTTGACGTTGATACAGGGCTTTAGTACCTGTCAGACGCGCTGGCATGATTTTGCCGTTTTCTTGCACGAAGTCTTTCAGTGTGTCGATGTCTTTGTAGTCAACTTGTTCTACGTGCGCAGCGGTGAAGCGGCAGAATTTCTTACGCTTGAACAGTGGATTTTGTTGCTGACGCTTTTGCTTCAGCTTGCTTTTATCAAATTTTTTACCGAATGCCATTTTTGGCTCCTAATCAAGTTGTGGCCTCAAATTCAACGATGTGAAATACGAGGCTTTTGCTATTGCGGTTCTTGCGCGACAAAAAACCGGTGAATGCCATGACTACGCCCAACTCTATCTCCATGAATCGTTTTGAAATTTCACCCGCTGCTATTGCGGCCATTTCAAATTCGACCAGGCGTTTTGTGTTGGCCTCTGTCTGCTGGGAGCTATGCATCAATACTGCTGAAGCTATTGGAATTCCGGCCGGCGTATAACGCAACGTCCCTTTTTCCGCAATACTGGCGACGACTCTAAGCTGGTTCACTGATTTCTGTTGCGTCCTCTAACAGGTTAAATTCTTAAGAATTAAGCTGCCGGCGCTTCAACGCGTTGAGTCTTGGCAGCATCTTCCTTCTGTACTGCCTTCATCATTGGCGAAGGAGCTGTTTCAGCTTTCTTCATTTTTACTGTGAGGTGGCGCAGAACGGCATCATTGAATTTGAATGCTGTTTCCAACTCAAGCAAAGTTTCAGCGTCGCACTCGATGTTCATGCAAACATAGTGAGCTTTCGCCAGCTTCTGGATCATGTAGGCGAGTTGACGACGGCCCCAGTCTTCCACACGGTGAACTTGACCGTTGCGGGCTGTAACGCTAGCTTTGTAGCGCTCAATCATTGCAGGCACTTGCTCGCTTTGATCTGGATGTACGATAAATACGATTTCATAATGACGCATATATTCTCCTTGTGGACAATAAAATAGCCCGCCTCGGCGTCAAGACGAGTGCGGGAAGAGGAAAGCCCACGACTATACTCGGTTTTGGCAATTTATTCAATAGCCTCCGCCGTTTATTCCCTGCGGCTCGCCGCCTCGTCGCCAGGCGCTCCGCTTGCAAGCAAAAAAAATTAGTTTTTTCCACAATTTCCTTGGTTTTCTTGCCTGGCACTTGCGTTTATCGCCATACTTTACGCTATACTGTACAAAAATACAGGCTGAGCATATAAGCAGCCTGTGCTTATATACACCGGCCCCATCATCAGAGAAAACACATGCTAAAACTTACTGCACGCCAGGAACAGATATTGACGCTGATCAAGGATGCCATCCAGAACACCGGCTTTCCGCCGACCCGCGCCGAGATTGCCAATGAACTGGGCTTTCGCTCCACCAATGCGGCAGAGGAACATCTGCAGGCGCTGGCGCGCAAAGGCGTGATCGAGATCGCACCGGGCACCTCGCGCGGCATACGGCTGCGCGAATCGGCGCACGACAGCGCCCGAACTACCGGCATGCAACTGGCATTGCCCCACCCTGCGCTGATGCAGCTCAGCCTGCCGTTGATAGGCCGCGTGGCGGCCGGCTCGCCCATCCTGGCGGAACAGCATGTGGACAAGACTTATACCGTCGATCCCGCCATGTTTTCCGCCACGCCGGACTACCTGCTGAAAGTGCGCGGCATGTCGATGCGCGATGCAGGCATCCTGGACGGCGATTTGCTGGCAGTCAAGAAATCCGATCAGGCCAAGAACGGCCAGATCGTCGTCGCCCGCCTTGGCGAAGACGTGACCGTCAAACGCTACAAGCGTACCGGCTCCATCATAGAACTGCTGGCAGAAAATCCCGACTATCCAAATATCAAGATAGGCGAGCAGGATGAAGATTTTTCACTGGAAGGTTTGGCGGTGGGCCTGGTCAGGGCCTGGACCTGACCCCCCATACTTGCCACAGACATCCCCTCCTGCGCGGGAGGGGCGACTATCCGAGGCCTGCCCCCCCACCGGTGGCAGGCATGGCGACACACTCCCCGACCCACATAGCTAGAGCGACGCTGCTGGCGCCGCCGCGCAGATACGCCACTGGGTTTTATTTCGCCATACGTCCATCTTCTATCACGCGCTGTAGCGAGAAATAAAAAAGCGCCCCGGCTTTATCCAGGGCGCTTTCAGCAAACAATCCAACAAGCAGCTTAGTGCTTCACAACGCCAGTGTCCACCTGGCCGTCAGCCTTGGCTGCCGTCGCAGCCACCGGCACCTCTTCCTCGACCAGTTCAACCGGCTGGCGCTCCAGCGCGATTTCCAGCACTTTGTCTATCCAGCGCACGGGAATGATTTCCAGCCTGTTTTTGACATTGTCCGGGATCTCAGCCAGATCCTTGGCGTTTTCTTCAGGGATCAATACGGTCTTGATGCCGCCGCGATGCGCCGCCAGCAGTTTTTCCTTCAGGCCGCCGATAGGCAGGACTTCGCCGCGCAAAGTGATCTCGCCTGTCATCGCCACATCTGCGCGCACCGGTATGCCGGTAAATACCGACACCAGTGCTGTCGTCATCGCGATACCCGCCGAAGGGCCGTCTTTCGGCGTTGCGCCTTCCGGCACGTGGATATGGATGTCGCTCTTCTCGAACACGTCGGCCTTGATGCCCAGGCGCTTGGCGCGACTGCGGACCACCGTGCGTGCCGCCTCGATCGATTCCTTCATCACGTCGCCCAGGGTGCCGGTGCGTATCACGCCGCCCTTGCCAGGCATGGAGACGGCCTCAATCGTCAACAGGTCGCCGCCAACCTCGGTCCAGGCCAAACCTACCACCTGGCCCACCTGGTTGTCCTTGACTGCCACGCCGAAATCGTAGCGGCGCACGCCCAGGAACTTGTCCAGGTTCTTGGAATTGATGACGGCCTTCTTGTCGCTTTTCTTCAGCAGCAGCATCTTGACGACTTTGCGGCAGATCTTGGAGATCTCGCGCTCCAGCGAACGGACGCCGGCCTCACGGGTGTAGTAGCGGACGATATCGCGCAGCGCGCTTTCCGATACGCTGATCTCTTCTTCTTTCAGGCCATTGTTCTTGATCTGCTTGGGCAGCAGATAGCGTTGCGCAATGCTGGTCTTTTCGTCTTCGGTGTAACCCGACAGGCGTATCACTTCCATCCTGTCCAGCAATGCCGGCGGGATATTGTAGGAGTTGGACGTCGCCACGAACATCACATCGGACAGGTCAAAATCCACCTCGATGTAATGGTCGGAGAAAGTGTGGTTCTGTTCCGGATCCAGCACTTCCAGCAAAGCGGAAGAAGGAT
>DATHMC010000037.1:0-6797 GCA_035487495.1 Undibacterium sp.
AACTGGGGCATGTGGCGGAAGGCGTGCGCTGCGCGCAGGCGGTGAAAACGCTGGCGGCCAAATTGAACGTGGAAATGCCGATTGCCGATGCGGTGGCCGGAGTGCTGTTTGACGATGTGCCGGTGCAGCAAATGATAGGGCGCCTGTTGGCCAGGGACGCCAAACAAGAGCTGAGTTAGGGCCTAAGTCTCGGTGGCCGTTTTCTTGACGGCCAGCTTGTGCGCCTGCCTGAGCGCTGATGCCGATTTGCGATGCGGGCCTGCCGCGCGCTGTTTGGCCGCTATCGCTACCGGATTGCGCGGTTTGGCTTGCGAAGGCTCTATGCGAAAACTCAGCTTTTGACGCGTGCCCAGCGTTTTATTTGCCATGCCTACCCCTCAGAAATCAAAAGCCCGGGATATACCGGGCTTTTGATTTTACCTTAGCTACAAAACATAGCGCGACAAGTCTTCATTGACCGACAGCGCCCCCAGTTTTTCATCGACATAGGCGGCGTCGATGACCACGGTCTGGCCGCTCTTCTGGTGTGCATCGAAGGACACTTCCTCCAGCAGTTTTTCCATCACCGTGTACAGGCGGCGGGCGCCGATGTTTTCGGTGGTTTCATTCACGGAGTAGGCGATTTCAGCCAGCTTCTCTATGCCTTCCTTGCTGAAATCGACCTTCACGTCTTCCGTCGCCAGCAGCGCTTCATATTGCTTGGTCAGGCAGGCGTCGGTGCTGGTCAGGATGCGTTCGAAATCGGCTATCGACAACGATTCCAGCTCCACCCTGATAGGGAAGCGGCCTTGCAATTCCGGGATCAGGTCCGAAGGCTTGGCCAGATGGAAGGCGCCGGACGCAATGAACAGGATGTGGTCGGTCTTGATCATGCCGTATTTGGTATTGACCGTCGTGCCTTCCACCAGCGGCAGCAGGTCGCGCTGCACGCCGGCGCGCGATACGTCGGCGCCGCCCATTTCCGCGCGGTTGGCAATCTTGTCTATCTCATCCAGGAAGACGATGCCGTTCTGTTCCACGTTGGCGATCGCCTGCTGCTTCAGCTCATCTTCATTGACCAGTTTTGCGGCCTCTTCTTCGATCAGCAGCTTCATCGCATCCCTGATCTTCAGCTTGCGCGATTTTTTGCGGCCGCTGCCTATGCCGGAAAACATGCTCTTGATCTGCTCGGTCATTTCTTCCATGCCGGGAGGGGCCATGATTTCCATTTGCGGGCCGGCCTCGGCAACTTCGATCTCGATTTCCTTGTCGTCCAGTGCGCCTTCGCGCAGGCGTTTGCGGAAGGTCTGGCGGGTAGCGGCACTGCTGCTTTCAGTTTCTGCGGTCGCTGCAGGGGCAGGGTGAAAGCCGAAGTCGCGGGGCGGCGGCAGCAAGATATCCAATACCCGGTCCTCTGCCGCATCCTCAGCCTGTGCACGCACCTTCCTGGTCGCAGCTTCGCGGGTTTGCTTGATGCCGATATCTATCAGGTCGCGGATGATGGTATCGACGTCGCGGCCCACATAGCCGACTTCGGTAAATTTAGTGGCTTCTATCTTGATGAAAGGCGCGTCCGCCAGTTTGGCCAGGCGGCGCGCGATCTCGGTTTTACCGACGCCTGTTGGCCCTATCATCAGGATATTCTTCGGCGTGATCTCATGGCGCAGAGGCTCCGCCACCTGCTGGCGGCGCCAGCGATTGCGCAAGGCAATCGCTACCGCGCGTTTGGCGCGTCCCTGTCCGACGACGTGTTTGTCCAGTTCTGAGACTATCTCTTGGGGGGTCATGTTCATGTTGTTTTCCAGCTTATTCCAGCGTTTCTATGGTGTGCGACAAATTGGTATAGATGCACAATTCACCGGCGATCATCAGTGATTTTTTCACGATATCGATGGGGGATAGATCGGTATTGTCCTGCAAGGCCTTAGCCGCCGATTGCGCAAAGGCGCCGCCCGAACCGATCGCGCCTATGCCGTCGTTTGGCTCCAGCACGTCGCCGTTGCCGGTGATTACCAGCGTGGTTTCCTTGTCGGCCACCAGCAGCATGGCTTCCAGCCGACGCAGCATGCGGTCGGTGCGCCAGTCCTTGGCCAGTTCTACCGAGGCGCGCATCAGGTTGCCCTGGTGTTTTTCCAGTTTGGCCTCAAAGCGTTCTATCAGCGTAAAGGCGTCGGCGGTGCCGCCGGCAAACCCTGCCAGCACTTTGTTGTGATACAGCTTGCGCACCTTGCGCGCGGTGCCTTTGATGACGATATTGCCCAGTGTAACCTGGCCATCGCCGCCCAGCGCAACCTGGTTGCCGCGCCGCACGGACAGGATGGTGGTGCCGTGAAATTGTTCCATATGGACCTCAAAAAATGATGGTGATGCAATCCTGCCAATAATCGCTTGATTCAGGCGGCCATGCAGTGCTTCGGCTTTGCGAGGCATTGCGCTGGCGCTGGATATACAGGCTGTTGTTGATATTGCATGGTGGGGGCGAGAGAACATGCCCTAATGCACCAGTGCTAAAGGAAATGGGGGCAGCCGTTTGCGTTTGCAAGGTCTGGACGGTAAACGACGCCGCACAACCGCCGCAGAGTTTTCACTGTTTGCGCGGAAAAATGGCCGCCACGTTTTTCAGGCCCATCGCGTTGAACAGCGCCATGACCAGGTAATTGACTTCATGAAACTGTATCTCGGTATCTTTTTGGGTCGCCAGCGGCACCAGGCCGCTCAGCAATTGCGCCGATGCGCCGAATTCCACCCTTTCCAGCTGCGAACAATCCAGCAAGATAGTGCGGCGTTGCTGTGCATGCTCGGTGATCAGGCTGATCAGGTTGTCGGTTTTGCCTTCTATCACCGCCGGCATCATGAAACGGTCTGACGGTGCCGGCGCGGCTTCGATTTCAGGCAGCGAAGTCGTGACCTTGTTCTTGGGGGCGACGAAAGACGGCGGCGACACTTCAAACGTGATGCAGTAGTCTATGCTGGTCTCTTCAAACACCTGTTCCAGCTGCAGCAGCTGTAGAATTTCCAGCAACAGCAGCCACGGCGCTTCGGTTTCGTCGCGCCGGCCTACCTCCAGTATGCCGCGCAGGCATACCGTCAACTCGTGCGCGCCGACCAGTATCAGGTCGTGCCCGGATTTGTTCAGGGTTTTAATGGCATTCAGCAGCAAGGCGGAACCGGCCGGGTCTATCAGCTTCACGCGGGTGAATTCCAGTTTGATGGTGCGGCTGTTCCGGCTGAGTTCCTGCAATTTTTCCAGCAGCTTGACGACGTCGCCATCCAGTTGCCTCGGGAAAGAGACGGTGGGGATGTCGCTGGGATGATTTTTGCCGTCGGTATCGGCGGCTTGCCGGGAAGAGTCTACCCAATTGGGCGGCGAAGTTTCGAATTTGCTGGCGTATTCCAGCGACAAGGCTTCAAACGGGGCTTGTTTGCCGGTGATCTGGTACAGGTCAAACAGCATATGCCAGCCCAGCTGGGCCGCTGGCCCCTGGCTATCCAGGCGTACCCAGCCCAATAGCATTTGCTCCGCCACTTCGGACTGGCCGCTGGCAAACAGGATGGCAGCCTCTTCCAATACCGGCACCGACTCGGTCGGCGCCAGGGTGGCCGCGGCCACGGCGTCGTAGCGGCCGAGGGTGTCGGAACTGCTGAGCAGGTAGGCGGTATTAGGGCCAATCAGGGGCATCGTGCTCTGGAATTCGGCAGCCAATTGCGGCGCGGGATTGGTTGCCCGGCCCTGCGCCGCATTCGCCGGCTGGCTGGTCGGCGCCGACGTGGTTTGCGTCACCGGTCCGCCTATTGTGGTATTCCTGCTACCGCCGGGTTTGGAGCGGACGATATCGCGCGACATTTCAAATTCTATCGCGTCGATCTTGCGTTCCGTGGCGCGCGCCTTATGCTTTTGGGCCAGCACGGATTGGGTAATTGCTTCGTCGCTAAGAGCATTGTCCGACGGGGTATCCACACTCCTGGACTGCGAGTTCTTAGAGGAAGACTTGGCAGGGGAGCTACTGTCCTTCTGCTCGTTCTTCTTACCGAAAAGCGAAAAAATCCCCACGTTCATCCTGTTTATTAGGTTTTGGAGCTACCGCTAACTGTTACCTCGAATAAAAAGATCCACGGGCACCGGCAGCGGCGCCCAGTTGCGAGATTAAAGTATAGCCCCATTCATTCAATTGTTGTAAAGCGTACCGGCTGCGATTATTAATGATTTCACAATAACTGCATATTATTGTGGGTATCGTGCCATCTTGGCAGACTATAAGCGCAAATGCGGATTTTCCATCCATCAGATTGGGGGCAATCCGGGCGTCAATTCTGGATCACAGGGAATTGAAATAGTTTCCAATTTACAAAAAATTACACATGTAGATGAGCGGCTCAAATGGCTCCGGTGGGATTCGCAAAATTGCAACTTAGTTGCATATCAAGGCGTAAAAAAAGCGCGCAGCTTCTTCCTGCACGCTTTTTGATCAAGCGTTTCAGATGATAGTGCCTTGCAAATCAGTCACCGTACAGCTTTTGCTTCATTTCGCGTCTTTGTTGCGCTTCCAGCGACAGGGTAGCCGTCGGACGTGCCAACAGACGGGGAATGCCAATGGGTTCGCCGGTTTCTTCACACCAACCGTAATCGCCGTCATCAATGCTGGCGATGGATTGTTGTACTTTTTTCAGCAATTTGCGTTCACGATCGCGGGTGCGCAACTCCAGCGCATGTTCTTCCTCTATCGTGGCGCGATCTGCTGGATCGGGAACCAAAACGGTTTCACGCAGATGTTCTGTTGTTTCGTCGGCGTTTTTAAGCAAATCCTTCTCAAGCTGTTGCAAACGGGCCTTGAAAAATGCCAGTTGTGCATCGTTCATATAGTCCTTCTCACCCATCTTCAGAATTTCTTCTTCGGTGAGCAGAGTTGCAGGCGCATTGACTGTTGCAGTCGATTTAGGTGATTTAGTTGCCACTTCGCTTAACTTTCGATACGACGGGTTAACGTACAAGTAATAGCTTGGAACTCAGTTCATGGTTCAGATTATCACTAAATTCCATAAAAGCAATCCAAGTAAAGCCATTATCCTCCCCTTACTGACAAAGTAAATGACCGCTATAGGACGCTAATCATTTACCTAAAGCGGCATAGCCGCCCTCAGTAGCCCGCTAGTTTATACCAAACATTGGCTTAATCCTTCAATAAAAATATCTTTCGGTAGATTTTTGCCAATAAAAACCATCTTGCTCTCGCGCAATTCTTCGTCCGCCCACTTGCCGCCGACGTCGGTGCCCATAATCTGGTGTACTCCTTGGAAGATGACCTTGCGGTCAGCCCCATCCATCAACAGTACACCCTTGTAGCGCAACATGCGCGGCCCGAATACCTGCACCAGGCCGCCCAGGAACTCGTCCAGCTTGGCGGTATCGAACGGCCTGTTGCTTTTGAATACAAAAGCGGCGATGTCGTCCGTGTGGTGCGCATGGTGGTGGTCATGGTGATCGTGCTGGCAATTTTCATCATGCACGTGTTCAGGTTCGTGATCATGCTCGTGCTCTTCCTCCGCCTGCAGGAAATCGGGATCCAGTTCCAGCTTGGCATTCAGGTTGAAGCCGCGCAAATCCAGCACTTCGGCAATCGCCACTTTGCCAAAGTCGACCGGCACGATGCTGCTGCGCGGATTGATGCGCGTCAGGCGCGTGCGCAAGGCGGCAACTTGCTGCGCGTCGACCAGGTCGGTCTTCGACAGCAAGATCTTGTCGGCAAAGCCAACCTGCCTTTGCGCCTCTTCGTGTTCGTCCAGTTGTTGCATCGCGTGGCGCGCATCGACCACAGTCACCACTGCATCCAGCATATAGTGAGTGCCGACTTCGTCATCCACGAAGAAAGTTTGCGCCACCGGGCCGGGGTTGGCCAGGCCGGTAGTTTCTATGATGACGCGGTCAAAATTCAAAGTTCCGGCGCGTTTTTGCTCCGCCAGCTTGCTGAGCGCGACAATCAGGTCGCCGCGCACGGTGCAGCAGATGCAGCCGTTGTTCATCTCCACGATTTGTTCGTTGCTGTCCTGCACCAGGATTTCATTGTCTATGTTTTCCTGGCCGAATTCATTCTCGATCACGGCGATCTTGTGGCCGTGCTCTTCCTGCAAGATGCGGTTCAGCAAGGTGGTTTTGCCGGCGCCCAGAAAACCGGTCAGGATAGTGGTAGGGATCAGTGCCATGTTGTAATCTCGTCTTCTATGCGGTAATTGCGGGAAAATCGCTGGTTATGTACGCGGCGCTATTTGGCGCAGTCGGCGCACCAGCCTTTAATGGTCAATTCTATGTCGTGGCTTTGAAAGCCGCGGCCCAGTGTGTGCTGCAGCGTTGCCTGCAACTGTTCCTTCAATGAAGGAGGCGCGGGTTCGGCGCCGTGATAACCGTGCTCGTCGTCCAGGCAGAACACCCGGGCGCAGCGCGTGCATTTGAAATGGCCGTGCTGATGCTGGATGCCGCCAGCGACATGCTGGTCGGCATGTTCGCTGCCGGTGCTGTAGCGAAAAACCCTGTCGTCGCCGGCGATCTTATGGGTCAGGCCGGCATCGGTCAGGCAATCCAGCGCCCGGTACAGCGTGACCCTGTCCATGGTCTGCAGGGCGTCCTGCACTTCCTGGTGCGACAGGGCGCAATGGTTGTCCAGCAGAACGGCGAGCACATTGATCCTGGCTTCGGTCGCCCGCACCGAGGAATTGCGCAACATATTTTCCGCCAGGACTTTGCCGTGCTGGTCTTGTCCGGCAGGTTGCCCGGAAGCTGGCGCAGTGTCGGCGGGCTTGGTTTTCATGGGATAGGCATCAAACAG
>DATHMC010000038.1:0-3609 GCA_035487495.1 Undibacterium sp.
ATATGTGATGTTGTCCGGAATCTTGGCCACTAGCGCTGCGGGCACGGATATGTATTCCGCATAACTACCCCAGGTGATGCACCATGCGACGCGATCGCCAACGGAAAAATCTTGGACATCTTGACCAAACGCCATCACCTCACCCGCGCCTTCCATTCCCAAAGTGCAAGGCAAACGCACTCCATATGTCCGCGAGTTTGCGTATTTTCCTTGGCGCGTATGTACATCCATAAAATTAATTCCAGCGCAGACAACTTTAATCAACACATGACCCGCTCGTACTTCAGGCTCCGGCACATCATTGCGCTTTTGCATTACTTCCGGCCCGCCATATTGCTCTATGGTGATGGCTTTCACTGGATTTCTTCCCTTCAGACGATTTAAAAATGTGTTTTGCAGGAAGATCGAAAAGAATTCCGCTTTCGCCGACTACCCAGTCCGATCGGTGCAGACAGCGGCAGGTGAGAACCCACGCTCTTTTCTATTTACTTCCCGTTTTCTGAGAAGCATGATAAAACGGCGATAGTCGATTGAAAATTCCCAAATTTCTCACCCTTTCCGTGAATATATTTACCGATGTTTGATTGGCAAGATCTCTACATATTTACGGTACTGGCGCGCACGGAATCACTCTCGGGCGCTGCCAGAGAGTTAGGTATCGAACACGCTACGGTAGGGCGACGGATAGAGTCGCTCGAGAAGGCATTGGGCTTGCGACTTGTCGATAAACTTCCCCGGAGTCGCCCGCTAACAGAAGACGGGCGAGCTGTCGCCATTCTGGCGCAGAACATGGAGCAAATGGCGAGCTTGATAGAGCAGCGCTCGCGTACGGCCTCTATCGGGCTGGCAGGCGCTGTCCGAGTTAGCGCTCCTCCGTCACTCGCACGAGCATGCATAGTTCCTCGCATAGCGGCGCTACGAGCCGCGCATCCCAAGCTTCGTTTGATTTTGCAGCCTTCCACATCTTTGGCAGCATTGAGTAAGGGAGAAGCTGATATTGCGATTCGCACCGTTCGTCCTGAGGAAGGCGAACTGATCAGAAAAAAGATAGGTGTGGTGCGATTCGGGCTCTACGGTACGCGCGAGTTCAGCCGACGTCCTCCCGAGCGTTGGACATTCATTTCTTATGACGAGTCGCTCGATCATCTGCCACAGCAAATTTGGTTACATCGAATTAGGGCAGATCGTCCAATAACATTCTTTGCGAGTGACCTGATGTCACAGCAAATAGCGGCAAGGGACCATGTTGGCGCGGTCGTTTTGCCCACAATGGTCGGCGAGATCGACCCGGAACTGGTTCAACTGCCGACGGAAGTGGAAGCACCCGAGAGAGAGATCTGGATGATTGTGTATCCGGACATTCGGCGTAGTCCATTAGTGAAAGTCGTGATGGATTTTCTGGTTGATTGCATTGAGCGCGAACCTAGGCTTGCGATGTCGGGACATCCGAAATAAGTGTACCGGTTACGACGTCATAGTCTGGATAGAAGAAGCAGTAGCAACTCGAAATTTCCATCCCTCAAAAATACCAGGTGATGTATGGTTCTGCAGCGCCTCTTTAAAAAATTTACAAATTATCACTAAAACTATTGCTTGCTGGTAGCCACTCCCGCTCCTCTCCCCTTTGCGATTTCGGCAGAATCAGGCAATCCTCCCACAGCATTGATCTACCCCAGTTCATGCGCGCCGCCTAAGATGAGATCAACGTTTCGTTCATCCACGGAGATCCCATGAAAACGCTAGACCACATCTATATCAACGGTAGATTCACCAAACCGCACGGCACAGAAACGCTCGAACTCATCAATCCTTCGACCAAGACGGTAATCGGCCGGGTTACGCTCGCGGACGAACAGGATGCACAAGACGCCATAGCCGCGGCAAAGGCAGCTTACAAGAGTTTTTCGCAAACCACCAAAGAGCAGCGTATGGAATATTTGCAGCGCTTGCACGACGCCGTAGCGGCGCGATCAGACGAACTATTGGAAGTCATGATTGAAGAATACGGCGGCCCGCGCCGCATCAGCAATGCAAGCACGCAGCGCGCAGCCAATAGCTTTCTTCTGGCAAAAGAACTGTTGAAGACATTTGATTTCGTCAAGCATGTCGGCATCTCGAAAGTCGTGCTCGAACCACTTGGGGTAGTCGGCCTCATCACTCCTTGGAACGCCAACTACGGTTTCATCTGCAGCAAGCTGGCCATGGCGATTGCCGCCGGCAGCACGGCTGTGATCAAACCCAGCGAGCTGAGCTCCTTGCAAACCCAGTTGCTTACCGAGTGCTTGCACGCGGCCGGTTTGCCTGCTGGCGTGATTAACATTGTTACCGGGCGTGGCGCGACGGTAGGTGCAGCGATAACTCGCCACCCCGATATTGCAAAGATTTCATTCACCGGCTCGACTGCTGTCGGTAAAACCATCGCTCGCGGCGCGGTGGATACGATGAAGCGGGTCACCCTGGAACTCGGCGGTAAATCTCCGAACGTGATCCTGGATGATGCCGATTTGGAAAAAGCCATTCCTATTGCGGTGGCGGCGGCGACCGTCAATAGCGGCCAGGCTTGCATGGCCGGCACCAGGCTGATCGTTCCTGAGAGTCGTCTCGATGAAGTAAAACTTCTGGTGAAAAAAGCGGTGCAAGCCTTGCAAGTGGGAGATCCGCGCGACAGCGCTACGGCGATCGGGCCGATGGTCACTCAAACGCAGTATGACCGGGTGCAACGTTATATCCGCCTGGGCGTGGAAGAAGGCGCAGAGCTGTTGATCGGCGGCGCCGGTCATCCGGCCGGACTTGACAGCGGCTACTTCGTGCAGCCTACTGTGTTCGCGAACGTGACCATGGACATGAAAATCGCGCAAGAAGAAATTTTCGGGCCGGTGCTGTCGATTCTGAGCTATAAAACCGAGGCGGAAGCCGTCGATATCGCGAATGACACAATCTATGGTTTGCACGCCTTCGTCAGTTCGTCAGACATCGGCAGGGCAAATCGTGTGGCGGCCCGGATCGTCGCCGGCCGGGTGTTTATCAATGGCATGTATGATGAACCTAGAGCGCCGTTTGGCGGCTTCAAACAGTCAGGCATCGGCAGGGAGTTTGGCACATACGGACTTGAAGCCTACCTGGAACCGAAAGCCATCATGGGCCACGGTGAAACAAGTAATGAAAATGCGCAATAGCGGCAACTCTTCAATATTGCCCTCCAGCCCGCTGGACCTGCTGCGGGCGGAGGTGCTTAGCCATTTCAAAAATATTCCTGAAGAGCAGCGTGATATGCCCACTGCGCTGCCCTATCTTTCGTTCATTCGTTTCGTCCGCCCCACCGAACTCAGCAGGGGTATGCTGGAACCGTCGATGTGCCTGGTGTTGCAAGGGAAGAAGAAGGTACTCATAGGGACCGAAATAACGCACTATGGAAGCGGCAGTTATGTGCTCTCCGCCATCGATATGCCGGTTTCGGGCCAGGTAACAGAGGCTTCGGTTGCAGAGCCCTATCTCGGGGTGAGAATTGCTTTGGACGCCAAGGAAATCGCCGCGCAGATTATTGACGGCAAAATCGCGATTCCAAAGAATTCTCGCTCGCGTGCGGGTGCTTATGTAGAAGCGTCGGAT
>DATHMC010000039.1:0-2875 GCA_035487495.1 Undibacterium sp.
TGCCCAGCGAGCTTAAGGTTTCTTTCTTGTCCATTATTTAACTCCTTTTTGTGAACCCGGCACAGGCATCCTGACCAGGTTGCCGTCTGCATTGCCGCGCACGGGCGCAAGCTCCGAAGGCAGCACCCCCTGCGCCTTGCGCACTGCAGCACAAAGCAGGCGACGGCCACGCGCCAGCCGCGACATCACGGTGCCGATCGGAACCCCGGCGACGGTTGCAATGTCGCGGTAGCTCATGTCTTCTAACTCGCGCAGGACCAGCACCTCGCGATATTCGACCGGTAATAGGCCGAGTGCGCGATGTATCAAGTCCACATCGTCGCGCCGCACAGCTAGCGTTTCGGGATCGTTGCCGATCTCGTCGACCCATCCTGGCAGTCGCTCATCGTCGTGCAGCGCGGCGTCATAGGGTGTGTCGTCAGCGGCGTCGCTCCGCCTGCGCCATTCGGTAAACCAGGTATTCCGAACGATCGCGAGTAGCCATGCGCGCGCGTTGTCGCCATGGAAGCCGTCGAAGAAACGGAAGGCGCGCAGGTACGCATCCTGCACGACGTCGTCAGCATCGCTGGCGCTGCCGGTCAGCCAGCGTGCCAGGTTGTAGGCTGCGTCCAGATGCGGCAACGCCAGCTCTTCGAATCGGCGTGACTTGTCGGCCGCGATCACGATGATCTCCCGCTTTCCCAGATTTGCGCCTTGTCTGTCTGGCGACTGCTACGCCAACCATATGGTGGTATCTTGCGATCGTTTTTCATGAATTCCTCCATTGCCTGTCCGGTCGGGCGATGCTCGCAGCATCCGAGCGCCGCAAATGCCGACGCTCACATACCCATAACCGTCAGTGATCGGGATTTATTCCTGCGATATTTTTCGATTCCCGCGACAAATCCGGGAATAAAACGAAGAGCGCGGCGGTAGGTGGGGAGGGGGGAGGTGGGGTATAAGCGCGGAGATCCTCACGCCACTTACCTCACGGAATCATATGAATGGGATCACGGCTGCCAGGAAAAATAACCGGGCAGCCGTCGTCGGACCTAGCCAACGGGCTGTTGCAGCTCGCGTCACTGTCCGGAGTACATGTTGCCCGGATCTGGCGACATGCCCGAAGCTGTACTCATGGGATCAAGCTGTGCACATCCGGCAGCGGCAAGAGTGAGGAGCGTGATGCCAATGGCGAGAATGGTTTTTGCGAATTTCATGATGACCTCCTATAAGATCGCAGTACATGACAAACCGGGAAAAACGTCGGTTTGCCAATCAAATGAACACCAGAGTATTATCTGGCGCCAACCGGCGGCGGCACTGCGCCGTAGCACCTCTTTTGCGCTGTGGAGCCTATTCATGTTCCCTGTTCTGGAAACACTGGTGCGTGTCGTCACTTGTATAACTGCTGGCGGCCGGAAGTTATTCTCGCTATATTTTTCTGTCTGCTCCCCATGGCGGGGGAATAAAATGAAGCGCACGCACGTATACTGGCGCCAGGAACACGCAGGATCTCAAAGACTGGGGAACGCCGGTATGTAGAGAGGTACGCGTATGGGCTCGAATGGCGCTTTGACGCGTCTGGATTATTGAACCGTTCGTGGTTTGGCAAAGGGCAGCGCGTTCGCCGTCGCGGCGAAATTGGTGGTGTCGGAAACCGAGATGGCACTTCAAAGTGGCGCCATTATGCCGAAAACGCGTGGCGTCTTACTGCCGAAATTTGACTTCCCTCGACCAGCCCCCAATCTCGGAAGGCAATACCGGTGAGTATTTCGAAAAGCAAAATAGTTCCATCAATTCCGCTTGAATTGATGTAAGCGTGTTCGGGCGCCATGTTGCAGATTGAAATTTCAGCTGGTTGGGGTCTGAGCGGGAGCAATTCATCAATACGACTGTAGGGCCAGGCCGGCAGTTTTTCCAGCGTGTCCTTGAGCCAGGCATGCGATTCCAAGCCATTGAGCTTGACCGTGGCCAGCATGCTCTGGATAGCGGCGGCACGACATCCGGCGCGGCTGGAACGGTTCAGTGTAGAAATCTTGAATCCGTAGCGAAATCGTTATTTTTCTTTGCTATGATGCAATCTCTTGACCTAGGGGAGGCGACATGTTGAGGAGCGACGTGAAAATGACAATCGAACTATCGCCGGAAGAGGTGGACGCCGCTGTAATTGGCTTAACGGAAAGGATTGCCTGCCTCTCAGGCATCATGGCGACGCGCTCACGGGGTGCTTACGACGCCCAGCATGCGAATTTTTTACGGGACGCCATCAACGCCAGATCGGCGCTCATCACTGGTGTGTCGAAGCAAGCGAAATAAAAAAGGCCCAGATCGGGCCGTTTTCTTTTTGGCGCGGGAAGCAACGCAACTTGTTCGCGACACTGAGTCCGACTTGTTGTTTCATCACTCGACCTGTGTGTATTTATCGTCCGTAGAGCTCTAACGTAAATTATCTGGTGATTAATAGAGAGATCCTAGCTCTGAGCCGCCTGCCGAAGCTGCCCAATAGCCGCATCGGGGAATTGCTGCCGCATCACTGGATATCGGCCGACTATTCTTAGCCATCATGGGAAGGTCAAGTCCAAACCGAGCATCCTGGCAAGGACGAAGGTGACGAGCACCAGGCCCAGGAGAGATAGCACGAAGACTGCGGCCACCTTGCCGCCCGCGCGTAGCACCGCGCGCTTCTCCTTCTCCTTCTTCCCTTGATCGTAATGCCACTTGATGGCGAAGAACATGCCCGTGCCGAGCACGAGAGCCTTGAACGTAACGAAGACTATAGGGATCCAATCCATCATTTTGAGTATTTCCAGGCTATTACTTGACACTATCTATTGTGAGGAGCACTACCTCAAAACGCTGCTTCAGCAGCTTCATTTTTTGTTCAAACCATCCCCCC
>DATHMC010000040.1:0-4541 GCA_035487495.1 Undibacterium sp.
AAAACTGAGATACGAGACATTTACCGGCACCCTGGAGCGAAAGTCTTATTACATATCTGCCACTCATCAGATAGAAAGGCACGTCTTGCGTTTTGGGCTTGCGCTCGCGGACGATGTGACCGGCACCTCGATCCAGAAAATTGGTTATATGAAGAAAGGCCCGGATACCGGAGCAATACATGCGACACTAGGCTACGACTATAATTTCTCCAAACGCACTAGTGTTTTCGTCTATTACACGCAATTGAAAAATGAAAAGAACGGGATCTACGACCTGGCAATCAATAGTCTGGGAGTCACACCCGGCGCAACGATTAAGGGCGTAGCCTTAGGGATGCGTCAGTCTTTTTAAGTGCTCGTCATATTTTTCCCACTCTGCAAGAAACCGCTGCCGGCCGATTTGATCTCCGGCCTAGCGTGCGCGACGATTGGCCATCGCAACTACCTGTTTGCCGGCGCCGACTGCGGCGGCGATTTACTCGCTGGTCGGAACGGCCACGCTCAATGGCGCTGATCCCGATGCTCGGCTGGCCATGCACTGGCGCACATCGCGGACCATCCTGTCAACCGTATTGACGAATTAGTGTCTTGGCATCGCGCCACGCGGCTCATCTCAACTTGAAAAATGCGCCGATTATCAGAGATGTGATGGCATCATGTGACAATGCGGTGCAGAGCTATAACGGCGTCAACCAATCAGTTACCTTCAGACAGACCTTGGGCTGCTTTCAGGCTGGTTGCAAACTGTAAAGAATCTAGCGTAACATCCCTCCCACACACGTCATTACCCGAACAGGTGAAAACAGGCCGGCCTGGCGCCGGAGTGCGTTTTTTGGAAATGGAACATGAGGATAAAAGGAAAGCGCGAGGCAATACCTTTCCTGTGGATAGCTTTCGAGGAGGGGCAAAAATTCATGGCTGGTTGGATTGCTGCATTAATGGCTGTGTTGTTGCAAGGGACTGCGCTATCGGCCACCGGTGCCTCACCGGAGGCTTCACTCCATCCCATGAGCGTTAGCAATGCCACTCCGATAGATATGCATCACACGAGCTGGACAGCAAAGGACGGCGCTCCTTCTTTCATCATCGCAATCGCTCAGATGCCCGATGGCTGGTTGTGGCTTGCGTCCCCAAGCGGTATTTTCCGGTTTGACGGAGTAACTTTTCAGCGCTTCCGCCCAAACGAAGTGCCGCTTATGTCCAACAATGTCTGGAGCATGCGATTGCTGGCATCGGGGTCACTTTGGTTCGGTTATCGAATGGGGGGAGCCAGCGTTTGGAAAGACGGAAAGGTCCGCAATTTCGGTCTTGCAGAGGGAATGCTACCGGCTACCGTTTACGATTTCGCAGAAGACGGCAGCGGCAAGGTCTGGGCCGCCACCAGCCAAGGATTGCGCGTTTTTGATGGCAAGCGCTGGTATGAGCCCGCGCAGCATTTCCATGCGCCGGAAGGAACATGCACGCTGTTGCAAGATGAAGATGGGAGTGTATGGGCGCAGTGCGAATCTGGTGCATTCAAATTGGCCCCTCAAGGACAAACCTTCGTCCAGATGCCAGGTCCTGCAGGATTGGGGCGACTTGTCCAAGGCCCGAATAGGACCGTCTGGAGTGTAGGAGGCCCTAAAGGCGAGATCGCTGCTCTGAATGGCATTGATGCGAAAAGACAACTGCCTACCTGGCCACAGCCTCGAACTAGCGGGGGAACGATGTTGTTCGATCGAGACGCCGAACACTTGTGGATTACCCGGGCAGACGGATTAATACGAACAAGCGCGAACGGCAGCAACGAGTTTTTTGGCGTATCACAAGGGCTGAGCGGCGCTATTCCGAACACTATCCTGCAGGATAGAGAGGGCAATGTTTGGGTCGGCACAGAGAACGGGCTGGATCGCTTCCGGCGCAATGTACTTTCAGGCGCGACATTACCACAAATTTATGTAGACAGCCCAGCGATTGCAGCTGGTGAAAATGGCTCTTTATGGGTAGGGAAAACGCTTTTAGCCAAGCCGACAAAAGAAGCGTTTGCGAATATCCCTCAGGCTAGTGAAAAAGACACTGTCATCCTGCTTTGGCGTGAAGCGCCCGATAGCTTGTGGATAGTTGCAAACGACGGTCTGTTTCATCAGCGCGGATCGTTAAGAGAACAAATTGCCATGCCAAAGGATGTCCAGCCTCCACTGATTCGTAGCATTGTCCGTGATGGTGAAGGATCACTATGGATATCTATTCGGAGGGCAGGAATGTTTCGGCTCCGAGGTGGCGTCTGGGAGGCTGGGGGCGGTTTCCCTGAACTAAAGCGTGCAGCTAGTTGGATGCACTGTGATCGGGATGGCCGGATGTGGTTTGCATTTCCTGACAACAAGGTGATGATGCTCAACAAGGACAAACTATATCAATATGGCATTGAAGACGGACTACAAGTTGGCCTTGCTTCGCAGATTATCGGTAGTGGCGACGATATTTGGGTGGCTGGGGAAAACGGTTTGTTCCATTTCGACGGTCATCAATTCGTCCCCATTTTGGGCGTTGGTGAGGAAAGCATGCTCGGGGTGTCAGGCATATTGGAGTTCAACGGGGCCTTGTGGTTGAATAGTGCAGCAGGCATAACTACCATTGACATGGGGGAGCTGAAACACGCGATGCGCGACGTTAGGTACCGCGTACAATTTCGTCGCCTTGACCATAAGGATGGACTGCAGGGTGTGGCGACGCAAGGCTATCCAGTGCCGACTGCGGTGATTGGTAGCGATGGCGTTTTGTGGTTTAGTACGACTGCTGGCGTATTCTGGCTGAACCCCAAGACAGCAACTAAAAATTCTCTTCCCCCACCTGTATACGTTCGCCGCGTTACAGCCGCAGGCGTGGAATTCCCGTTAGTTGAAGGTGTAATGGCTCGCCTCCCCCCTCATCCTGGTCGTATCCAAATTGACTATACGGCATTGAGTCTGACCATGCCTGAGCGTATGCAGTTTCGCTTCCAACTGGAGGGCGTGGACGACGGTTGGCAGGACGCCGGCACTAGCAGAACTGCGACCTACACCGACTTGGGACCGGGAGAATATCGATTCAAAGTAAAGGCATCCAATAACGATGGCGTCTGGAACGAAGAAGGTGCGGTGATGCAGTTCTACTTAGTACCCGCCTTTTATCAAACGCTATGGTTCCGGATTTTAGTTGCGATGTTGATTGCCTCCGTTTTTTGGGCGATCTATAAATTGCGCTTGGCGCAGGTCGCGCGGCAGATACGCGCTCGCATTGAAGAGCGGCTAATGGAGCGTGAACGCATTGCGCGCGAATTACATGACACTTTACTGCAGGGAACCCAGGCGATGATCTTGCGCGTTCATGCCGCAACGGCGCGCGTTCCCAAGCACGACCCGGTTCGGGAAATGATAGACAATGCCTTGGAGGGAGCAGATAGCCTGTTGCAGGAAGGACGGGAGAGAGTGCACGACCTTCGCGCCCACGATTATTTCGGGGTTGGTGTAGCCGCCTCCATCAGGCATAGCGGCACGAGCCTGGCCGAGGAAAGCGGCGTGAAATTCGAATTCGAGGAATCTGAGCCGCGGCGCAGCATCAGCTCACTTGTCGAGCATGAATTGTACCGTATTGCAAATGAAGCGCTGACCAATGCTTTCCGTCACTCACAGGCTACCCGCATAAAGACTGAATTGATTCATGAGCGAAAGGCCTTGATTTTGATAGTGCAAGATAATGGACTAGGCTTACCTCCGGAGGTGATGCGCTCGGGCCAACTCGCTGGACATTGGGGCCTGCCGGGGATGCGCGAGCGTGCAGCAAAACTGGGCGCCACTTTGGTGCTGGAGTCTGCTCCCGGAAAGGGAACGATGTTACGATTGAGTATCCCCGCCAGAATGGCTTACAATTCATCGCCAAGTCCCTTTTCCTGGATTTTTGAGCGGACGACGTAAGCCGCGCCAAGCGAGTGCTGCGGAAGAAGGTGGCCTGCTCGCTATGCTAATGTTGAGGAATAATACCGACGAGAATTTGGCGCACTGCACCGTGCGCCATCACGACGTCGGGCGAGTCGAGCAATAGGGCATTGTACTTCGCACGGAATTCCATATCTCCTTTTTCGTTTGGTCCAATCAGATCTTCTATTGCGACGCGAAATGCAAAGGTATCGGCGACGCTGATTTTTTTCGGCGCATCAAGCCGTTCATCCATCTCCGCCATCAAGCCTGATAATTTCTTCAGCCAGGAAAATTGTGGATGATTGACTACCAAGTGCAGATGCTCTAACTGGCTACCGACGATGCCAAAATGTTGAGTTTCTACTTGAATTAACTGTTTATGCAAATCGCGCAGAGCTCTGCCTAGCGTAGTCAATCTTGCACGTTGAGATAGATCCGACTCCATCATGAAGCTCCTTTTGAAATAGCGAATGATCTAGCTTCGCAATGAGGGCTAGCGCCGTGGTCGAGTGCGCAATAGCGGTTTTTACTCGTGTACCATGCAATGAAAAAGCACTCTTTTTGAATTCTAGTCCAGTGGATTTTTTGTAGGCTATTTTCCAGGCT
>DATHMC010000041.1:0-4620 GCA_035487495.1 Undibacterium sp.
CGGGTAGGGATGGGATCAGTGGTCGGATAAGCAAGGGCGGCACAGGAGGCGTCTTCTGTATTGCCAGCGGATCGGATATGCGGGCGATCACGCATTTTTAATCTCGGCGCGGCCGGGTTTGCTGAGCTCATACAAGAGCAAGCCTAACCATTCATAGATCGCATAGTAGGAGCGGCGCAGGCTTCCCATGGTCGGCATCAGGGATGACAGGCGGATATCGTAGGCGTTCAAAAACACGGTCGGAGCCGCCACCACTTGCAGACCTTGCTGCTGAAACGCAAGTTTCGCCCTGCGCATGTGCATCGCATCCGTCACCAGCAAGATACGGGTGACGCCTGCAAGGCGCAAAATCTTCGCCGACAGTTCCGCATTTTGAGCGGTATTGATGGATTCCGTTTCCAGCCATTTGACCGGGGTTGCGAAATCTTGTTCCAAACCTGTTGCCATGATCTCGGCCAGGGACTGATCATTGTCATACCGCTTACCGAATCCTCCGGTGACCAGCACCGGCAGCTGGCTTTCCCTATGCAGCCTGGCCGTGTATCTCATGCGCGCCAGCCCTATGTAGTCCGGGATGTCTTTTTTGACATATTCGGGCGCCGCGACCACTCTTCCCGCAGTCAGCACTACTATTGCTTGCGCCCCCGTGCCTCTGGCAGAGACCAGCGGGGCTTCCATACTTTCCAGGGGGTTGCCGAGCAAACAAGCCCCTATATCCGTACTTATTATAAATAGGATAAGGAAAGAAGTTACACAAAGACTTTGGCTCAGACGGGGAAATTTTTTCCTGATCGAAAATCCCAGTGCAAACAGGACGAGCAGATTGGCGGGAGGGAGAATCAAGTCCCGGAGGACCCCATAGATCACTCCACTAACGCTCATATATAAATCCTTTTTGCTTTAGAATAGGTGTTGCACTCAGTCAACATGGATTTCATTCCAAAGCGACATTATATGTTGCCATATTGATCCATGCTTCCTGAATTATGGCTAGGCCGTTGCTTTCTCCCTATTTCCAGCTCCCGCGAATTTGCAGTTGGCTGTAATTTATTGTTTTCCTGCAAGCTTGCAATGTATTCATAGAGTGCTCAGAAAAGGGCATGGGACCAGTTTTCAGTACTTTCTAAAAATTGATGAAAAACTCTCTGTCGCCAAGCATAAATACTGAAAAATCAGTGGACGCCTTGGTGAAAACCATCAGGATTCCACCCAGGCCAAGTTTGCTTGCCGACGTCCAGCGAGAATTGTCTGCGCATGATCCCGACCCCAGGAAACTGGCAAAGATCATCGCCGACGATGTGGCGCTTTCGGCTTCATTAATGAAGCTGACGAATTCCTCTTTCTTTGGTTTGAGACTAAAGGCGAGTTCCGTCGAGCACGCGGTGGATTTATTGGGATTGAATCAGTGCAGCCTGCTGTTGGCAGGCATTATTGCGCGCCAGGCTATCAGTAGCGGCGGCGCATCCATGGACCGTTTCTGGGATTTTTCCACCAAGCGGGCGCAGGCAATGATCTACCTGGCAAGGCAAATGCGGGCCTGCCCGACGGACATGGCGCACACTTTTGGCTTGTTTTGCGATATCGGCGTGCCCTTGTTGATGGAGAAATTCCCCGACTACAGCACAACCCTGGAAAAGGCCAGCCGGGATTTCGTCAATACAATTACCGACCTCGAAGATCAACGCTATAACACCAATCATGCGGCGGTCGGCTCCCTGCTGGCGCGGACCTGGGGACTACCGGCGGAAGTATCTTTGGCCATCCTGTTGCAGCATGATTATCGAAGCCTGCAAGACAGGGCGACAGAGGATCTGGTCCGCACGTTGATTGCGCTGGCGCTGCTGGCGGAATATGCGATCCATAAATACCACGGAGAAGATGTGTTCGCCGAATGGGAAAAGGGCGGTGAAATAGCTTGCCACTTCCTCGGCCTGTCGCAGCATGAGGTGGAGGACAGGTTTGACGAACTGCATGAAATGTTCAATGGGACGAACTAGGAAAAAATCGGCAGAGCAAGCGATGCTGTCCGCCTAAAGCCGTCCTCCCAGGACTCTGGCCGGCAACAGGATGATTGCCCGCAATAATTCAAATACACCGTCCAGCGCAATGCCTAATAACCTGAACGGCAGCAACAGCAGCCAGGCCAGCGGGTACAGCACGATCGCCAGCAAAGCCAGCGGCCAGCACAAAAAAAGCAGCACTAGCCAAAATAAAAAAGCCAACATAGGACTGGTCCCCATCAAGTCGGGTAAAGGGTGAATCCGGAACACAGGCAAGGCGAAGCTGAGCAGTTGTTTGTGCTGCCTGCTGCGGGTCCCGGCGCGCGTTCTGTCAAAGATCGTTCATCCGTTTGCCGGTGATCACGACGGTATGAACATCAGTATCGATGGCGGCAGCGGTGGTCATAGTGTCCGGCGCTGGAATGATCGCTGTCAGGAAGCCTGAGGCTATCGCAGCTGCAATTGCAGCGATGACAATGCCATCCATATTTTCTGTGAGTCTCATGATCTTTCCTTTCGGTTGCTGCGGTGTATGACTTCACTTTAGACCTAGCCCGCACTCTTTTCCAATGGAATATGATGAATCGCATTTTTCGGGAGACAGAATACAAAAACGCAGGATGAACCGGTGGTACGAAGGATCTTGCCAACACTTGCGGCGAACCTCGCGGCATCCATTTCCGGGCTTTCCAATCTGTGCAAAACGCGATGAAAAATCCGTTTTGCATATGGATCATGGAACGCCGTGTCTCCCCCAAACATGGCGACGGCGTCAAGGGTTCTGACCGTTAGAGATACAGATAAGTTCACATAAAAATACAATCCGGCGATCTTTTTTGACTTGCGATGAAGCGGCGCGCTTTATGCCGGAAATCAGCCTGAATCCCCTGGAAATTTATATTTCTGCATGACATCTTTCTTGACACAAGTGATTCCTCGCAACGATACTTGCCTTCGTTTTGTATTCTGGTTCACCACTGATGCATGCAGGCCCGGCGCATTCCTGGGCTGATGTTCACCCATACGACACCACGGAGTTACGATGAAGGTTTTCCCGATTTTTCGGATGACGCTGCTGGCAGCCGCAATAGGCGCGCTGGCTTTGACCGGGTTTGCGGCCGACACCAAGGAAGGCGGCAAGGACGCGGACAAGAAAAAATGGGACGTCAACCATCCGCCCGGCCCGGCAGCCACCGTCACGCTGGATACGCGCACCGGCACCTGGATGACGGTAGACGTCAGCCCGGACGGCAAGCAGATCGTGTTCGACCTGCTGGGCGACTTGTATCTGCTGCCGATAGAGGGCGGCGAAGCAAAACCGCTGACCCATAGCATGGCCTGGGAAATGCAGGCGCGCTTTTCGCCGGACGGCAAGCAGCTTGCGTATATGTCGGACGCCGGCGGCGGCGACAACATCTGGGTGATGAACAGCGACGGCAGCAATCCGCACGAAGTCTCCAAAGAGAATTTCCGTTTGCTGAACAATCCCGTCTGGCACCCGAACGGCCAATACATCGCGGCGCGCAAACACTATACCGGCACCCGTTCGCTTGGCTCCGGCGAAATCTGGCTGTTCCATGCGAGCGGCGGCGCCGGCGTGCAACTGAATGAAAAACCGAATTGGCAGAAGGATCTGGGCGAGCCGGCTTTTTCGCCCGATGGCCGCTACGTCTATTATTCGCAAGACACGACTGCGGGCACGTCCTTTGAATACAATAAAAATTCCAATAAACAGATCTATCAAATCTTCCGCAAGGACCTGCAGGATGGCAAGACCAAGGCCTTTGTCAGCGGCCCGGGCGGGGCTATCCGGCCTACGCCCTCGCCGGACGGCAAATACCTGGCCTTCGTGCGCCGGGTCCGCAATCAAAGCACGCTCTTCCTGAAAGACCTGAAAACCGGCATTGAAACTCCAGCCTGGGGCGAGTTGGAGAGGGACATGCAGGAGGCCTGGGCTGTGCAGGGCGTGTATCCCGCGTTCAGCTGGCTGCCGGACAGCAAGGAAATCGTCGTTTGGGCCAAGGGCAAGATCTGGCGTGTCGATCCTTTCGCCCGCAGCGCGAAAGAAATCCCTTTCCACGTCAAGGATACCCGCGAGGTGCGTCAGGCCGTGCGCGTGGAAACCGCGGTGGCGCCGGATCAGTTCGACGTGCATCAATTGCGATGGGTGAATGTGTCCCCGCAGGGCGACAAGGTAGTGTATTCGGCTTTGGGGCGTCTGTACCTGCGCGATCTTCCGAACGGCACTCCGCATCGCCTGAGCGAGCAGAACGATCACTTTGAATTTTTTCCCAAATTCTCGCGCGATGGCCGTCATATCGTATTTACCACCTGGGACGATGAAAAACTCGGTTCGGTGCGGACGGTGGAGGTGCGCAGCGGCAAAGAAACCGTGCTGAGCGCGACCCCGGGCAAATACCTGGAACCGGGTTTCTCGCCGGATGGCAAGCAGGTCGTGTTTGTCAAGGCACGCGGCGGCTACCTGACCACGCCCTGGTATGGCATGGACGCCGGCGTGTTTGCGGTGAATTCCGATGGCAAAACCGCACCGCGCCTGGTGACCGAAGAGGGTAGCGCGCCGCAATTCGGCAAGGATAACGACGCCGTCTACGTGACACGC
>DATHMC010000042.1:0-10741 GCA_035487495.1 Undibacterium sp.
ACAGATCGCCGGCGGCGGTCGCATGCGATGCGAGCAGGACCTTGGCCGGGACGCTCAAGGGCTGCAGTTTTGCGCTGCTTATCCTGAGCGCACCGGTAGCCAGCAATGCCAGCCGCACCCGGTAAGCGCCATCAGCGGCCAGCTGCCGGCACAGGCTGCCCAGCTCGGCAAGGATCGCGGCCTCATCGTAAGCGAAGCCAAAATAGGCGGCCGAGGCCCTCAGCCGCTGCAAATGGCGCGGCAGGTAGCGGCAGCCGTGCTCACGCGTCGCATGCATGGTCTCGAACAGTTCAAATTCCGCCGGCAAACCGGTCAGGAAACCGGCCTTCAGGCGGCATTCGGCATATTCATCGGTCGCCACGCTATCGTGCACGATACCGGCGCCCACTCCCAGCACACCGGCGCGCAGGCCTGGCGCTGACGTGTCATCCGGGGCCTGCAGGCACAGCGTGCGTATCGGCACCGACAGGCAAAAATCGCCTATGGTGCGGCCCGCAACGGGCGGATCGAACCAGCCCATCGCGCCCGTGTAGAGGCCGCGCGGCTCGGTTTCCAGCTCGCGGATGATTTGCATGGTGCGGCGCTTGGGCGCACCGGTGATCGAACCGCAGGGATACAGGGCGGTGAGGATTTCAGCCAGTCCCAATTCCGGCCGCAGGCTCGCTTCCACCGTCGACGTCATCTGCAGCACGCTGGAAAAACGCGTGACCTCGAACAGGCGCGGCACCCTGACGCTGCCGGTCACCGCGATGCGCCCCAGGTCGTTCCTGAGCAAATCCACGATCATCAGGTTTTCCGCGCGATTCTTGCTGTCCGCCGCCAGTTCTTCAGCTCTGCGCTGATCTTCCTGTGCCTCGCCGGTCGCGGCGGCGGTGCCCTTCATCGGCCTGGCCGTCAGCATTCCCGAGGCGTGCCGGACAAACAGCTCGGGCGACAAGGACAGCACCGCCGCTCCATCCGGCAACAGGATCAACGCCCCATAAGGAACCGGCTGACGTTGCCGCAAGCGACGATACAGGGCCAGCGGCGATCCATACGCATCAAAATGCAGCCGGTAGGTGTAGTTCACCTGATAGGTATCGCCGGCAGCGATATAGGCCTGCACCTGCGCGATCGCCGCAGCAAAAACCGGCTCGTCGACGCTGGCGCGGATATTGGCGATGCCGGCAGGGTACGGGAATGCCTCATCGCCGGGTCCGATTTCCGCCGCAATGCGCGCATCCAGCCAGGTTTGCACCTGGGACGCCGTCATCGGCTCGCAGTCGGAAAACAGCAGCACGCGCGAAGGCGGTATTTCAAACGCTGTCGAGATGCGGAGGGGGATCGCCTGCAGCTGGGCGCCGGTTTCGTACGAAAACAGGGCCACCGCGTACATTCCCTGGCGTACCGCCGACTGCGTCCGGTCCAACAAGGCGGGCCAGCATGCAAGGTCGCCACACTCCAGCACCTCGCGCAGTCCGGTATACAGGCGCGAGTTGGCGGCGGAACAGTCGGGCTGCGCGTCGTCCAGCAAGGCGAAACAATTTTCGGCGGACGGGATGTTAGCGGAAAGGACAGACAGATGAGACACGATAAATGAGCCTGGGCGGTTTCAGATACAAATGCCGTGCAGTGTAACCGCAGAAAGTCCGCGCTGCACTAGCGCGTGTTAGCACGGGTAGCCACGCAGTGTGGCAAGAAAATTCCCAATTCCGTGAAAATCTTTCGGATTTGCCAATATTCATTGATAATGCTGGTAAATGCTCAACGAGGAATACATGCAAAGGATTTCACTCAATTTGCCGCTGGCAAGGAAATTCCTGGGCTTTAACATTATTGCCATCATGGCAAGCATGTTGACGGCGCTGGCCGGCTTCTTGTCGTTGAGCGCCCTGGTCGCCCAACAGCATCTTCATAGCGAGGCCGTGTTCCAGGCCGGCACACTGGCGGCCAATCTCGGCCCGGCTCTGGTTGACAAGGATATCAGTTCCGCCCAGAGTCAGATACTGAACGCCAGCAATCATCCCAGGCTATTGTCCGTCAAAGTAATCGACAGCCAGGGCCACGGCTTTGTCAGTTGGAGCGCGCTGAACCAGTTTACCGGCGCCGCCGGAGCGGAGCCGGTGCCCGTTCCGGTAAATAACGTGCTGCAGACTGCCTGGGGCATCGGCCAGTTGAGCGTGATCACCCCCATCCTGCTGGAAAGCAAGGTCGTCGGCACGTTGCAGCTAGATGCCAGCGTGCTGCCTCTCTACAAGGAATTACTTGCCCTGCTTTCGCTGGGGCTCGCGCTGATTGCGCCTGTATTGGCCATCGCCTGCTATCAACTCACAAAAAAGCAAATTGACGCGCTGGCGCCCATGCACGAGCTTTGCAGCGTATCGGAGCAAGTGTTTGGCCTGCATGATTACAGCGTGCGGATCACGAATGACGACAAGCATGAATTTTCCCTTTTGATCCAGCATTTCAACCAGATGCTGGCGCGCATCGACGCCTGGGATTCCAACGAAGAAAGCGCCATCCGCACGCAGCGGGAACAAGAACAGCGGATCGACATCCTGGACAACCATGACAGCCTGACCAAGCTGCCCAACCGCCACTACTTCCACCGGGTGCTGGTGCACAACCTGGATGAGGCGGTGGAAACCGGGGAGCTTGCCGCGCTGATGTTCATCGACCTGGACAACTTCAAGTCCATCAACGACGAGTTCGGCTATGAAGGCGGAAATTTTGTGCTATCCACCATCGCCGGCCGTCTGAGCAACACCCTGCGCGGAACGGATACTGTGTGCCGGATAGGAGGGGACGAATTCGCTGCCATCCTGCCCCAGGTCGGCAGCGTCGAACTGGCAGAGACGCTGGCAGGCAGGTTAATGGCGGCAATCGGGCTGCCGATTGCGCTGTATGGCAAAAATCTGACCGTCAGCGCCAGCATAGGCATCGCCTGCTTCCCCTCGCACGCCCAGGAGCAAAGGCCATTATTGCGTAACGGCGATATTGCGCTGGCGGCCGCCAAGGCCGGCGGCAAAAATACTTACCGGACCTATACCGCGGCCTAGGGCCTGTTAACGCAACAGCAGCGCGATCTGGATTGCCCCGTGCTCGGTCGGCGCTTGCTTGAAACCGGTTTTCGCAAAACGGTGCCAGCGTCCTACGACGAAGCTGGACAACATGTTGGCGCGGCTGCTTACCTCGTTTTCTGTGGCATTGCCTTGTGTCACAGCCAGCCGCAGAGCCTGCTTGAATGCAAGCTCCAGGCGCTCGACAAACTGGTTCATGCGCAATTGCAGGCGCTCATCTTCATTGACCAGCGCATCGCCTATCATGACCTTGGTCATGCCGGGATTGCGCTCTGAGAAATTCAGCAGCATCAGCGCTATTGCCTGCGCCTGCAAAAGACCGTCCTCATGCTGCTGGCTGATCTGGTTGATCAGGCCGAACACCGAGGATTCAATAAACTCGATCAAGCCCTCGAACATCTGGGCCTTGCTGGCGAAATGCCGATACAGCGCGGCTTCCGACACTTCTATTTTGGCGGCGAGCGCCGCCGTGGTGATTTTTTCACCTTTGGGATTTTCCAGCATTGCGGCCAGGGTCTGGAGTATTTGCAGCTTACGTTCGCCTGGTTTGGTGGTTGCCATGTTTATTTTTTTGGATAGTGGATGGAGAACTCATTTCATCAATACCAGTGAGATGCGCTCTAATTATAATTTTTGTAGCGTTCCGGATTGACGCAGGCAGCCGCAGAGCAAGCCTGCGGCCCCAGCGTCTGAGTCGACGGTTAGATCCAGCGGCTGGATTTAGCGGCTCAGCCGGCGACCCGGTAGCTGATGTACGGATTTTACTGTTACATCTATGCAAGCGGCAGATTTTTTTGATCTGCCCGGTCTCTTGGCCTGCCGCGGCAAATACTGGGTCACCAGGACGGTGCGCATGCCGAGTTGCTTGGCGGCGCGCAAATTGGCGACCGTATCTTCCACCAGCACGCAACGGCCGGCGTCGACTTTCAGCGTGGCCAGCAATTTCCGCAGGTACTGGCGCGACGGCTTGGGACGCAATTGGCCGTGCACGCGCATCGCCTCGATAGGAATGTGCTCGGCAAAGTGCCGGTGCAAGCCCAGGTGGCGCACCACATCGCGGGCATACTTGCGCGGGGCATTGGTCAACAGTATCTTGCGGCCCGGCAGGCGCCGCAACCAGCCGTCAAGACCGCGCTCCGCCCGTATCATCGAAGGCAGGTCCTCAAAATGATGCGCCTCGTGCAGGAACTCGTCGGCATTGACGCCATGATGCCTGATCAGACCCATCAGGGTAGCGCCATAGCGCCGCCAGTACAGTAGCCTGGCGGCATCCACGGTCGCCGGATCGGCCGGATGGATGCCGTCCCCCAGCACCCTGGCCATATACGCGTTCATTTTCTGGTTGACCGCCGGGAAGATCGCATGCGACGCATTGTGCAGCGTATTGTCGAGATCGAACAACCAGACCAGATCGGAGCGCTTATGCTTCATAGGGCGATCAACCGCGGACAGCATAGGCTGCCCGGGTTGCCTTGGGTGGATGATAGAACCTGGCTACGCGTATCGGCTGCGTATCGGCTGCATATCAATGGCTGCGTATCATGGTGCCGAACGCTTGCTCGGTCAGCACTTCCAGCAGCAGCGAATGCTCAATGCGGCCATCGATGATATGGACCGTGTTGACGCCGGACTTGGCCGCGTCCAGCGCCGAAGATATCTTGGGCAGCATGCCGCCGGAAATGGTGCCGTCGGCAAACATCTCGTCGATCTCGCGGGCCGACAAATCGGTGACCAGATTGCCCTGCTTGTCCAGCACGCCGGGGATATTGGTCATCATGATCAGTTTTTCGGCTTTCAGGATCTCGGCGATCTTGCCGGCCACCAGGTCGGCATTGATGTTATAAGCCTGGCCATCTTCACCGAAGCCGATCGGCGAGATGATGGGAATGAAGGCGTCGTCCTGCAAGGCCTTGACCACGGCCGGATTGATCGCGTCGATTTCGCCGACAAAGCCGATATCGAGGAACTGGCCGGGATTTTCCCGGTCGGCCATCTTCATCTTGCGGGCGCGGATCAAACCGCCGTCCTTGCCGGTCAGGCCCACTGCCTGGCCGCCGTAGTGGTTGATCAGCATCACGATATCCTGCTGCACCTCGCCGCCGAGCACCCACTCCACCACTTCCATGGTTTCTTCATCGGTGATCCGCATACCTTGCACGAAGGTGCCCTGCTTGCCCACCTTTTTCAGCGCATTATCAATTTGCGGGCCGCCGCCGTGCACGACGACGGGGTTCATGCCCACCAGCTTCAGCAAGATCACATCGCGCGCAAAACCGTGTTTCAGGCGCTCTTCCGTCATCGCGTTGCCGCCGTATTTGACGACGATGGTCTTTCCGTGAAATTTACGGATATAAGGCAGCGCTTCCGCTAGAATCTCTGCCTTGATCTCCGGAGCAACGGACGCCAATTTATCAATCGGTGCCGTTTCAGTATCGGTTGCAATGCTCATAATGTATCCTGATGGGGTCTTCAATTCGATTTTCAGGATTTTACAGGGAAATAGCCCAAGTTTCTTTGGTCGCTGCGGGTATTTCAAGTCCAGAACTTCCATTATTTTGCCCAAATGACATCAAGCCAAACGCTCTACCTGCAACTGGAAGCCATGCGCCCCGCGCTGCTGCGCTTCGCACTGCTGCAATTACGCAACGATACGCTGGCAGAAGACGCGGTCCAGGATGCCTTGCTGGCGGTATTGGAAAAGCCGGATAATTTCGCCGGCCAATCCTCTTTGCGCACCTATGTGATAGGCATCTTGAAATACAAGATCATCGATTGCCTGCGCGCATCCAGCAAGGAAAAGCAACTGCAGACCGCCGACGACGAGTCGGAAGCGGACCTGATCGACAGCCTGTTCACCGCCGACGGCCATACCCAGGAAAGACCCAGGGCCTGGGGCGACCCGGATGCGACGCTGGAACAGAAAGATTTTTTCAAGGTCATGGAGATCTGCCTGGAAAAGCTGCCGGCCAAGACCGCGCGCGTTTTCATGATGCGCGAGTGGCTGGAACTGGACACCGAGGAAATTTGTAAGGAATTGGGGCTGACCACGTCTAATGTCTGGGTAGTGCTATATCGTGCGCGCCTGCGCCTGCGAGAATGCCTGGACCTGAACTGGTTCGGCAAGCAGGCTTGAACCGGCGGTTGCAGCGTCAATCCGGCGTTGTAGCGCCTGGCCAGACCAAGCTTGCAACAAGCGGCGAGAGCACAATCACATTAAAATTGCAGGAAATATATGCTAATTAGACTTACATGCAAGGAAGCGCATAGAATCGTCTCCGAGGGCCTGGACCGGGACCTGGGCTTGTTCGAGCGTACCCGCCTGCGCCTGCACCTTGGCGTCTGCGATGCCTGCACCAATTTCAATGGACAAATGCAGACCATACGGCAGGCCATGCAAAAAATGCAGTCGCAAGACCCGTCGTCCATCGAACCCTGAAACCGCACCGTCATGAGCACTTGCCCCCGTTGTAACACCCAGTTTACCTGCTGCATGGCTGACCAGACCGGCCAGGACTGCTGGTGCGGCGCGATGCCGAAACTCAGCCTGGCAGAATTGCCTGCCAGTAGCACAGTGACAATAGGGCAGGATGCCAAATGTTATTGCCCCGCTTGCCTGCATACCTGGAAGGCGGAAACAGACGCCGCTCGCAAGGACCGGCAATAATCCGCTGAATTCAGCGGGCAAGCATGCTCCTCCAGGGCAAGCGCTGCCCATTTCAGTTACCATTGGCGTATATACACACAACAATAGAACCCATTTCACCGTTACTGGTGAGACGCCACTCAAAAAACGGGTTCCAATAATTGGAAGCAAGCATGTCTACCAACCTGACTCCTGTCGACACTCCCCCCCCTATTTCGCAGCGCATACGCGAACGCATACAGGCGAGCAAAACCCGCTTTCACGCTAACGACAATATCTCCCAGTTCATCCAGCCGGGCGAACTGGATGCATTGCTCAGCGAGGTCGAGGAAAAACTGAAAGACGTACTGCAAAGCCTGGTCATCGATACCGACAGCGACCACAATACGCAAGATACCGGCCGCCGGGTCGCCAAGATGTTTCTCACCGAAGTCTTCAAGGGCCGCTATCTGCCCATGCCTTCGGTCACCGAATTCCCGAACGCGTCGCGTCTGAATGAATTGATGATCATAGGCCCGATTACGGTGCGCAGCGCCTGCTCGCACCATCTGTGCCCTATCATAGGCAAGGTGTGGGTGGGCGTGATGCCGAACGAGCACTCCAACCTGATCGGCCTGTCCAAGTACGCCAGGATCGCCGAATGGGTCATGAGCCGTCCGCAGATCCAGGAAGAAGCCGTGGTGCAGCTGGCCGACGCCTTGCAGGAAAAAATGCAGCCGGACGGCCTGGCTGTCGTGATGGAGGCAGACCATTTTTGCATGCACTGGCGCGGCGTCAAGGATATGGAAGCCAAAATGATCAACAGCGTGATGCACGGCTCTTTCCTGAAAGACTCGAATCTGCGCCGTGAATTCCTGTCCCTCATCAAGCGCTAATACGCGTCAAGGAGACCAGCATGCTAGTCAGACTACTCTATGCCAGCCGCGCCGCAGACCAAAAACTCTGCGACATAATCGGCGACGTCATGCAGCAAGCGCGCAGCCACAACCCCAAGCACGGCATCACCGGCATACTCTGCCATAGCGATCATGTGTTCATGCAGGTGCTAGAGGGCAGCCGCGAAGCGGTCAATGCGCTATACGCGAAGATTTTGCGGGACCCGCGGCATACCGACGTGATGCTGCTGGACTACGAGGAAATCCTGGAACGCCGCTACAGCGGCTGGACCATGGGCCACGCCAACCTGGGCAAGATCAACCCCTCCATCCTGTTGAAGTACTCCGACTTGCCGGAACTGAATCCGCATGCGATGTCGGCCAAGGTATCGCTGGCATTGATCGAAGAATTGATCGCCACCGCCGCCATCGTAGGCCGCAGCTAGGCCGGCCCGATGAACGTACCAGCAGCCACATTCTGCGACCGGCGCCTGGCCCCGCCGGCAGCGGCAAAATGCTCGCGTCGCGACTAGACGGCTATCTGGCGCGCCGGGCCCTGTTCGGACGGGCGCCGGCGGCCGTCAGTGCGGCGTCGTTACGCTATGTCGCAACGCCGCACGGCCTGGTGCGCACATTCGATACGGCCACCGGCAAACCCTGCGTGCTCCTGGTGCCCGACGGCCCGAACGTGATAGAACACTACGGCAGGCTGATACAGCTACTTAAAGACGATTTCCGGGTGGTCTGTTTTGACATGCCGGGTTTTGGATTCTCCCTGCCCGATGCCGCCTATCGGCACAGCCTGGATCAGGGCGCGCAGGCGGTGCTGCAGGTCATGGACGCATTGGATATCCCGAGCGCGACGCTAGCCTTCAGTTGCGCCAACGGCTTGTATGCAATACGCGCTGCCTGCATCGCGCCGGGCCGTGTCAACAGCCTGTTCCTGGCGCAAACTCCGTCCTTGCGCGCGATGCATGCATGGACGAGTCGCATGATACCGTGGCCGTTGCGGGTGCCGGTATTGGGCCAGCTGCTGGCTTGGCTGTTCAGAAAAAAGCTGGCGCACGCCTGGTATCGCACCGCGTTGCCGAAAAACACCGACAGCGCTCCGTTCCGCGAAATTGCCGGGCGGGCGTTTGCGGCCGGCGGCTGCTTTTGCCTGGCAGGCGTGGTGCAGGGCCTGATCAAGGAAACGCCGGCCGCCGTGGCCGGCGTGGAGATACCCTGCACGATGCTGTGGGGCAGCCTGGACAAGTCGCACCGGCAGACAGCACCGGAGTCCTTGCTGGATTGCGTGCCGCACGCGGAGATCATCCGCATGGACGGGTGCGGGCATTTCCCCGATATAGAACAGCCGGAACGCTATGCGCAATTGCTGATGGCGCATATGCAAAAACTGGCTTAAAGCTTCACCGGGCTCAGCGAGAAGCGCTACTGCGCAAGCTTTTGCTTTGCCGTCGCAATCGCCTCATCCAGGTAGGCGCCGTAAAAATCTTCCAGCAAGGCGCCGACGATGGGTGCCGCCAGTGGACGGCCCTGCATATCCAGGAACAATACCGTCGGCGCCGCCTTCACCGCATAGTCGAGCGCCAGCTGCTTCTGGCTGAGCGGTTTGCCGTCGAATCCCGTGACGCTGGATTCGCCATTGATATATACCTGGCGCACGATAAAGCCCTGTTTATGCATAGGCACCAGGTGCCGCCGGCGCACCTGCTCGCAGTAGGGACAATCCGGCAAGCTCACGATCAGGATCAGCGGCATGTGCTGCCGGGCGGCCGCTGCCGCTTCCAGGGCCAGGTTCGCCGCTGCCGGCAACGGTGTTTCTTTCGCACTTGCCGCCTGCGCCAGCAGGCAACAGACAGCAGCGAACATCACCAGGAAGCGCCGCGCCCGCCAATCAGCCGGGTATTTCACGCTCAGCTTTCCACGCCGGCGGCGGCGCCGGGATTGCCGCGTACTCCCTTGATCTTCGGCTGGTTCAACCGGCGCGCGCTGACCCGCTGTTGCGACTTCAAATAGCGCGCCATCAGATCCCACACCGGTTCGCCGCTGGCGCCTTCCGCCACCGGCGCCCAGCCCGCCACCTTGTATTGCTTGCCCGCCTCGATCGCCTTGCCGGCCAGCCGCATGTCGCTGATGCGCCTACCCATCGCCGCCACCGGGTCGATCGCATATTGCAGGCCGCCCACGCGCACCATGTCGCCGCCCTGCTGGTAATACGGGTCGGGATTGAACAGGTTGTCGGCCACGTCTTCCAGGATGGTCTTGATGGTGTCGCCGCTCATCATCGTCACTGTCGTATACGGATAGGTGATCGCGGTCTGGTCCATCAGGTGCTCCATCGTGATGGCCTGCCCGGGCAACAGCGAAGTGCCCCAGCGGAAGCCGGGAGAAAAGGCGATCTCTGCATTTTTCTCTGCCATCAGCCCATCCAGGATCAATTGGTCGAAACTGCCATTGAAATTGCCGCGGCGATACAGCAAGCCTTCGCTGACGGCCAGTTTTTCACTCAATTGCCGCTCATACGGCGCGCGTACCCTGGTGATCAAGGCCTGCATCTCCTGGTCGGCGGGCAGCATATTGGCAAACACCGGCAGCAATTTATAGCGGAAATCGCTGACCTTGCCATGCACCACGTCAAAGTCCAGCACGCCGAGGAATTTGCCGTTGGAACCGGCATTCGTGACCAGGGTCTTGCCGCTGCCGTTGCTGACAATCACCGGAGCCGGCACGCCGTCATGCGTATGGCCGCCCATGATCGCGTCGATGCCGGTCACGCGGCCGGCCATCTTCAGGTCCACGTCCATGCCGTTGTGGCTGAGCACCACCACGACCTGCGCGCCTTTGGCGCGCGCGTCATTGACGGTGGCCTGCATTTCTTTTTCCTGGATGCCGAAGGTCCAGTCGGCGACCATGTAACGCGGGTTGGCAATCGGCGTATAGGGGAAGGCCTGGCCTATGATGGCCACCGGTATGCCATTGATCTGTTTGATCACGTACGGCGTGAATACCGGATCGCCGAAATCCGTCGTCTTCACATTTTGCGCGACAAAATCGATCTTGCCGGCCAGGTCCTTGTCGATGATCTCTTTGACCCGCTTATCGCCCAGCGTAAATTCCCAGTGCGCGGTCATCACGTCCACACCCAGCAATTTGCAGGCATC
>DATHMC010000043.1:0-20841 GCA_035487495.1 Undibacterium sp.
AGCGGCGTGGCGCCGGCAGGTTGCACCAGGGACCCGGGATAGACGCTGATGATACCGGTGCGGCCGGCAGCCTGGGCGGTGATGCGGTCGTAGCTCAGCGCGACCTTGGCGGCATTGACGGCTGCGCGATCCGATGCGATCACTGCGTTCTGCGCATCGTATTGGGACTGGCTGGTATCCACCACGCTCTGCGAGACAAATTTCTTCGACAACAAATCCTTGCTGCGGTCCAGCTGGCGCTTATAGTCGGCCTGGGTCGCCAGGTCTTTATCCAGCTGGGCCTGGGCCTTGGCCACGTTCACTTCATCGGCACGGCTGTCCAGCGAGAACAACAGATCGCCGGCATGTACAAACTGGCCCTCCTTGATGTGCACCTTGGTCACCGTGCTGGTCACCTGCGGACGAACATCGACGGTGCTCAAGGCGGTAACGACGCCGTTGCCGGTCAGCTTGACCGGGAAATCCCGGCGCTGCACCAGCGCAGTCACTACGCTGACGGATTTATTGGCCTGTTGCGCCGCTTGCCCCTTGACGTCCTTTGCTTGCTGGGAACTGCTCCATGCATAGTAAGTACCTGCCGCTGCACCTAACGCCAACAAGCCTACAACTATCGTCTTCAATCCGCTCATGCTATTTTTGCCTCTTTGGTACGCCGCCGACAGGCGGCCAATCGCGTATCTGATACCTATTAGAAAGAAAAGTTCTGAATCAACAGCAATTAAAACTGATCTGGAGCACTCAATGCTTACAATGCAATTGACATTTGGCAACATTTTTGCCAACCGTCAATGCTACCAAAAAAAAGCCAGCGCAGAGGCTGGCTTTAAACTTTTATACTTTCCGTTACACGACTGCACCGTCGGTCGTATCTTTTTCTTTGACAGGCTTGATCAAGTCTTCGCGCTTGACGCCTAGCCACATGGCGATCGCGGCCGCCACGAATACCGAGGAATAGATGCCGAACAGGATACCGATGGTCAGCGCCGTAGCGAAGCCGTGCAGGGTCGGGCCGCCTATCAGCAGCATCGACAGTACCATCATCTGCGTGCAACCGTGCGTAATGACGGTACGGGAGATCGTGCTGGTAATTGCACTGTCGATAATTTCAGTGACGGTAGCCTTGCGCTGCTTGCGGAAATTCTCGCGTATCCGGTCGAAAATAACCACCGACTCGTTGACCGAGTAACCCAATACCGCGAGCACGCCGGCCAGCACCGACAAGCTGAATTCCCATTGGAAAAATGCGAAAAACCCCAGGATGATCACCACGTCATGCAAGTTCGCAACGATCGCGGCAACCGCGAACTTCCACTCAAAACGGATCGCCAGGTAGACCACCACGCCGACGATCACCATGATCAGTGCACGCAAACCGTCGTGGAACAGCTCATCGCCCACCTGCGCGCCGACCAGCTCCGCTCTTTGCAGCTTGACGTCCGGGCTCTGCGCCTTCAGCGCACCAAATACCTTGTCGCTTTGCTGTGAAGCGGTCATCCCCTTCGGCAGCGGCAAGCGGATGACGACATCGGTCGGCTTGCCGAAAGTCTGCACCGGGCTATCGTGAAACCCCAGCCCCACCACTGTCTTGCGGATATCCTCCACATTCGCTGCCTGCGGATAGCTCAGCTCCATCAAGGTGCCGCCGGTGAACTCGATAGAGTAGTTCAGGCCCTTGTGAAACAGGAAGAACACCGCCGCGACGAAAGTCAGGGCTGAAATGACATTGAATATCAGCGCATTGCGCATGAAGGGAATGTCTTTTTTAATACGGAATAATTCCATGATGAATCCCTAAATTCTTATCTTTGCAATACTGATTATTCTGCGGGTTTCCAGATCTGGCCGATGGACACGGAAGCCAGCTTCTTTTTGCGTCCGTACCACAGGTTGACCACGCCGCGCGACACAAATACCGCCGAGAAGATCGAGGTCATGATACCCAGGCAGTGCACTACCGCAAACCCTTTTATCGGACCGGAGCCGAAGATCAGCAAGGCCAGGCCGACGATCAGCGTCGTCACGTTGGAGTCCAGGATAGTGGCCCAGGCCCGGTCAAAGCCGGCGGCAATGGCGGCTTGCGGCGTATTGCCGGCCCGCAGCTCTTCCCGAATACGTTCGTTGATCAGCACGTTGGCGTCAATCGCCATACCCAGCGCCAGCGCAATCGCCGCCATGCCGGGCAGCGTCAGCGTCGCCTGTATGCCCGACAGCAGCGCCACCAGCAGCATCAGGTTGACCGACAATGCCACTACGCTGAAGAAGCCGAACAGCATGTAGTAGCCGATCATGAAAGCAGAGATCGCGGCAAAACCGTACAGCGTGGACTTAAAGCCCTGGTGGATGTTGGCCTCCCCCAACTGCGGCCCGATCACGCTCTCTTCGATGAATTCCATCGGTGCGGCCAGCGCGCCCGAACGCAACAGCAATGCCAGGTCGGCCGAGGCTACCGCAGAGCCCATGCCGGTGATCTGGAAGTTCTTGCCCAGTTCATCATTGATGGTGGCGACGGTGAGCAACTCACCCTTGCCTTTTTCCAGCAGCACGATCGCCATCTTCTTGCCGATTTTTCCGCGCGTGCCGTCACGCATCTTGCGGCCGCCATCGCTATTCAATTCTATGCTGACGGAAGGCTGCTGGTTCTGATCGAAACTAGCTTGCGCGCCGACGATATAGTCGCCGGTGATCACCACGTCTTTATACAGGATCGCCGGAGCGCCGCGGCCCACCTTGAACATTTCAGAGCCGAAAGGCACGCTGGTGTCTTCGGTCACCGGAGGCAGCACGGATTCATCCACCAGGCGCACTTCCAGGTCCGGGGTGCGGCCTATCAGTTCCTTCGCATGCGCGACGTCTTGCACGCCGGCCAGCTCAACCACGATGCGGTCCGCACCCTGCTGCTGGATCACCGGCTCGGCAACGCCCAGTTCATTGACGCGTTTGGACAGGGCCGTGATATTTTGCTTGACGCCCTCGGAGACCATGTTCTTCAGGGCCTCAGGCTTGATGCTGACCTGCAGATTGAAATCGGTCGCGTCGGAAACGTCCACCAGGTTGACGTCATTCATCTGGCTGGCCAATACTTCCCTGGCCTTGCCGCGCGTTTCTGCATCGCGGAATTTGATGCTGACCAGATCGCCTTCGCGGCTAATGCCCGCGTGGCGCACATCTTTGTCGCGCAAGATGCCGCGTACGCTGGATTGCAGATTTTGCACGCGCTTGTTCAGCATCGCCTTGGTATCCACCTGCATCAGGAAGTGTACGCCGCCCTGCAAATCCAGGCCGCGATTCATCGGCAGCGCATGCAGGCTTTGCAGCCATTTCGGCGAACTGGACAGTTCATTGAAGGCGATGGTGTAAGTAGGATCGCTCGGGTCGGTGTTCAGCGCTTTTTCCAGCGCATCCTTGGCCTTGAACTGCGTATCGGTATCCGTCACGCGCGCGCGGACCGTTCCCTCCAGGCCGTTATTTTCATAAAACACGCCGCTGTCTTTGATGCCCGCTTGCTGCAGGGCCTGCTCAACGCGGTCTATCATGCCGCTATCGATTTTAACCGTGGCTTTGGCGCTGCTGATTTGGATTGCCGGCACTTTGCCAAAGAAATTCGGGGCTGTATACAAGGCACCGAAAATCAGCGCAATGACGATCAGTATGTACTTCCAGAGAGGATAGCGATTCATATCGGTTCAGAATAAGAGGTAAAGCTGAATGCAATGCAGCCCATGCATCTGTCTGGCGCACAGGCTGCCTGAGTGATCAGATCGCTTTGATCGTGCCTTTTGGCAACAACATCGTGATCGCCGTTTTTTGCACGATGACTTCTGTGCCGTTGGCGATTTCCACTGTCACATACGCATCGGTGACCTTGACGACCCTGCCGAGCACGCCGCCGGCAGTAACCACCTCATCGTTCTTGGCCAAGGCATCCATCATCGCCTTTTGTTCTTTCTGACGCTTCATTTGTGGACGTATCATCAGGAAATACATCAGCACGAACATGGGAATGAAGATGAACAGGCTGGAAAAATCGCCCCCCATGCCCGGAATTGACGATGATTGCGCGTAGGCGTTGGAAATAAACACGTTAATGCTCCAGTATGTATGATGAAAATCGAGTTTTCAGAAAATTAACAAATTGATCATGAAACATCTATATGATGCCGAATCGCATCATTTAAAGCCGCAAGCTTCAATTTTGAAAACAAAGCGCAACATTCTAGCATCGGAGTCAAGGTTTTTAGGCTTTTCTCCGATTTGGGCTAATTTGCCGCCGGCTGTGCGCGAACCGGTTCGCCGCAGTAATGCCGTTCAGTTAAGTACCACGTCCCCTAGTTTGTCGTCCCCGCGTAGGCGGGGACCCAGTGGCTTTCGTCGAACGACGCCAGGTTCCCGCCTACGCGGGAACGACAAGAGCCGTCTACTTTTTGCTTTAAGTGAACAATATTAGGCTCGCTCAGGCAGTTTAGACGCCGCGCGCCCGGTCGGCGTGGAATTGCGCGACAAAAGCTGGAAAACGCTCGTCGTCCAGCGACTGGCGTATGCCGCGCATCAGGTCCAGGTAATAGTGCAGGTTGTGGATGGTATTCAGCCGCGCGCCCAGGATTTCGCCGGTCCGGTGCAAATGATGCAGGTAGGCCCGTGAAAAATTTTTGCAAGTATAGCAAGTGCAAGTCTCGTCCAGCGGCGCCTTGTCTTCCTTGTAGCGTGCATTCTTGATCTTGACGTCGCCGTAGCGGGTAAAAATCCAGCCGTTACGCGCATTCCTGGTAGGCATCACGCAGTCGAACATATCGACGCCGTTGCTGACGCCGGCCACCAGGTCTTCCGGGGTACCGACGCCCATCAGGTAGTGCGGCTTGTTTTCCGGCAGCTTGGGGCCGATGTGCGACAAGACGCGCATCATGTCTTCCTTCGGTTCGCCGACCGACAGGCCGCCGATCGCGATGCCGTGGAAATTCAATTCATTCAGGCCTGCCAGCGATTCGTCGCGCAGGCTTTCAAACATGCCGCCCTGCACGATACCGAACAGCGCATTCGGATTTTCGCCCTTCTGGAACTCGTCGCTGGAGCGTTTGGCCCAGCGCAGCGACATGCGCATCGACTTCGCCGCTTCTTCCAGCGTGGCCGGGCGGCCATCGATCTCGTAGGGGGTACACTCATCGAACTGCATCACGATGTCGGAATTCAGCGAGCGCTGTATCTGCATCGAGATTTCCGGCGACAGGAACAGGCGCTCGCCGCTGATGGGCGACGCAAACTTCACGCCCTCTTCGGTAATCTTGCGCATCGCGCCCAGCGAGAATACCTGGAAGCCGCCGGAGTCGGTCAGGATGGGCTTGTCCCAGCCCATGAAATCATGCAGGCCGCCGAATTTGTTGATGACGTCCATGCCCGGGCGCAGCCACAGGTGGAAGGTATTGCCGAGGATGATGTGCGCGTCTATTTCCTTCAACTCCAGCGGCGACATCGCCTTCACCGAACCGTAGGTGCCGACCGGCATGAAGATAGGCGTTTCGATCACGCCGTGATTGACAGTCACGCGGCCGCGGCGGGCGGCGGTGGTCTTGTCTTTTTTGATGAGTTGGAAGTCAAGCATAGTGGTGGGCAGATCTCAGTCCGTAGAGGTATTGGTGTTGGAGGTATTTGAGGTGTTGGTCAGCAGCATCGCATCGCCATAACTGAAAAACCGGTATTGCTGCGCAATCGCATAGGCGTAGGCCTTGCGTATGCGATCATAGCCGGCAAAGGCCGACACCAGCATCAGCAAGGTGGATTTCGGCAGATGGAAATTCGTGATCAGCCGGTCCACGGTCTTGAACACGTAGCCCGGCGTGATGAACAGGCGGGTGTCGGCGCTGCCGGCCTGCAGGCTGCCGCTCTGCGACGCCGACTCTAGCGCCCGCATGCTGGTGGTGCCGACCGCGACCACGGCTTTGCCCGCCGCCTTGGCCGCGCGCACCGCGTCCACGGTCTGCTGCGGCACCGTATACCATTCGCTATGCATCGCATGTTGCGCCAGGTCTTCGGTACGCACCGGCTGGAAGGTGCCCGCACCTACGTGCAGCGTCACATAGGCCAGTTGTATGCCCTTGGCCTGGCAGCGATCCAGCAGGGCCTGGTCAAAATGCAGGCCGGCGGTTGGCGCCGCCACAGCACCCGGCACGCGCGAATAGACGGTCTGGTAACGCTGCTCGTCGAAGTCGTCGGCGTCATGCGTGATGTACGGCGGCAAAGGCAGGCGCCCATGCGCCTCTATCAGCTCAAACACGTCGTCCGGGAAATGCAGCGTATAGAATTCGCCTGCGCGCTCGCCGACCGTCACGTCGAAACTGTCGGCCAGGCGTATGCCGGTGCCGGCGGGCGGCGATTTGGACGCCCTGACCTGTGCCAGCACGCTGCGCTGGGCATCGGTATTGCTCAGCACGCGCTCCACCAGCACTTCCACTTTGCCGCCGGTTTCCTTGACGCCGAAAAAACGCGCCTTCAATACCCGCGTGTCGTTAAATACCAGTAAGTCGCCGGCCGCCAACTGGTCCACGACATCGGCAAAATGGCGGTCTATCAGCTGCTCACCGTCCACGTGCAGCAGGCGCGACGCCGTACGATGCGGCAAAGGCGTTTGCGCAATCAGTTGCTCGGGCAGGTCAAAATCGAAATCGGATAGGGAATACATGTAAAACCGGTAAAAAGGCAGACTTTCCACCTGCGCATCACCCCTTGGAACATGCAGGCGGCGATAAAATGCAGGTGGCGTGAATTAATAATTGCTTTTACTGTATAAAAAACCAGTAAAATGACATAATTGCACGCGGATGCAAGATCAATTTACGGTAAATCCTCAGCAAAATAACAGCAAAACCCTGTATTTTACACCTCATGCCAGTTGCCAACCCAGTTAAACCTGTTAATCAAGCCGCCCCGGCCCCCAAAGCCGGCAAGAAGGCGGCGAAGCCGGCTGCCGGCAAGCCGGAAGACAAGTTTGCCCGCCTGGGTTTGCGCAGCGACATGGATTTTGTGTTGCACCTGCCGATGCGCTATGAAGACGAAACCCAGGTCGTCAGCATGCGCGACGCCGCTTTTCGCGGCGGTAGCATGGTGCAGGTGGAAGGTGTCGTGACCGAATGCGATATCCAGTACCGGCCGCGCCGGCAACTGGTCGTCACCATCAGCGACGATACCGCGCAAGTCGTGATGCGCTTCCTGAATTTTTACGGCAGCCAGACCAAGCAATTGGCGGCCGGCACCCGGGTACGCGCCAGGGGCGAGCTAAGGCACGGGTTCTTCGGCGCCGAGATGGTGCATCCTGGCTACAAGGTCATCAACGAAGGCGCGCCCTTGCCCATCTCCTTGACGCCGGTGTATCCGGCCGGCGACGGCGTATCGCAACTGATGCTGCGCAAGGCCATCGCCGGCGCGCTGAACAAGATCAACTGGCAGGATACCCTGTCGCCCGCTTTGCTGTCTGCACTGGGCCTGCAGAATTTTGAGGCATCGATCAGGCTGCTGCACAATCCGCCGCCCGATATCGATGAACATGCGCTGATGGAAAAAGAACATCCGGCCTGGCAGCGCATGAAGTTTGACGAACTGCTGGCGCAACAATTGTCGCTGAAACGGGCGCAGGCCTCGCGCCGCGCCAAAGGGGCGGCAGCGCTGCCTGTGGTGGGCGAATTGTCGAATGCTTTTTTGCTGACCCTGCCCTTCACGCTGACCGGCGCGCAGGAGCGGGTATTGACTGAGATACGCAAGGACCTGAAACAAGCCTTTCCTATGCAGCGCCTGCTGCAGGGCGATGTCGGCAGCGGCAAGACCGTGGTGGCCGCACTGGCTGCGGCGCAAGCGATAGACAGCGGCTTCCAGGCGGCGTTGATGGCGCCGACCGAAATCCTGGCCGACCAGCATTTTCGCAAAATCGCCGGCTGGATGGAACCGCTGGGCGTCAAGGTCGCCTGGCTGACCGGCAGCCTGAAGAAAAAGGAAAAAGAGCAGGCCAAGGCCCTGATCGAATCCGGTGAAGCGCATCTGGTGATAGGCACGCATGCGCTGATACAGGACAGCGTGCAGTTCAGCAAACTGGGTCTGGTGATCGTCGACGAGCAGCATCGCTTCGGCGTCGGGCAACGGCTGACCCTGCGCAACAAGGGCGGCACAGGCGGGGACGACAGCAAGGTGCCGCACCAGTTGATGATGTCGGCCACGCCGATACCACGCACGCTGGCCATGACCTATTACGCCGACCTGGAAGTATCGGTCATCGATGAACTGCCGCCCGGACGCACGCCCATCGTCACGCGCGTGGTGGACCAAAACCGGCGCGATGAAGTGATAGAACGGGTACACGCCGCCGCGCAAGACGGCAAGCAGATTTACTGGGTCTGTCCGCTGATAGAAGAATCGGAGGCGCTGCAGCTGCAGACCGCCACCGATACCCACGCGATGCTGAGCCAGGAACTGCCCGATCTGCAAGTAGGCCTGGTGCATGGACGACTGAAACCGGCCGAAAAACAGCTGGTGATGGACGCCTTCACCCGCAATGAAATCCAGGTGCTGGTCGCCACCACCGTGATCGAAGTGGGGGTGGACGTACCGAACGCCAGCCTGATGGTGATAGAGCACGCAGAACGCTTCGGCTTGTCGCAACTGCACCAGCTGCGCGGCCGTGTCGGACGCGGCGCCAATGCCAGTGTCTGCCTGCTGCTGTATCAGGGGCCGCTGGGCGGCACCGCCAAGCAACGGCTGATGACGATGCGCGAAACCACCGACGGCTTTGAAATTGCGCGCAAGGACTTGGAGTTGAGAGGCCCGGGGGAATTCCTCGGCGCACGCCAGTCGGGCGAAGCCATGCTGCGCTTTGCCAACCTGGAGACCGACCAATGGCTGGTGGACAAGGCCCGCAACCTGGCGGCGGAGCTGTTAAAAAACGATATGCCCACCGTAGAAGCGCATCTGGGGCGCTGGCTGGGATTCCGCGAAGAATTCCTGCGCGTCTAGGGTCTGCCGGCCGCGCTCAGGCGGCAACCTCGCCCGCCAAGTATTGATGGATCGCCTGCACCACGACCGAGCCTTCGCCTACTCCCGAAGCGACGCGCTTCACCGAGCCCGACCTGACGTCGCCCACAGCAAAGATGCCCGGCAGGCTGGTGGCGAAAGTGGAATCGATCAATTGCGAGCAGACCTTGCCGCCGGTGCGCACAAAGCCCTTGTCGTCCAGTTTCACGCAGCCGTTCAGCCATTGCGTGTTCGGCTCCGCGCCTATCATCACGAACACATTTTTCATGTCCTGTTCGCGCTCAGCGCCCGTCTCACCGTCCAGCCAGGTGACTTTGCGCAGCATGTAGTCGCCATCCATGCGGGTAATCGCGCTGCGGGTGTGCAGGCTGATGTTGGGCGATTGATTGATGCGCTGGATCAGGTAATCGGACATGGTCGCCGCCAGGCCGCCGGAGCGCACCAGGATATGCACACGTGCCACCCAGCGGCTCAGGTAGACCGCAGCCTGCCCGGCAGAGTTGCCGCCGCCGACTACGATCACCTCTTCGCCGGCACACAAATTCGCTTCCATTGCAGTCGCCGCGTAGTGTATCCCCTGGCCTTCAAAACGCTCATAATTGGGCACGTCCAGCTTTTTGTAACGGGCGCCGGTGGCGACCACGATGGAGCGGGCATGCAACATCTGCCCGTCGTCCAGATACAATTTATACGGCAGGCTGGAACAGTCTATGGCCGAGGCCGAGCGGGACACCACCAGCCGCACGCCGAATTTCTGCGCCTGCACCTGGGCCTTGGCGGCCAGACTGGCGCCCGAAATGCCGGTAGGAAAGCCCAGATAATTTTCAATCTTGGAGCTGGTGCCGGCCTGTCCGCCGGCGGCAAACTCCTCAATCACGATGGTAGCCAGCCCTTCCGACGCCGCGTACACGGCCGCAGCCAAGCCGGTAGGCCCGGCGCCGACCACGGCCACATCGTACACACGGTCAGGATCGACATGCACGTTCAGGCCGATCTCGTCGGCCAGCGCCGCCGTCGCCGGATTTTTCATCACCTGGTTTTGCGACGTGACCACGACCGGATACTGATTCCTGTCCAGTCCCAGACAACTCAGCATGGGTGCGGCTTCCGCATCGTTTTCCATCTCCAGCACGCGGTGCGGATAGCCGTTGCGCAACAGGAAACGGCGTATCCTCAAGGTGTCGGCGCAATGGCTGGAGCCTATCACCAGTACCCCGCCCACCCCGTGCTGTATCAGTTGCAGACGCCTCAGCATATAGGCGCGCATCAATATCTCGCCTATCTCCGGTTCGCCGCTCAATAGGCGCTGCAAATCGCCGCGTTTGACGCGTATGACCTCGGTATCCTGCCCGGCGTGGGCGTCGACCAGGATCTTGTGGCCGGACAGTACATCCAGCTCGCCGGTGAACTGGTTACGGACGTGGCGGGTGAGGACTTCGGCATGGCCCTGATTATCGGTCACGGATACCTCTATGCAGCCCGAGATCACAAAGAAGGCGTCGGCGTGCCGGTCGTCGCGCGCAATCAACTGTTTTCCTTGCGCTACGAATTCCCGGGAACCGTATTTTGCAACACGTTCAGTCATTTCATCCGTCAGACTGGGAAAGGCATCGGTAGCCGGCGTCCTGAATTCAGGGGAATCAAAATCGCTTTGAATTTTCATGGATTGCACTCCATAGCCGAGCAACTTACAGACGATAAAAAAACGGAGGAATGGTGTAGCCGCTGCAGATGGCAGGCCTTGAACGCGGATACCCTGCAGGTATTATATTCGCCCTGAGTTTGAAAACCGAAGATTAGAACGCATTTCATCGATACAGCGAGGCGCTATTGATGAAATGCGTTCCAGAAACGGCCGCAGCGCGGCGGGGAGCATCGAGATAGGGGAGGAAACTGGATGACTAAAGTCGCCGGTCCTCAGGCCAGCTTCAGCCAGTCGGCACACTTCCAGGGATAAATTTCCAGCGACTTCCAGGTACTGCGCAGGTAGCCGCCATCGCTATGCACGCCGACGGAAAATCCCATTTTGGATAGCAGGCGCAACATGCCGGTGTTTTCTGCCAGCACGTCGCCGTAGATTGCCTCCAGGCCGGCGGTACTGGCGATGCAGGTCAGGTTCTTGAGCAAGCGAGTGGCGATGCCTTGCTGCTGCCATTCATCGGCGACGACGACCGCATATTCGGCTTTCCCCGATTGCGCTTCTACAACATAGTTTGCCATGCCAACAACAACTTCCATGCCATCCTGTTCCATCTGGGCCAGCAAGGTGACTTCTGATTCCGGATAGGCATGCGTGAAGCGGACCAGCATCTCGTCGGACAAGCTGTGGATGGGGAAGAAAAAACGATAATAGCGGCTTTTCAGCGACAGCCGGCCGACCAGCGCCTGGATTGCAGGGCCGTCATCCTGGCGCGCGGCACGGATGGAAACGGCGGGGTTTACCCGCGATACGGCTTGCTCGGCTACCAGCAAGGATGATTGGCTCATGATGCGCCTCCCGTTCCGGAACTCGGTAAAAATTTATACCGCGGCGGGGCAAGGCTGCTTGGCAGCCTCCCGCCTTACTTTGCTGTCTATCAACGGAATTGCCCTGGCCCGGCGCCCAACCGGGGCGTCGGCAGGCCGCAAGCATATACAGGCGTCGGACAAGCCGGAGATGAGCACGTCTTCCGTTTGCTGCAAGTCCACCGCCTGGCCCGCTTCCAGCACGATGTCGTCCGGATCGCCGTCCCGCGTAATCCAGATTGCCCCGCATAGCGCCTGCACGGTGACTACGGGCAGTTTTGGCAAATGGATATTCTGGTGCCTGCCGACACGCACGGTCTGCGCATGGTGATTGGCGATGGCGTCGGCGACGCTATCCGGCTGTAGATGGCTGATGCTGTGCAGCAGTTGCCTGGCGATCGTATGCATGATGGACTCCTGATATTCTTCCTTCGGCGGCAAGGGAAACCTCCCTTTTTGCATGTCTGGATTATGGTCTTCATGCAGCAAAAGACAATCCGCCAAAACGGAATATAATTGTTTCTGCATGTGCACAATCGGGGACGATGATGATGGAGCAACTGACCGAAATGATGGTGTTTGCCAAGGTTGTGGAAATGAAGAGTTTTTCCGCAGCGGCACTCGCCTTGAACACTTCCAAGTCATTGATCAGCAAGCAGGTCAGCAGCCTGGAAAGCACGTTGGGGGTCCGCCTGCTGAATCGCACGACACGCAGCATGAGCCTGACCGAAATAGGCAGCGCCTACTATCAGCATTGCGCCCGCATCGCGCATGAGATCGAGGCCGCGCGGGCAACCGCGTCGCAACTGCAGACCGCCCCGCGCGGCGTATTGAAGCTGACCGCCCCCGTCGTGTTTGCTGCGCTGCACCTGTCCGGGGCGATTGAGTCCTTCCTGAAAAAATTCCCGGACGTGGAAATCGAACTCGACACCAGCGACCGGCTGGTCGACATCGTCGACGAAGGCTATGACCTGGCAATACGTATCACCAATAATCCAGGGCAAACGACCATCTCACGCAAAATACTCCATTTGCACTGGGCCACTTGCGCCTCGCCGGAATACCTTAAACAACACGGCGAACCGCTGGTGCCGCAGGATTTGCTGCAGCACAATTGCCTGATGAACCAAAACCTGCCGCACGTCACCAGGGGCTGGAATTACACCGTCAACGGCAAGGAGGTGGCCGTCCCGGTGCACGGCAATTGCCGGGTGAACAGTACCGAGGTGATGCACCAGCTGGCCTTGGCCGGCGTAGGCGTGGTGGTGTTCCCGACCTATATCGTCGGCACGAACATACAGCAAGGGCGGCTGAAGAGGATACTGTGCGACTACGTCGCCTCCCCCGGCTTCGGCCTGTACGCCACCTATATGCCGAACCGCTACATGCAAACCAAGGTCAGGGCGTTTATCGACCATTTGACTGCCTATTTCGGTACTGAACCATCCTGGGACCAGGATGTCATATCGAGCGCACAAAATCATCCTGCCAGCAAGGGCAAGACTGCGGCGGCAGCCGGCCTGACCGCAAGCTGAATCCGATTGTCGCACCACATCAAAAAGAAAGAACCGCATGCTGGAAATCATCAATGCCGACCTGAACAACTCGCAACACGCAGAGGCGTTTGTCTCTTTGCTCAACGACTACGCGCGCGACCCTATGGGCGGCGGCGAGGATCTATCGGACTATGCCAAAGCCAACCTGGTCAACGAAGTCCGCAAGCGCAGCGCCATCCGGGTCGTGCTGGCGTTTCTGGACGGCCAGCCTGCCGGCTTCAGCACTTGCATAGAAGGATTTTCCACCTTTGCCTGCAAGCCGCTGCTGAACATCCATGATATTGCCGTGAGTGATCAATTTCGCGGCTTGGGTATTGCAAAAAAACTGCTGTCGCACATAGAAGTCCTGGCCGAGCAAGCCGGTTGCTGCAAGATCACGCTGGAAGTGTTGCAGGGCAACACCCTGGCATACTCCCTCTACACATCGGCGGGGTTTGCGACCTATGAGCTGGATCCCGCTATGGGCGGGGCAATCATGATGCAAAAGAAATTATAAAAACCCGGGAAAGGGCCGCTCGGCAACACCGTAGCTGTCATGCGCATCGTCGATGAAGCGAAGGCGAAAGAGTTTTATACCAATTTCCTGGGATTCCGCCTGGACTGGGAACACAGGTTTGAAGCTGGCTCGCCTTTGATCCTTTCGGGAACAAGCTGACTCTGCATACGGATGGGATTAGGCCTGGCCAATAAGGGACGCGCCGACGGCAAACCGGCCGCCCCATTACCTTGTCGCGCTGAAACATCTACAATAGGTCTCCTTCATTATCAGTGGCCTGCCTGGCAACTGATGTTGATCTTCCCAATATTCGTTTCAGGAAAACTAACTTATGAGCATAGATTTCAAAGGTCGGGTGGCGATCGTTACCGGTGCAGGTGGTGGTCTGGGTCGCGAACACGCGTTGGCGCTGGCCAGGCGCGGTGCGCGGGTCGTCGTCAATGATCTGGGCGGCGCCCGTGATGGCTCCGGCGCATCCTCTGCCGCGGCACTCGCGGTCGTGGAAGAAATTCGCCAGGCAGGCGGCGAAGCCATTGCCAACGGCGCTTCGGTGACCGACTTTGCATCTGTGCAGGCCATGGTCGAGCAGGCGATGGACACATGGGGCCGGGTCGATATCCTGATCAACAATGCCGGCATCCTGCGCGACAAAACTTTTGCAAAGATGGAGCTGGATGATTTCAAGCTGGTAATGGATGTACACCTGATGGGCGCGGTCAATTGCTGCAAGGCGGTCTGGCCCATCATGATTGCGCAAGGTTATGGCCGTATCGTCATGACGACCTCATCATCCGGCCTGTATGGCAATTTCGGCCAGGCCAACTACGGCGCGGCGAAAATGGCATTGGTGGGCTTGATGCAGACGCTGTCGATTGAAGGGGCGAAATACAATATTCGCGTCAATAGCCTGGCGCCTACTGCGGCGACCCGGATGACGGAGAGCCTGTTCCCGGAAGCGATGCTGCAAGCGCTGCAGGCATCCGACGTGGTGCCTGCGATGCTGGTCCTGGCCGCAGAAGCTGCGCCGACCCGTACCATACTGTGTGCCGGCGCAGGCAGTTTTGAGGCTGCCCACATTACCCTGACCCAGGGAGTCTGGGTAGGCCGCGGCGACGATGCGCCTGAACTGCTGGCGCAACGTCTGGCCGAGGTCAGGGACCGCGATGGAGAAATTGTGCCGGAGAGCGGGACCGCGCAAGGCCATGGCGAGCTGAGCAAGGCAATGGTAAACCTGCAAGCCTGATCGCTGTCGGCTGGCGTGCCGGGGCCGCTGAATCGGCAGCCCTGGCACTTCATAAGCGAGTTTATTCAAATACCGTCAGCCAGCATCGCCGCATCCGGAGGAAATATTGCCTATATTGCATATAGGCGGAATAGCCGGTAAGTGGTATTTGGTTTTACACATTGTTTTTTGCGTAATAGCAAATAAAATATGCTCTATCTGGAGGCGCACTGTGCGAAGATAACGGTATGACTCTCACAGAATTAAAATATATCGTTGCAGTCGCGCGGCAGAAACATTTCGGCCATGCTGCCGAAGCTTGCTTTGTTGCGCAGCCTACTCTTTCGGTTGCGATCAAGAAGCTGGAAGATGAGCTAGGCGTGACTATTTTTGAGCGTGGGGGCCTGGAAGTGTCGATGACGCCGCTGGGCGCGCAGATTGTGGCGCAAGCGGAACGCGTGCTGGAGCAGACCGCAGCCATCAAGGAAATCGCCAAACAAAACAAGGATCCGCTAGCCGGCCCGTTCAGGCTGGGCATCATCTACACGGTAGGCCCCTATCTGCTGCCGACCCTGGTCAAGAGCATGATAGAACGCGTGCCGCAAATGCCGCTGGTGCTGCAGGAGAACTTCACTGTCAGATTAATGGAATTGTTGCGCCAGGGTGAGCTGGACGCAGCAATCATGGCGCTGCCCCTGCCCGATCAGGGTTTGATGGTGCAGGCTTTGTACGACGAGCCTTTTGTCGTCGCCCTGCCGAGGGACCACGCATGGGCAAAACGCGACCATGTGTCCGCCGAAGAATTGAAATCCGAAACCATGCTGCTGCTTGGCAATGGCCATTGCTTCCGCGACCAGGTATTGGAAGTCTGCCCCGAAATGTCGCGCTTTTCCACCGCAGGTGACGGGATTGCACGCACTTTTGAAGGATCCTCGCTGGAAACCATACGCCATATGGTCGCCTCCGGCATAGGCATCACCGTCCTGCCTGTGGCCTCGGTGCCGGACCTTGGCGCCAAGGATGGCATGCTGCGTTACCTGCCCTTCAGCGCTCCGACGCCGGACCGCCGCGTAGTGATCGCCTGGCGCAAGAGCTTTACCCGCCATGCTGCGATAGAGGCGATACGCCAGGCCGTGCTGGCTTGCGATTTGCCGGGCGTTAGCATGCTGGACGAACCGCCAACGGTCCAATAAGCCGGCACTTTTCCCTTCAAGCTTTCATTCTCCAAGAATGCGAAAGTTTATTTCGCATTATCATTGCGGGCAGGCTGATCGCCCCGCTGTCAGGCTGCCTAGAACTCATTTCATAAATACCAGTGAGATGCGTTCTAGTAATCGACAATACAAAAATCTATTTTGACAGGAACGTTCATGGCATGGCTCATATTATTTATCGCCGGCATACTTGAGGTTGTGTGGGCGATAGGCCTGAAATATACGGATAATTTTTCCCGCCTGTGGCCCTCGATAGGCACGCTGGCGGCCATGGCCGCCAGCGTCTGGCTGCTTTCGGTAGCAATGAAAAGCCTGCCCGTCGGAACCGCCTATGCGGTATGGACCGGCATAGGCGCAGTCGGCACCGTCATCATGGGCATCATCCTGTTCGGAGAGGCTGCCACAGCCTCACGCCTGGCTTGCATGGGCCTGATTATCAGCGGCATCGCCGGACTAAAATTTCTATGAATATGGTAGGCATGGGTGCATTGATGGGGCCGATTATCACCGAGCGCCTGACGCTGCGCGTGCTGAGCCCGCAAGACGCAGAAATACTGCAGGCCTATCTGCTGGAGAACCGCCTACACCTTGCGCAATGGGAACCGCTGCGCGATGAACAGTATTTCAGCCTGGAACAATGCCGGCAAAGACTGGCCGCCAGTTACCAGAACATGGAGGCGGGTGGCGCGCTGCACCTGGCCGTGTTCATCAGCGGCAGTACAGAAATGATAGGCACCTGCCACTTCAGCAATATCGTCCGCGGCGTATTTCAAGCCTGCCACCTGGGATATGCGATTGCAGCAAAGCACGAAGGCAGGGGATATATGCGAGAGGCGGTACAAGCCGGCATCGCGCATATGTTCGTGCAGGCCGGCCTGCATCGCATAATGGCAAACCATGTGCCGGACAATATGCGCAGCGCCAGCCTGCTGCAAAAATTGGGATTTGAACACGAAGGCTATGCCAGGGCCTATCTGAAGATTCACGGACGATGGCAGGACCACGTATTGAATGCGCTGATCAATCCCAACGGCTGACGCCTCCCCAAGGCGGCCCCTTCTCAACAAATTGCTAGTGGCGCAATTGACAAAACAGACACTACGTGCCACTCTGATAGCGTCTAAAGCGCATTCGCTGCGCCATCCATAGCAGCAAACTATAGAATCGAGCATCAGAACCTGCTAGCCTGGGCGGCAGGGGCTTCCAGTATCCAAAAGTATCACGGGCATCGTTTAGGGCCTTCCGCTGCAATATGACAGACAATCATACCAAGGCATCGATATGGACCGAGAGGGGTCAACCACTGCTTCATTCCTGATATGTCGCGATGACGGGCGGCTATGCGCATTTGCGCTCGCGGATGTGGCCGAGACCATGCGCCCCCTGCCCGTGCAAGCCTTGCAAGGAATGCCGCCTTTCTTGCTTGGAGTCTCCCTGATTCGCGGCGCCATGCTGCCGGTGGTTAACCTGGCCATGCTTATCGGCGATGCCGGCATGCGCAATGACAGCAAGCACTCCCGCTACGTCAGCCTTAAACTGGGTCCGCGACGCGTCGCCATTGCCGTGCAGGAAGTATTGGGGGTGCGCAAGCTTGACGGCGAAACCCTGGCCGGCATGCCGGCGCTGCTATACGAGGTTGGCGCCGACGCTATCAGCGCCATCAGCGTATTGGACACCGAATTATTGCTGGTGTTGAAGGGCGCGCATCTGATTTCCGAATCTGTCTGGCTGGCGCTGGAGAAAGACGTGGTCCACGCATGACGCCGTTGCCGACCGTCCAGGAACTATCCCGCTTTCGCGGCATGATGGCCCAGCTGCTGGGCTTGAATATCGACGAGCTAAGACTGTCCTGGCTGGACGAACTGTTGCGCCGCCGGGCCCATGCCAACGGCAACAATTGCGCCGGCTATCTCGATGAGCTGGCCGGCGCCCGGATTCAAGCCGGGGAACTGGCCGTTCTCGCTCAGGAACTGACAGTCACGGAAACCTATTTTTTCCGTAACCCATCGCACTTCTCGGCACTAGTCGATATCGCACTGCCTGCGCGGCTGGCAGCGCGCGCCGGCCGGCAGCATCTGCATATCCTGTCCGCCGGATGCGCCTCCGGAGAAGAGGCGTATTCGATGGCGATCGCCGTACGCGAACACTTCCCGCATGCGGCCCACCATATTACGATTACGGCTATCGACTTTAATCCGGCGGCGTTGGGGAAGGCGCAGCAAGCGCAGTATTCCAGCTGGTCGCTGCGCGACGTCGCCGCAGACACCCAAGCGCGCTGGTTCAAAAATGCAAACAACAGCTTTCTGCTGGATCAGGAGGTACGGCAGGCGGTCAAGTTTGAGAGGCGCAACCTGGCGCTGGACGATCCCGATTTCTGGTGGGACAGCCGTTTCGATATTGTCTTCTGCCGCAATGTGCTGATGTACTTCACCTTGGAACAGGCGCAGGCCGCGATGCGGCGTATCGCACTCTCGCTGGCACCGGACGGTTACCTGTTCATGGGGCACGCAGAAACCCTGCGCGGCCTGTCTAACGACTTCCACCTATGCCATACGCATGAGACATTCTACTATCAGCGCAAGGCTCCGCAGGCGGCAAGCGAGTCTGCCGCAGGGCATGCAGCCAAGCCCGGCCGGCGCTGGCAGGAAGTTTCCGTCGCCGGCGATACCAGCTGGATAGAAACCATACAGGCAGCAAGCGAACGCATACACGACATCACTGCAGCGCCGACGAGGCGCCCGGCAGAGCAATTGTCCCGGCCTGTGCGCCCCGTGCTCAACCTGGATCACGCGATGGAATACCTGCACAAGGAAAGGTTCGACCGCGTGCTGGAACAGATAGGCATTTTGCCCAAAGAGCATGCGAACGATACCGATGTGCTACTGCTGAAAGCGGTTTCGCTGTGCCACAGCGGCGCCTCCATGGCGGCCGAAGAAGTGTGCCGGGAGCTGCTGGGGTACGACGAATTGAACGCCGGCGCGCACTATGTGCTGGCGCTGTGCAGGGAGAGCGCAGGCGACATGCAGAATGCGATTGACCAGGACCAGATGGCGGCCTACCTTGATCCGGCTTTTGCAATGCCGCGGCTGCATATGGGCCTGCTCGCCAACCGCAGGGGCGATAAGGCAGCCGCAATGGCGGCGCTGAACCAGGCATTATTGTTGCTGCAACAGGAAGACCCGTCGCGCATACTCTTGTTCGGGGGCGGGTTCAAACGCGAGGCGCTGCTTGCCTTGTGCCGCTCGCAGCTGGACGCAGTGGAGGCGCGCTCATGAATACCGCCGCCACGACGACAGCGAGCAATGCATTCCTGGCGAGTGAACAGGCATTGCGTGATTTACGGGAAGAATTTGACCTGGCGTTTAGTCTAGAGCCCATCGGCAATGGCGGAGAAGCGGAAAATTTCCTCGTGTTGAAAATCGCCGGCGATGCCTACGCGCTGAGCGTCTCCCAAATAAGCGGCCTGTATGCCGGCCGCGGAATCACGCTGCTACCGTCGCCATTGCCGGAATTAATAGGCCTGGCCGGATTTCGCGCACAGGTAACCCCGGTATATGACCTGGCGGCCCTGCTCGGATATCCGCCTGCCACGACATCGAAGTGGATCATTGTGCTGCGCCATGAAAGTCCCGTTGCCGTCGCATTTGAAGAATTCCACAGCCACCTGAGCATCGCACCGGAACGGATTACTGCCTCAGGCTTTGCCCGGCCCCAGCATTCGAATATTGCCTCTCATCTGCGCGACGCCATACGGGCAGGCGGAGCAATTTTCCCCATTATCGACGTGCAATCCATACTCAACGACATACAACAGCGGGTAGACGCTACCCGCTCCATCAAGGAGCGATAGGTGATGAACATCAATTGGACATTCGGCAGAAAAATAGCCGCCGGTTTCACTATATCCTCGGCCTTGCTGGTAGGCATAGGCACAGTATCCTATTTGAGCATCAATCAGTTGATAACAACCAGCGGCTGGGTGACTCATACGCACAAGGTCCTGGAAGGGATTGCCAATCTCTTCGGCGATTTACAAGATGCAGAAACCGGCTTGCGAGGCTATGTGCTGACCGGCGACGAAACATTCCTGGATCCCTATCAAAGCGCGCGCGAAGAATTCCCGAAATCGTTCAAGGATTTGAAAGAACTGACCTTGGACAATCCCGATCAGCAAAAACTGCTGATCCAGATTGAGTCCCTGTCCAACGGAAAATTCGCCAATCAGAAAAAAAACATAGAACTGCGCAAGGCGGGCGGTACAGAGCTCGCAGTAAAGAACATCAGCGAAGGCAGCGGCAAGAAAATCATGGAAGAGATACGCCGCTTGTTTCAACAAATGGAGAATAACGAGACCGTCTTGTTGAAGAAGCGCATCATCGATTCCGATGCAACGGTGAGCAATGCCAAATCCACCATTTTATTCGGAACCCTGATATGCCTCGCGTTCGTGACGATTGCCGGGTACCTGATCACGCGCGCGCTCAGCAACCAGATCGGCGCAGCAGTAGGCCATGTACAGAGTTCGTCCACAGAACTGCAGGCGGCGGCGAGCCAGCAAGCGTCGGGGGCAAAGGAGCAGGCAACGGCGATGAGCGAAATCAGCACCACCATCAGCGAGCTGGTAGCGACTTCGCGCCAGATCGCGGAAAGCGCGCAACGTGTGGCATCGATAGCCGAGAAAAACGCCGCCGCCGCCCGCAGCGGGGACATCAAGGTGGACAACGGGCAGGAATCCATGTCGGCAATACGGCGCCAGGTTGACCTGGTCGTGAACCACATGCTGGACCTGGGCCGGAAGTCGCAGGAAATCGGCGCCGTTCTGGATATTGTTTCGGAACTGGC
>DATHMC010000044.1:0-6614 GCA_035487495.1 Undibacterium sp.
GGTCGCCACGCGCTCCGACCTGGCGCGCCGCTGGCATGACCTGATGGACGTGAACGCCGGGCGCATCGCGACGGGCGAGGCCACCATCGAAGAGGTCGGCTGGGAATTGTTTCGCCTGATGCTGGACGTGGCGAGCGGCCGCAAGACCTGGGCCGAGCACTGGAAGCTGCACAATGCGCTGACCCTGTTCAATCCGGCCCCGGTGACCTGAACCGGTAGCCCGCCGCAGTTGCAGGTGGGCCACCGGTGCAGTCTGCGCAAATCATAGCGCTAGGTCGTGACCGGTTGGACAGAGTGGATTGCTTCGACCGAGGCAATGAACTGGCCGGCCGGCATCGGCCGGCCCATCAAATAGCCTTGCAGGTCATTGCACCCCAGCGTAGTGAGGAAATCCTTCTGTTTCTCGGTCTCCACGCCTTCTGCCACGATGCGCAGGTTCAGCGACCGCCCCAACGCCACGATCGCCGCGACGATGGCGGCATCGTCCGAGCCGTGCTCAAGTTCATTGATGAAACCGCGGTCGATTTTCAGCTCACACGCCGGCATGCGTTTCAAATGGAGCAAGCTGGAATAGCCGGTGCCGAAGTCATCAATGGAAATATTCACGCCTGATGCGGCCAGCTTGTTGAGGGTCAGCAAGCTGGCTTCGACGTCGTGCATCGCGGTCGATTCCGTCACTTCAAGGATCAGGCAACTTGCCGCGAGCCCGTGGCGCGCCAAAGTGCACTGGACCAGCTCGTGCAGGTTTTCATTGCTGAATTGCAGAGCCGACAGGTTGACGGCGATTTTCCAATGCCTGTGCCCGAGATCATGCCACTCGCGCATCTGGCGGCAGGCTTCGTCCAGCACCCATTCGCCGAGCGGTATGATCAGGCCGGTTTTCTCCGCCAGCGGAATAAAGCTGTCCGGCGTTACCATGCCGCGCTTGGGATGGTGCCAGCGTATCAGCGCTTCGGCACCGGTCATTGTCCCGTCGGACGTGGTGAATTTGGGCTGATAGTGTAGCTGGAATTCCTTGCGCTCCAGCGCCAGCCGGAGATCCTGCATCAGTTCCAGCTGGTTGTGGGCGTTGGTGTTCATGGAAGTTTCAAAGAAGTGGTAGCCGTTGCGTCCGGCGCCTTTGGTATGGTACATGGCGGCATCTGCATTGATCAGCAAGTCGTGCCTTGTCCTGCCGTCCTCCGGGTAGATGGCGATGCCTATGCTGGCGGAAACGGCAAGGTCATATTGTTGTATGCGGAAGGCCTGGCCAATCACCGTCACCAGTTTGTCCGCTACCGGCGCCGCGTCTTCGGGATCTGTCACTTCCAGCAATACGACGAACTCGTCGCCGCCTAAACGGGCGACCGTATCCTGCGCCCGCAGGGTGTTGCGGAGACGTTGCGCCACTTCGATCAACAGCAAGTCGCCGATGTGGTGCCCCAATGAATCGTTGATCGCCTTGAAGCCGTCGAGGTCGAGGAACATCAGCGCGAAGCGGGTATGCGAACGGGATGCCTTATAAATCACCTGGTCCAGCCGGTCTTCCAGCAGGGTGCGGTTGGGCAGCTTGGTCAGGTTGTCCTGCAGCGCTTGCTGCGACAATTCCATGTTGGCGGCCGCCAGCGATTGGGCCAGCCTTGCGGTCTGCGATTCCAGCCTGGCGTCCAGCACGGAGGTCAGCAGTGCAATGGTCAGTACGGCCAATGTCACCACGAATACGACGATGGACATCCAGCCGGGACCGACGCCTTCGACCGCCGCCCTGCAGATGCTGCCAACCGGGAAATTTGCCGCGGCCATGCCGGTATAGTGCATGCCGACGATCGCCACTCCCATGACGACGGCGGCGCCCGCCCTTGCCAGCCTGACATTGGGCGTATTCTTCCTCAACATGAACGCGATCCACAACGCGGCACCGGATGCCGCAATCGCTATGGCGACGGAGGTGGCAAAAAGCAGGGGGTCGTATTGAATCCCGGGGCTCATGCGCATTGCCGCCATACCGGTGTAGTGCATGGCCGCGATGGCAGTGCCCATCAGCACGGCGCTGCTGCCTAAATGCGACAGCGGAAGCTTGGGTTGGCCGATACGCCACAATGCAAATCCGGATGCGACAATCGCGATCAGCAGGGACAGGAAGGTGATTCCCAGATCGTAGCCGAGTGGAATCGGCAGCCGGAAAGCCAGCATGCCGATAAAATGCATGGACCAGATGCCGATGCCCATGGCTACGGCGCCGCCTCCCAGCCACCATAAGGCGCCTTTACGCCGGCTGGAATCGATCCTCCCGGCCATATCCAGCGCGGTATACGAGGCAAGGATTGCGACCAGCAGCGAAATCAAGACAAGCAGGGATTCGTAGTGCGCGGATAGCATAGGTATTCATTCATTTGGCTGGTTTTAGGTACTTCACCTATTGCAGTACTGCGGACGGCAAATCAGCGTATGGACGCCCCCGCGAAACGCGCACCTGCGCCTTGTTCTGCTTCCCGCCGGGTTCGCGGCCGGAGCAGGCCTTGCAGAATAAGAATTCGGTCGCTGCCGGGTACTCACAGGGGCAGATGGCGTTGCGTTACGGTAAATTATAAACGTTTCGGGAAATAAATATTTCTTTAGCAGAAAATTTGACGGCTTGCCATTCCCGAGTGGAATTTGCCGGCTGGCCGCACGCCGGCTTGGCGGATCGTCGCCAGGCAGGGCCGAAAATGTGGCAAAATTGTTGCATCTTGGAAAGTTAATCGCCTGCGACGGCAATCCACGCTACCGGACTCTATATAACAAGGGACATGTTTTTGTGAACGAACCTCATCATAACCAGCTTCACACAGACGCTTCTCCGCTCTTCCTGCCTGCCGCACCGATACCTGAACAAAGCGATATCGCGCCCTACCAGCTCACCGACCCGGCGGATATCGGCGCTGCGCTCAAGGTCCTGGCGGCTGACGGCCATGCGATATCGGTGTATCCGTCCGACGATGGCCCGGTATTCGCGGCGCGGGTGCATGGCATCGATCAACAGGCGCAAAGCATGGTGCTGGAGCTGGCCGGCGGCGCCCCGGTACCGGCAGGGCGGGCATTGTTCGTGGCGACTCCGCAAGGCAATAAACTGCAATTTTCGCTGGATGGCGAATGGTCGCCGGTAGCAGCCAGCCCGACGCTGGTCAGGACCGCCTTTCCAAAGGAATGCACGGTGCTGGAGCGGCGCGGTTCGGCGCGCTTTGAAGCCCCTTTGGGACAGTTCTACAGTGCGGCATTCGTACTGGACAGCTTGCTCTATGAAATACCCTTGTACGACTTTTCACTGGGCGGGGTCGGCCTGCGCACTGCCCCTGCAGACGCATCGGCATTGCGCGTCGGCAGGCGCCTGACCAGGGTAAGGCTGGAATTGGGTGACGGTATCGTGTTCTCCGCGGATCTGGAAATTCGCTTGTGCCGCCCATTTCGCTCCTTCTTGCTGGGAGAGCAGGTGCAGATCGGCTGCCGCTTCGTCAATCTTTCCCTGCCCATGCAAAATGAATTGGAACGCGCGCTGGCGCAGCGTGAAAAGGGGCGGGGCAGGCGATAAGGGAATCGAAAAAAACGCTGGGGCCGGGGCTGTCACAAAACAAACATGCGCGGCATTTCGGCGCCACGCCCGGTTTTTTTATTCAATTTTTTAAATTAATTGGATACGGCCTTGTTTCAAAACGGGCGCCTCAGATTCTATATTCCTCAAATAGTTCAACGTTTTGTAAAAAATTCGGCAATCCTGCGGCAAGTCAAAAGAAACGTCGGCATTCGGGGATGCGCGCAGCGGTCCATGGCCGGCATCGTCGCGGCGCAGTCCGAATCTCCCGGGCTGCAGCTCGAGAAATGGTATTGACAGCGCCATCCATGCCACAGATACTCCCCTTCTCTGAGAATCTGCTTAATATTTTAAGCTTGGGACCGAGGCGTCTGCGCAGCTGATTTTGCGATCGCCGCCGTCCTGCGCAAAAGGTAGCTGCGGATACTAATCAGGCTCATGGAATAGATCCCCCTCTTCAACCATCATATAAAAATCCAATGAAGAAATCGTTACTACTCTTGACGGCGCTCAGTAATCTTGCGTTCGCCAACGAAGGCATGTGGATGCCGCAGCAATTGCCCGAGATCGCCAACCAGTTGGAAGCCGCCGGCTTGAAGCTTGATCCCGCCGCATTGAGCAAGTTGACCGAATTCCCGATGGGGGCGATTGTCAGTCTGGGAGGCTGCTCGGCCTCCTTCGTATCGCCGCAAGGCCTGGTAGTGACCAACCACCATTGCGCCTACAACAGCATCGCCCACAATTCCACGCCGCAGCGCAACCTGCTGGAAAACGGCTTCCTCGCCAAGACACTGGCGGAAGAATTGCCGGCGGCGCCAGGCAGCCGCGTCTTCGTGACTACCGATGTCAGGAACGTCAGCGATAAAGTAATTACCGCAGAAGTCGCCAGGCTGAGCGGCAAGAAGCGCGTCGATGCGATCGAAAAAAATGAAAAAGCCATCGTCGCGGAATGCGAGAAGGATGCCGGCCACCGCTGCAACGTGGCGGCCTATTACGGCAGCCTGGAGTTTTACCTGATCAAGCAACTGGAAATCAAGGACGTGCGTCTGGTGCATGCGCCGCCAGTCGGGGTGGGCAAATTCGGCGGCGATACCGACAACTGGATGTGGCCGCGCCACACCGGCGACTACAGCTACTATCGCGCCTATATCAGCAAAGACGGCAAGTCCGCCGATTACAGCAAGGACAATGTTCCTTACGTTCCCAAGCACTATCTGCGCCTGGCAAAAGAAGGCGTGAAAGAGGGCGACTTCGTGATGGTGACCGGCTATCCTGGCCGCACCAATCGCCATCGCCTGCCGTCGGAAGTGTCTTATACCTTCGACTGGAACTATCCAGCCTATGTGAAGGCATCCGGCGAGCAGCTGTCCATCATCGCGCGCGAAACCAAGGACAGCGAAGATAAAAAACTGAAGTACGCGGGCCAGGTCGCGGGCATCAACAATTATTACAAGAACCGCCAGGGCATGCTGGATAGCTATGCCGGCAGCGATTTCCTGACGCGCAAGCAAAAAGAACACGCCGATCTGAAAGCCTGGGTCAATGCAGACGCCGCGCGTAAAAAAGCCTACGCTGCCGATATCGAGCAAGTTGAGAAGCTGATCGCGGAGCGCGATACGCAAAATCGCCGCGATTTCCTGCTGGGTTATGCGTCGCCGCGCCTGTTGAATACCGCACGCAGCCTGTACCGCCTGGCGAACGAATCCACCAAGCCGGACACAGAGCGCAAATCCGGCTTCCAGGTGCGCGATCTGCCGCGCTTTAAATCCGGCATCGCCGCAGTGGAACGCAGCTACGACGAATCGGTCGACCAGGCCCTGGTGCTCAATTTCCTGACCAAGTACGTGGCGCAACCTGCGGCTGACCACAATGCGAATTTTGATGCGGCACTGGGTTTGAAAGAAGGAATGAAAGAGGCGGACATCAAGCCGCTGCTGGATAAACTGTATGCGGCCAGCAAACTCGGCGACAAAACCGAACGCGCCGCATGGCTGGAACGCAAGCCTGCGGATTTCAAGGCCAGCAACGACAGTTTCATCAAGGCCGCTGTTGCCATGTATGAAGAGAGCTTGAAGCGCGAAGCGCGCGACGAAGAGCTCGGGGGGAAAATCCAGCAAGCCTATGCCAATTACATGAAGGCGCATATCGCCTACATGAACAGCAAGGGACAGGCTGTCTATCCTGATGCAAACAGTACGCTGCGCGTGACTTTCGGCAAGGTCGCCGGGCGCGCGAACGGCGCCGACGGCACTAGCTGGAAAGCCTTCACGACACTGAACGGCATTGCCGCCAAAGCCACCGGCACCGGCGAATTCAATGCGCCTAAAGCGGAGCTGGATGCGATCAAGGCCAGAGACTTCGGCAAGTACTACGAGCCTGGCCTGAAATCGGTTCCGGTCAACTTCCTGGCGACGCTGGATATCACCGGCGGCAACTCCGGCTCCGCAGCGCTGAACGCCAACGGCGAGCTGGTCGGCCTGGCGTTTGACGGCACGCTGGACTCCATCATCTCCGACTGGGATTTCAACGATGAAAATACCCGCTCCATCCAGCTGGACCTGCGCTACATGCTGTGGGAAATGAAGTATGTCGATCATGCCGATAACCTGCTCAAAGAAATGAACGTGGAATAGGCTGACGGCTTAGGCTCGCGGATATTGATGAAGAGGGCGCCTGATTGGGTGCCCTTTTTTTATGCGGCAATGGGCGTGAACTTTGTCATGCGCAGCTAGTCCACCTACAGCGACGGTAACGAAATGATGGAAAAAATCATGCCGCCGGTTCCGGACTAATGATAAATTCTGATCGTAACGATGTAATTGCCGCGTTCGTGGCAACAAGAGATACAAACCAATTCAAACAATGGGGAAAGCTATGTTGATGAAATTGTTAAGCGGCCCGGCGCTGGCTGCCGCGCTGTTGGGCGCAGGCCTGTCCGCGCAAGCCGCCCAGGCGGCAGAAAACGCGCAGACCATGTTGCTGCGGCAGCCCGCCGTGTCGCGCGATCACCTGGCGTTTGTGTATGCCGGCGATATCTGGCTGACCGACCGCGCCGGCCAGCACCCGG
>DATHMC010000045.1:0-15573 GCA_035487495.1 Undibacterium sp.
AAGATGAACGGCAGGTCGAAGGCGTGTGCGGCGCCATACACATCATTCCATGGCGCCGGCTCCTTGGCCCAGTTGAACTGGTAGTACCAGACATTGGCTTGCTGCGATTTCAATGCGTTCATCGCATTATTGACGTTCGGCGCCAGGAATATGCCGGCCAGCAATGCGGTTCGCGCATTGTAGCCGGTGCCTGGGGCGGTAACGGGCAAATAGGCCGGATTGATCAGGTCATTGACCGTCAAGGCCGGACTGGCGTCGGGATTGTAGTTTGCCATCTGCGTGAAGCGGGTGGCGTCACTGACAATCAGCCCGGGCACGCCGCCAAGAGCGGGGGACAAGGCCAGAAATGGCGTAAACAGCTTGCCTTCATCGGCAGTGCTACTGGCCAGCACCGGGACTTTTAAGTAATTGCCCGCCGAAATGGCCGCCATCGGCGAAGGCGGAACGACGATGCCCTCGGGTATATGGCCGCTACCGCTGAGACCGGCGGCGGCTAGGCTGGTGAGCAATTTTTCGAATAGCTGGGCAGGCGTTTTCGAGCGCATATAGTCGGCGATCTGGGCATTTGTCTGTGTTGCGGCAAACGCCGTCGCACCCGCATTGTCCGCAGCTTTGCCGTCGGCGATCAGCAAACTATTCAGCAGGGCATTGCCCTGCGCTACGGCGTACGCAACCGGCTGCAACAGAGGGATGCTACCGGGCGGCACTTCGCTGGCAAGCGACAAGCCGCCGCTGATCGGGATCGCCTTATGAAATAATTTCGGATTGCCGTTCACGATCAAAGGCGACACCAATAACGCATAAATATTGAGAGCGCCCGCAGATTGCCCCATTACCGTGACATTCCCCGGGTTGCCGCCAAAATTGACAATATTCTTGTTGATGAACTTGAGCGTCTGAATCTGGTCCAGGGTGCCGAAATTGCCGGAGTCGCTGCTGGCATCCGTGCCGGTCTTCAGCTGCGGCAGGCCGAACCAGCCGAACAGGCCAACCCGGTAATTCGCCGTGACAACCACGGCGTTCGCGGCTTTCGCCAGCGCAGCGCCATCGTAGACCGGATCGGCGGTATAGCCAGAGACGTTGCTGCCGCCATAGATGAAATAGATGACGGGCAAGTTACCGGCCGAACCGCTTGGCCGCCAGACATTGAGCGTCAGGCAATCCTCGCTGCCGACCGCCGTGTTCAGGGTCGTGGCGATGCTAGCGTCGTACTTATTGTTCGCGCCGGGACCATAAATACGGCCATACTGCGCACAAGCGTTGCCGAAGGTTTTAGCGGACAGCGTCGAACTCCATGCATCGGGCTCGACCGGCGCCTTCCAGCGCAACGCGCCTGTCGGCGCTTTGGCGAAGGGGATGCCCTTCCAGTAGTACGTGCCGGAAGCGGACGTATCGTCCATGCCCTCCACCTGACCGTAAGTTGTGGCGCGCAGCACAGGCGAGGCAGGTTTTTCTGCGCTGCCGCCGCAAGCACTCAACAATGGCGCCATAACGCCGGCAGCCGCGAACCAGCGCATTAGCTTGGTAGTCATCTTCATATCTCTTCCCTTGAAATGAGCGCACGCTCGTAAAAAAACAGACTAAGTAGTGATTTTTTATCAGCCGTGTTGCCGCGCTTCCTGCAGTGACAGGGGCGCAAGCTTGGGTCTTGCAGTAGCGTCGTCCCGCCGCTGCGGCCTACGGTCGTCCAGAGTGATTTTGATTTTGCGGACGGGCCAGGCAGAGGATTATTGGAGCCAAGCATATAGAGGAACCCGGTTAATTTCCCCACCTCTTAGGGTAAATATCCGGGTAGTTTCCGCATGGAAGACTGCTGCAATCAATGACTGCCCGGGCATTGATTTCGATACCGGCGCCTTGCCGTCCCCGAGTTGCCGGGGCCATCCCAGGGTAGGGTCAATTTGACAAGCTTAATAGGAAGGAAGATTATGCAAGGCTCCAGTCCACGACAGCAAAAGGATATTTACCTTGGCGAGCAGAGACATACTGGTGACAAAACTTACGGCGGGCAAGGTTCGTTCCGACCTTGTTCCACGACCGCGCCTGGCAATCCGCTTCGATGATGATCAATTCAATGGCTTGACCCTGGTATGCGCGCAGGCCGGCTACGGCAAGACCACGCTGGTGTCGTCGTGGATGCAGGCCAGAGGCGACAAGATGGCCTGGCTATCGCTGGACCGGGACGACAACGACCCCGTGCGTTTTCTGGCGCACCTGCTTGCTTCTATTCGCAGCCAGGTGAGTCATTTCGAGCCTGAGCTGGCGCGCATTCTGCAATCGCCCAACCCGCCGCCGATCGCTTCACTGATGACCGGTTTCATCAACGCCCTGGCCGGCTTGAACCACAGGCTGATCCTGGCGCTGGACGACTACCACCTGGTGACGGAGCAGGTGGTGCACGCCGCCATGCTGTTCTTGCTCGATCATCAACCCAACAACTTGCACGTCATCATTATCACCCGCGAGGAACCGCCGTTTTCGCTGGCCCGCCTGCAAAGCCATGGCCGCCTGGTGAAAGTCATGGAAGCCGACCTGTGCTTCACGCCGCAAGAGGCGGAGGATTTCTTCAATCGCACAATGAAACTGGAGCTGTCGCTACAGCAGAGCGAAGCGCTGCGCGCCCACACCGAAGGCTGGGCCGCCGGTTTGCAAATGGCGGCCCTGTCGCTGGGCAAGCTCGAGGACAAGGCCGGCTTCATTACCGGCTTTTCCGGCAAGGAGCGGCACGTCATCGATTTCCTGGTAGACGAGGTGCTGTCCAATCAAACCGTGGCGATCCAGTCATTCCTGATGCGCACCTCCATCCTGGACCGGTTCAATGCGGAATTGTGCCGGCTGCTTACCGAAGACGCCGACAGCCAGCAAACCTTGCTTCAACTGGAGCGCAATCACATGTTCCTGATTCCACTCGATGCGGATCGGGGCTGGTATCGATATCACCATCTATTTTCGGACTTGCTGCAAAGCCGCCTGGAGAGAACCCAGCCGCAGCAGCTTCGTGCACTGCATGGCCTGGCTGCACAATGGTATGCCGGGCATGATCTCCCGGCCGACGCGTTGGAGCATGCGCGCCGCGCGCAAAATCTGGAATTGATCGCCCGGATACTGGATCAGCATGCGATCGGCATGTTCGCCCTCGGTGAAGTACGGACCGTCGCCGCCTGGCTGAAAATGCTGCCAGAGGAAGTGGCATTGCAGTATCCAGGCGTTGCGCTGCTGACGGCGTTCAACATATATTTCCATCCTATACCGGATGCGGCATTGGCAGAACGCTGCCTGGCGGCGATAGATCGAACGCTGGCCGACAACCAAGGGCCGCCGCAGGATGTCCGGGACCTGGCGGGCAAGGTCGCCGTGGTGCGCGGCTATCAGGCACGCTTCGCCGGCCACGCCGATACCGCACTGGAATGTTTTTGCAGTGCCAGCGAGATGCTGCCGAAAAACGACATTTTCCACGACATTTCCATGATCAACATCGCGATCCTTCACGCTGCGTTGGGGCGGCTGAACGATGCCGGTGCAATACTCTGCAAGTATGCGGAAATCAGCGATGCGCAACCGCATCTGTGGATCACCATGACCGGCATTTTTGGCCTGTCGCGCATACAGCTAATACGCGGCAACCTGCGGCTCGCCGCAAATATCTGCACGGAGGGATTGCGCCAGTTCCGCGCCAGGGGACTGGAAGATATGCCGGTATGCAGCATGCTGCATCTGCAATTAGCGGAAATTGCCTACCTGCAAAACCGGCTCGACGAAGCCGCTGCGCAAGCTGAACGCGCGCTGGAGTTAGCCAAGGCGGGCGGCATGGGCTTGAATCAGGGTTGCAGCCAGGTATTTTTGGCACGGGTGCAACTGGCGCGCGGCGAACGAGGAGAGCTGGAGCCCCACTACGAACAGCGGCTACTCGGGTTCTGGGCCTCTGTCAGCCTGATCATCCCGCCGTTGTCCGGCTACCTCGCGCAATTGTGGCTGATGCAGGGGCGGCTCCCGGAACTCGCTCAGTGGTTCGAGCAGCGCGGCATCGGCCCCGGGACACTCAAGCCGGAATGGGAAATGGAAGCCCTGGTGCTGGCGCGGCTATTGCTGCAGCAGCGACGCACCGCCGAGGCCTTTGAGCTGCTCAGCCGGCTGTTGTCAAGCGCCGAAAGAGAGCAGCGACACGGCGTGTCGATCAACATCATGATCTTGCAGGCCCTGGTCCGGCACGCAGAAGACAAACTGAAATCGGCCTCCGAGTTTTTATGCCGGGCGCTGGCTTTGGCGCAGGAAAACCAGCACCTGCGGCCGTTCATCGATGCCGGCAGCAGTGTGCAGCTCTTGTTGCAAAGGATAGAGGTACCGGCAGCGTTGCGCGTATTTTCCGCCCAGGTTCTTGCGGCATTCGCGCAGGCTCCCAGGCACCCTGGAAATGATGAAAAATTGTTTCCGGTCTTCAGCGGCAAAGAAGAGAAAGTCGCGCGCCTGCTGGCCGCCGGCTTATCCAATGATGAAATCGCCGCCAAGTTGTTCGTATCGCCGAATACCGTCAAATTCCACATCAAGAGCCTCTACCGCAAACTTGGCGTGACCAAGCGTTTCGACGCCATTCAAAAGATTCGCAGCTGATTCAATCCTTGCGCGTTGGCACTATATGATGAAAATTGGCGGATAATTTTCGTTATCCGTTTGCCTCACGGACGGCGGTCGTGATCCTGCCATATCATATGCAAACAGGGTGCGATTCGCTACCGGACTGAACGCGCTCAAAAGAGGATTTGGACGAGACAGGAAGCCAGTGTAGAAACCAGGTAGGAAAAAAAGTACATCAAAGACAGGTAGCCCATCATGCCAATTACGCCGAAACAATTGGAAGCATTGATCCAGGAAATCGAATCGGAAGATCCGATCGATTTCGCCGATCTGCCGTTTGAAGAGGAAACGTTGCGAGCGCTGATTGCCAGCCGGGTATGTGACATGATGCTAACGCTGGACGGCTTAAGCGACGAAGACCGCCAGATATCCTTACTGGCAACCGCCGCCAAACTGGTGCTGGAAAATTTAGTGCTGCACCTTCAATTGCTGCGCACAGGAGTCCTGCCTATGAGCGACAGCAGCGCAGAACTGCTGCGGCGGCTGCGCGACAAGAAGTGAGCCGCTAGCGCACGCCTGGCTTATGAAGGAGAAGGTCGGCGCGTTCCGCACGGCGCACGGTCAGGTAGGGCAAGCCTTGAACGCCAGGCGGAAGCGAGATTGCTTCACAGCACTACGTCAAAAAATTCTACAACAGCCTTTAAGCCGACCTTAATTCTCGTGTATTCAAGTAGAGAGCGAACGCCTCCTCTACCACTTTCGTCAACTCGTCGGTGCGCAAGGGTTTTTCGATGAATTTATATACAGCCCCCATGTTGATCGCCTCGCGCGTGGCGTCGTAGTCCTCATAGGCGCTGAGCATGATACGCACGATCTTCGGATGCATGCGCCTTACCCGGCTCAGGAAGTCCACACCATTCATTTCCGGCATGCGCTGATCGCACAGAACAATGGCAACCTCATTGCAGGCCAGTAATTCGAAAGCCTCAAGCGGATGCACCGTCATGTGCACTACGTAGCCTTCCGCCGCCAGTATCAATTCCAGGAAGGAAAGCATATGGGGATCATCGTCCAATACCAGCAAGGCGGGCGAGTCCGGGGGGTGCGCTGTCAGCCTGGCAGGAAGGCGCCGGCCATCCTGGAGCAATTCCGTCAAGGCCTCCGCCGGTAAGGGCTTGCTGAAATAATATCCCTGAATCAGATCGCAATTACGTGCCGACAGCAGCGCCAATTGGCCTTCGGTTTCCACTCCTTCGGCCACGACTTCCAGGTGCAGGCTATGCGACATGGTGATGATCGCATCGGAAATCGCCAGGCTGCCCGGATCAGTGGTGATATCGCGCACAAAGGAAATATCCAGCTTCAGCCGATCGATAGGAAATCGCTTCAAGTAGCTCATATTGGAATAGCCGGTGCCGAAATCGTCGATTGAAAGTTCCACGCCAATTTCCTTCATGCGCTCCATCAACGGCACACTCTTTTCCGGATCCGCCATCGAGATGCTTTCGGTCAATTCCAACTCCAGGAATTTAGCGGGCAAGCCGCTGCTATTGAGTGCGCGGCGCACGACGGCCTCCAGGTCTTGCTGCGCGCATTGCTTGGCCGATACGTTGACAGCTACCGGAATGGCCGGCAGCCCCGCATCTTGCCACGCCTTGTTTTGTGCGCAGGCACGCATCAACACCCATTCACCGATCGGGATGATCAGACCGCTTTCTTCCGCAAACCCGATAAAATGGCTGGGCCCAATCAAGCCTTGCTGTGGATGCCGCCAACGCAACAAGGCTTCGACGCCCACCACTTTGCCGCTGTGCAAGCTGACTTGCGGTTGGTAATGCAGCTCGAATTCGTCGCGCTCAAGCGCCTGCCTCAGGCTGGCGCCTAACTCCAATTGCCGCTTGACCCGCTCATGCAACTCGGCCGTAAAGAATTGAAAACCGTTACGCCCCAATTCCTTGGCGCGATACATCGCGGTATCGGCGTTTTTTAACAGGGTATCGGCGTCTTGCCCGTCTTGCGGATAGTTGGCAACCCCAATGCTGCAGCTTACCCTGATCTCGCGCTCCGCCAGGATCATGGGGAGGGCGATATTTGTCAACAGCTTGCGCATCAGCTCCGTGATATTCGATTCCAGGGAGCCCTCGCTATGTTGTGCATTGTTTAGCAGCAAGAGGACGAATTCGTCTCCCCCGAGGCGTGCCACCGTATCGCTCGCGCGTACGCAGCTTTGCAGGCGGGCGGCGATCGTCTTTAGTAATTCATCGCCAATGTCATGCCCCAGGTTGTCGTTGACCAGTTTGAAATCGTCAAGATCAATGAAAACCACTATGACGTTGTCGCCGCGCCGCTGGGAATTGGCGATTGCCTGATTCAGGCGGTCCTGTAGCAGGCCTCGATTGGCAAGCCCGGTCAACGAATCGAAATGGGCTTGCCGCATCACTTGCTCGGCGTCGTTCCTCGCATCCGTGATATCGTTAAAGATCGCGACACAATGCTCGGCCGGGCCGTAATCGTTGAGCACCGGTGCGATATACACCTCATTCCAAAACGGCGTTCCGTCCTTGCGATAACTGCGCAGTACCGCATGTGCTTCGCGCCGCTCGCGTAGTGCCAGGCGGATCTCCTGCAAGGCTGGCTGGTCGTGATCGTTTCCGACCAGGAAATTGGCGCCTTGCCCAAGGGTCTCGTCCCCGCTATAGCCTGTTATGCGTGAAAACGCCGGGTTCACATACTCGATAGGATAATCCGGTTGCGTCAGATCAGCGATCATGATCGCGTTGAAGCTTGATTCGATGGCCCGTTCACGCAGGTGTAGCGCTTGTTCGGTCAGCTTGCGCGCCCGAATTTCCTCCTGCAAATCCTGATTTGCACACATCAATTCACCGGCACGCTTCTCCAAGGAGGCTTGGGATATGAATAGGGACTGGCTCATGGTGTTGAAGCTCGCCGCCAATTCGCCGATCTCGTCGTGCGAACTGAGCTTGACCGAAACGTCGCGTTTGCCTCTAGACAATTGCAAAGCAGCGTCACTGAGTTGCCGCAGCGGCAGAGAAATCGCACGCGAAACATAGATACCGCAGCTTAGGGCCAGGATCAATCCCACAAAGATTGTGATGGCTACAGCCTCCAGCGAATGCAAGGCTAGCGTCGACAGCTCATTGTACAGCGGGGTATATTCATACACGAGCGCAGCGACGATCTGATGCTTGGCGTTCACGATTGGCACCACAACTTGCCGCATCTCCGGCGAGCCCATCGTGGTCATTTCCGTCAAGGTTCGCGCCTTGCCGTCTTGCAAGGTGTGTGCAACGATTCCGCGGCGTTCAGGTTCGATAGGTTTGCCGATGTCGCCGACGTCGACGTCGGCAAGCGTGATCAAGTTTAAATCGAAAATTTCCACATCGCGTTTCTCTCTCGCAGCGATGAAGCTGACGATGTCCTGGAAGGAGAAACGCCTATCCCTTCCCTCGCCCTCAGACATCCCATATGCAGCCATCGTCGCCATGGTCGCGGCCATATTTTTTGCCTGCGTTTCGACCGATAATTCCGCCACATCGCGCAGGCGCTTGAGTGTCAGCGTGCCAATAGCACCAACGATAAGGAAAACAGCAACAACGACGGATGTCAATTTGGTCGATATGCGCATCATTCCCCCCGAGTGATCTCGTTAGACTGAATATGTTCGCCTTGAAATTGCAAAAAAGATAACATTACCAATGCACCAGAATAACATTTATTGGGGTGAAATGTTAGACCGCGATCATGTTATCCATTAAATTAAGCGGCCAGACCTCCTGGAGTTATTGACGGACTTGTTCGGGTTGGACTTCCATTGCCAGACGTTTCACCACGACACCAGATTGCGAGTGCACCACCCGGATGAAGCCCGACTATGGCAGCAGTAATCCAGAAACGTGCACCTTTCTGGCATAGCCGAAGGGGAGGAAAAAAATATTGCCTATATGGTGATTTATGCAAAGAGCCGCATCAGCGCAGCATAGAGAATAGGGCGAGCGAGAAGCACGTTACCGTACCGTACTTGTACGCCAGCTCGTGCGTGAACGTCGGTGACAATTCCCAGTCGAGGTTCAATAGTAGGACTTACGCAAATGTGAGGTGCCGCAAGCCCCACAGCGTCGTCCTCGCGAAAGCGGTGAAGCGGGAGGTATGCTGCTCGCCCGCGTAACGGCGTTCCCTACGGGGACACAGGGGAATGACGTAGTGAATCTGAACTCCCTGCCGGAGATAGTTCTGAGTAAGTCCTCAATAGATATTCGGTGCGGGACTATCGTGACTCATTCTGATAACGAACTCCCTATTCGGACAGCCAATACTCGTATGCGACCAGCGGACTGTTCGTAAGTGCATTTGCAAACAGATTGATGTACCTGCCCACACCTGGTTTGACTGCAACTGTCTTTCCTACACCAGCTCTGCCCTCGGCTTGAAGGTGGCTTTGACGGCACCTGCAAAGCCGGCCAGTTTTTCCCGCGATTCTGACGACATCGAAAAGTAAAATCTCAACCCAAAGCCAAGCCCTACGGCTGCCAATGGAAGGGAATTTAGAATGATGGACATGGTGATCTCCTATTTGCGTGAATTTACATAACTTGCACAAATAGTAAAAAACGTGACGATACTTGTCTAATTTCAATTTCCCATAGCTGTTATGGGTTTTATGAATATGTTTGCTGGCGCTGACGAGATGATGACCCTGCTGCCGGCACCGATCAATTTTCCTGCAGCGGCGGCCTTGATCCGTTTTACATCCGACTCCTTGCATTCTCTCGGGCAAACATTTCTCGAAATCTTCGCTTCAAGTCCTTCCAAAGCAAGGTCAATTTTACGAGTCCTGTGGAAAGCGAATTCTCATGGAAAGTTGAATTCCGGGCGGGAATCGCACGACATCGCCAAGGGTCCTGGGGCAGCGACGACTTGGCATGATGATACGGTAAATGAAATTGACCAAAAAATTTGCCGCGGCTTACTTAATGCGGCTGCAGAAGAAAAAAAAGAAAACTTGTAGGCAGAATGAAGGCTAAGCAGACCTAATATGCATCTGCGCTGATACGCACTCAAGGAAGATCGCCGTCAATACATGATATCCGGCAGATCACAATCCCAAAATAATAGAGACAAAATCAACGTAAATATCTTCGGTTTCATGGACTCTACTGTGATTTCAACCGCGACCGAAAATGCCAGCTGCGCTGGCGAGCATTGCCCTGATTGGTCAAACTCAGCTCATGGCTGCCGACTCATCAACATGACGGTATCAGCAAGATGATGCATTCCCGGCAAAGTTGATTGAGCGACGTCTATTGCTGAAGGCGCCGTCAGATCGGTCCTCAGCGCAACAATCAAAATCAAAGGAGATGAAATGAAAGCCATACCAATTGAGCAATTCATGCCGGCCAAGGAAGAGGTATCAGGCAAATTCTGGCCGCATGGCTGGTGGAAACTGATGGACATGCGGATAGGCATTGTGCCGTTGCCGGTATATTTTCTTTTGCTAGCATTGATAGCAGGGTTTGTCGCCACAGGCAAAGTGCCATCCGATATCTCGGTATCGATCGCGCTGTTGACTGTAGGCGGTTTTTCTTGCGCAGAATTGGGCAAGCGGCTTCCCATCATTCGCAATATAGGTGCTGCAGCAATTTTCGCGACTTTCATTCCCTCTTACCTGGCATTCAATCACTTGTTGCCTGCCATTGCTTTAAAGAACGTCGTCGATTTTACCAAATCGACTAATTTTCTTTATCTATTTATCGCTTCCATCATAGTCGGCAGCATCTTGAGCATGGATAGAACGGTTCTCATCAAAGGCTTCATCAAGATTTTTGTGCCGCTTGGCATCGGTTCTGTTGTTGCAGGTATTGTTGGCACAACCGTCGGCACTGTACTTGGCTTGGGCGCCTACCATACGTTCTTTTACATCGTCGTCCCGATCATGGCAGGCGGTGTCGGTGAAGGTGCCATTCCATTATCAATCGGCTATTCCGGGATCCTGCACCAGGCACAGGGCGACATCTTTGCGCAAGTTCTCCCTCCGGTAATGCTGGGTAGCCTGACCGCGATCATACTCGCTGGCACGCTGAATTTTGTGGGTAAGAAATATCCGCATCTCACTGGCGAAGGCCGGCTGCAGTCAGGCGAAAATGATGAGCTGCATCTGGTGGAAGAAGAAATTCCTAGTCTTACGGATATCAATCAAATTGCGGCTGCGGGTATTACTGCGATCGCGCTGTATATGTTCGGACTGATGTGCTACAAATTATTCGATTTTCCGGCACCGGTTGCCATGCTGTTTATTGCCGTGGTTTTCAAGCTGTCACGCGCGGTGTCGCCACAGTTGCAGCAAGGTTCTCTCGTTGTCTACAAGTTTTTTTCTACGGCGGTGACTTATCCGTTGCTGTTTGCCATAGGCGTATCGATGACACCTTGGGACAAGCTGGTGTCGGCCTTCAACGTGCTCAATCTCATTACCATCATATCGACTGTTGTCACCTTGATGGCGACAGGCTTCGTGGTCGGTCGGTGGCTAAACATGTATCCAATTGAGACAGCGATAGTAAATGCTTGCCACAGCGGACAGGGCGGCACCGGCGACGTGGCGATATTGACGGCAGCGAATCGCATGCAAATGATGCCGTTCGCGCAGATTGCAACACGCATTGGCGGCGCGATTACCGTCACACTCACGCTGATTGTCATGTCCCAGCTGACATAAGCTCCGGTAAAATTTTTCAGGCAATTAATTTTGCCTTGGAAGGAGCCGATTAACCTCCATGCGCCGGCTGTTGAAATGAGCAATCTCTCCTGTAGCTGCGGGTCGGCGGACGATAGAGTTAGTCAATACCGTGTTTAGCAAAGTTCGGATTTGTGGAGCAGCCGGTTAAGACGGTACGGAGCCGTGATCGGCCACTTTGGCCGCCTTATCTGATTAAAGAGTTATGAAAGAAAATTCCATGAAAAACAAAGTAGCTCAACAAATTCCCGCAACGCTAATTCCCGGTGACGGCATCGGTCCAGAAGTGGTCGAGGCCACTGTCCAGGTGCTGGATGCCCTGGGATCTCCCTTCGCTTGGGATGTACAACAGGCAGGAATGGCCGGCGTCACCCATTGTGGCGATCCGCTGCCGGCAGCAACACTGGCGAGCATCCGCAAGAACAAATTAGCTCTCAAGGGACCATTGACTACGCCTGTCGGCGAGGGCTTCCGGTCTTCCAATGTTCGGCTGCGCGAAGAGTTTCAACTGTATGCCAACGTGAGGCCCGCCCTGACCATGATTCCCGGCCGTTACGAGAACATTGACCTGGTGCTGGTAAGGGAAAACCTGGGCGGATTTTATGTAGCCCACGAATACTATGTTCCGATCGGCGACGATCCGCGAGCAGTCGCTCTTGCTACGGGGGTCAATACCCGCGAGGGCTGTAAACGCATAGCACGCTTTGCCTTTGAATATGCGGTAAAGAACGGTCGCAAGAAAATCACCGTTGTGCACAAGGCCAACATCCTGAAAGCCCTGACCGGCATTTTTCTGGAAGCAGCTAGAGAGGTGGCGCGGGAATACGAAGGCCAAGTGCAGATGAATGACATGATCGTGGACGCCTGCGCCATGCAGTTGGTGCTCAATCCCTGGCAGTTCGACATGCTCTTATGTACCAATTTGTTTGGGGATATCCTTTCGGATCAGTTGGCAGGTCTGGTCGGTGGGCTTGGCATGGCACCCGGCTCGAATATCGGCAATGACACCGCGATATTCGAAGCCGTGCACGGATCTGCGCCGGACATTGCCGGCAAGGGCGTCGCCAATCCTATTTCTTTGATGCTCGCTGCAGGTCTGATGCTGGAGCACGTCGGCCGAATTGACCTCGCGCAGCGACTGCGAACCGCGATTACCGAAACGCTTAACCTGGACCAGATTCGTACCGGAGATCTGAAGGGCACGGCATCCACGCGCCAGTTTGCAGGTGCCATTGCGCGCCGGCTTGAGCTGATCTAGCTCCTATCCGTCGGGCTATGCGACAGCGGAGTGTGCTGCTTTCGGGTTGAATAGCTCACTTACTGTGGCATTTTACGACGGCCGTAAAGTGCCACGGAAGATGAGGCTGATTGCCACGAAAGTTGGGATTTCCCCAGTTCTCGCCACAGAAAATGAGATTTTATAAAGGAGTCTTTTTTTTGAGTTTCGCTGCATGAAACCTGTCTATTTGCCTGATTTTCATTGAATTCCGCGCCGCCGCATACATAATTAATCGGAAATCCATTCAATATCCCCCAAATAGGTATAATCGTCGCGTTCGGTTATGGAGAGGGCTGATGGATTATTTCACTGCTGTGAAGACGTTCGCGCGAGTAGTTGAAACCGGAAGCTTTGCCAGAGCAGCAGATTCGCTTGAAGTCCCGAGAAACACCGTGACCAAGCTTGTGCAAAGCCTGGAGGCCCACCTCCGTGTCAAGCTGTTAAATCGTACGACGCGCCGTGTGTCGACGACAAATGACGGAGCGGCCTACTATGAGCGGATGTCTCGCATTCTGGAGGAATGGCAAGAGGTAGAGTCAGAACTCACAAGCGCGCAGTCCAAGCCCCGCGGCAGGCTGAGAGTGGATATGGGGGCGACTTTGGCTTCGCTGCTTGTTATTCCCGCACTTCCCGCGTTTCAGGCACGCTATCCCGACCTGCAACTGGATATAGGCGTCAGCGACCGGCCGGTCGATTTGGTCAGCGATCGCGTTGACTGTGTAGTTCGTGCCGGGCGCGTAAGCGATCCCTCCCTGATCGCCCGTCACATCGGCGATCTACCCTTTGTAACCTGCGCTTCGCCGGATTACCTGAGGGACCGGAAACTTCCAGAGCATCCGGCTGACCTGGAACACAAGCACACCCTGATCCGCTATTTTTACGCAGGCTCCAGCCGGCAGTCGCCTATCGTCTTAAATTCCGGAGATGAGCAGGTCACGCTGCGCGGCCGTTATTTCGTGTCCGTCAATGACACTAACGCTCTACTTGCCGCCGGCTTGGCCGGGCTAGGGGTGCTACACGTCCCTGCATTCGTAGCCAAACCGCATATCGAGGCTGGAAATCTTGTCTCTTTGCTGGACAACTGGGCTGCCGATCCCGTTCCCATTTCTATCGTGTATTCAGCTAACCGGCATCTCAGCGCGCGCGTGCGCGTTTTCGTGGACTGGATGGTCGAACTCTTTAAGTCTCATCCTGACGCGATCACAAAATAAAGCGCTTCCGGCCGCCTTTAGCGGCTTAATGTTGCTTTAGTTTGCTGACAAACCAGCGGCCTGCCGGTCCTGGCGGCGCATCCTTGCGATGTATCGCATGCATCGAGAACGCCGCCCCCACAGTAGGACTCGCCTCGATCTGGATCTCCACCAGGTCCCCGCGTTGTATATCCTCTTCTACCATATGCCGCGGCATGTGCCCCCACCCGAGTCCAGCGCGCAGAAAGGCATGCTTTGCGCCGAGGTCGGCCAGGCGCCAGATCTGCGATGACACCACGCCGAAGTTGCGACCTTCAGTCAAGGTAGAACGGTCGGTCAGGACCAGCTGCACGTGTTCTGCAGTAATTGCGCGGAGGATTGCGCCATGCACTGCAGCCAAAGGATGCTGGGGCGCGACAACCGTCACAGCGGGAACGCTCAACAGGTATTCGGATCCGCAATCATCGGGTACTTCAGGCAATGAGCCGATGACGCCTATGCGGCAGCGGCCATCCAGCACCGGTTGAATCACGGCGCCCAGCGCTTCGACATACAGGCGTAGCGGTGTCGTGGGGAAAGCCGCGTGGAAAGCGCGCACCGCTTCAGTCAAACGGGCAATAGGGAACATCACGTCGATGGCTACCGCCAGCTCCGGCTCCAATCCTTCCGCCAAGGTGCGTGCCTTCGCCTTGAAGGCGTCCATGCTGCCGGCCGCCGCTCTGGCATCCGCGAGTAAGGCGCGTCCGGCCTCAGTCAGTTGAGGATACCGGCCCGTCCTTTCAAACAAGGCGAAGCCGACTTGCTGCTCCAGGTTGGCCAATGTATGGCTCACCACCGATTGTGCGCGCCGCAACTTGCGACCCGCCGCCGAGAAGCTTCCTTCATCCGCCGCAGCAATAAAGGTGCGCAACTGGTCCATGGACATTGCATCCAACATATATCTCTCCTATAGATACATACTATCTAAATATATAGGCTTTTACGATAACTGCATAGCCCCTATTATTCGCTCATCGGCTCCGCTGCATGCACGGGCCTGGAATCGAAAACGATTAATTTCCATGAAGGTGTAGTCCTTCATACAACAGGAGAACCTGATGAACGCAATTTCCCACAACGTCGCCGCCCTCGCTTCGACAGCGGCCCAGCGCAAGATTTTGTATCGCACCAAGGGCAAGGCCCATGGCGGCATTACCCGCCTGGTCAGTCCCTCCGATATAGGAGAACTGATCAAACCCTTCGTTTTCCTGGATCTATTCAAACTCAGCTCAAGCGGCCCCAGCATGAATATGCATCCGCATTCCGGGATTGCGACAGTGACCGTGGTTTTGTCTGGAAATATTGATTACCGCGAGACCACGGGCAGGCAAGGCACGCTGCCGGTCGGCGGTGTGGAGTGGATGAGCGCCGGCGGCGGTGTATGGCACGGAGGCAATGCCGGTGACGCCGGCCATGTAGAGGGCTTCCAACTATGGCTGGCCCTGCCGGAGGCAGATGAAAACAGTCCGGCACAGAGTCAGTACCTGGCGCCTGAAGAAATACAGTCTGAAGGCCCCGCGCGCATCGTTCTCGGCAGCTATGACAAAGCCAAAAGCAAAATCCGGACAAGCGCGTCAATCAATTACTTGCATGTACGCCTGCGCGACGGCGAACGCTGGCGTTATCAACCGCCGGTAGGCCATACCGTAGCCTGGGTATCCAACAGCAGCGGTAAATTGCGCGTCGCAGGTGCGGTACTGGAAAAAGACGTGGCCATTTTTGAAGAGTCCAACGCTGCGGTGGAA
>DATHMC010000046.1:0-12247 GCA_035487495.1 Undibacterium sp.
GATGTCATCGTGCCGGCGGAGCGCGCCACATCATCCGATGCCGGATGGTTTGACTATCTCGGCGATATGCAGTTGCATTTCGTCTTTGACGATGGGAAAACCTTGCGCGACGCATCTGCGCAAGACTTGCGGACTTTTCAGCTGACGCCGAACCAGGCGGTGCGCGTCGCCGTGCAAAATATCAAGCGCGTATACGGCGAACCGGAGATCAAACGGGGCAATGGCGGCCTGATGCTGATCCAGGGCAGGTCTGCGGATTTCAGCGGCAGCTACCTGCTGGACAGGGAATTCTGGCAAAGCTTGCTGGCACAGGCGCCTTCCGGCCTGGTGGTTGCCGCGCCCAAGCGAGGCGGCTTATTGTTCGCGCCGCTGGCAGATGCCAAATCAGTGGAGCGCCTGCGCAAGATGATTGGCCCGCTACACGCCGGCAGCGGGCGCGGCAAGCTGTCATCGGGGCTATACCTGTTCAAGGACAACCGCTGGACGGTATTCCAGCCGCCCTCGCCGGAATAATCCGGGAGATGTCCCCGGCTGTCCCGATCCGTCCTTTATTCGTCGCTCCATGGTGCTGCGCTTAGCCTGGCCGCGCCATAAGATTCTTTCTTCATCCACCATGAAAGAATCGATATGTCCACACATCTCCTCGCGGCCCTGCTGGTCATCGACGTCCAGGAATCGTTTCGCCACGCCGCGTACTGGCGCGAAGACGACGTCGCCGTCTACCTGGCCCATCAAAACCGCCTGATCGCCGGCGCGCGCGCGGCCGGCATCCCGATTGTGCGGGTCTTCCACGCCGACATAGGCGTGCCGGAATATCCGCATTTCGACCCCGCCTCCGGCTACGTCATACCGATGGCCGGTAGCGATCCGCATGCCGAGCATACCGTGCAAAAGCAGGTGCATAGCGCGATGGTAGGCACCGGCCTGGTCGAATGGCTGCATGCGCGCGGCATCAAAAAATTGATCATCTCCGGGATACGGTCCGAGCAATGCTGCGAAACGACGACCAGGAATGCCTCCGACCTCGGTTTCCAGGTCGATTACGTGACCGAGGCGACGCTGACTTTCCCGATGCGCCATTTTGCTTCCGGCCGCGTTTTTGAGCCTGCAGAAATCAAGGAAAGAACGGAACTGGTGCTGGAAAAGCGCTTCGCGCGCATTTGCACCGTGGCCCAGGTACTGGGTGAGTTGCATGGGAGCGGGCAATAATTTGCCGGGCGCATGGCTAGGGTCGCCGCAAGAAAAATATATCACGTTGTGATATATTGTTGTCGCTTTCCATTCAAACTTTCGGATTGATGACGACAGGCAAAGGGTGAGGACCTCATCAGTCCCTGATGTCACTGCGTATGCAGCGGTTTCGGGGCCTGGCGAGTGCGCGCCTGAGCCTGCTGTCTAGCCATATCAGGCTATTCCCTTCTGGCTGAATCCGGTCTGCAACCCTTTCCCCCCAAATTAATAGTTGAGTACGCGTACATGTCTTCCCATCAGCATTTGCATAAACGTGATTTTGCCACTGACGCGCGCCTGCTCAGGATTTCGCTGATTGCGATCGTCATCGGAAGTTGCGGCACGCTGGCCGCATTCCTGTTGTTAAATTTGATCAGGCTGTTTACCAACCTGTTCTTCTATCAATCCCTCTCATTTGCAGTGCGCTCGCCCGCTGACAACCACCTTGGCGCGTGGGTCATCCTGCTGCCGGTCGTGGGCGGCTTGATCGTGGGCCTGATTGCGCGCTTCGGTTCCGAGAAAATCCGGGGCCATGGCATTCCTGAAGCGATCGAGGCGATCCTGTTCGGCAAAAGCAAGATGTCGGCGAAAGTCGCCATACTCAAGCCTTTGTCATCCGGCATTGTGATCGGAAGCGGCGGTCCATTCGGCGCCGAGGGCCCCATCATCATGACCGGTGGCGCGATCGGTTCGCTGGTGGCGCAGTTTTTTCACCTGACGGCAGCGGAGCGCAAGACCTTGCTGGTGGCAGGAGCTACCGCCGGAATGACGGCGGTATTTGGAACCCCTGTGGCGGCAGTGTTGCTGGCGGTCGAATTGCTGTTATTTGAATTGCGGCCCCGCAGCCTGCTGCCCGTCATCATCGCTTGCGCGGTGGCAGGATTTACCCGGCCACTGCTGCTGGAGTCGGGCCCGCTGTTTCCGCTTACTACGCCGGAAATCGGCCTTGGCGCGCTGTTTTCATGCGTGGTCGCCGGCGTTTTAGGCGGAGCCTTGTCGGCCTTTATGTCTACCGCGCTCTATCGTGTTGAAGATCTGTTCAGCAAGTTGCCGATTCACTGGGCATGGTGGCCCGCCTTGGGCGGCATTGTCGTCGGCGTGGGCGGCTATTTTGAGCCGCGGGCGCTCGGGGTCGGCTATGACGTGATTGGCGATCTGCTCAATAACCACCTGGCGCTGCAGATCGTGTTGAGCCTGGTGCTGGTCAAGGCACTGATATGGGTGATTGCGCTCGGCTCGGGCACTTCGGGCGGCGTCCTGGCTCCGCTATTAATTATCGGGGCCGGATTGGGCACGCTGCTGGCGCCCTGGCTGCCGGGCGGCAACACGCATCTGTGGCCATTGGTCTGCATGGCGGCAGTACTGGCCGGCGTGCTGGGTGCTCCGCTCACCGCCGCGGTTTTTGCGTTCGGCTTGACGCATGATGTCAATGCATTGCTGCCCCTGCTACTGACTACCGGTGTGGCCTACGGCTTTACCGTGCTGACCATGCGCCGCTCTATCATGACCGAGAAAATTTCGCGCCGCGGCTACCACATTTATAGGGAGTACGGCGTCGATCCCATGGAGCGCCAACACGTCGATGAGGTCATGACGCATACCGTAGAAACCATTTCCGCGCACCTGTCCATCCAGATGGCATTTGACGAATATTTCGGTTCGCAGCAGATACATCGATCCTATCCGGTGGTTGACGCAGAGCGGCGGCTGGTGGGAATGGTGGAGCGGGACAGCTTCAGCCAGCTTTCGGGCGACTCGGTAGCGACGCTATGCGAGTCGCAGCAAGACGATACGGCCGAGCTGCTTGCATTTCCTGAGGAAACCTGCAGGATAGTGGCGGCCCGCATGGCCGCCCATCACCTTGAGCGCCTGCCGGTGGTGACCGACCGGCAAAGCAGGCGCCTCATCGGGATTGTCAGCCGCAGCGATTTGATCAAGCCATCCCGCAACTTCTTTGACGAAGAGCAAAAGCGCGAGCGCCTCATCAACTGAGCGGGAGGACGGGCCCAATACCGGCTGGACGCACGGTGATTGCCAATTGATTACCTGGGACGTAATCGACTTCAAATGATCTTCCAACGAGAATGCAGCTGTCGACATCGACCAGACAAATTTCTCAACAGATCAATCTTTGACGGAGTAATCATCATGACAAGCACCAACGCTGCAAATAATGCCTCCCATATCGCCGCCGCTTACATTGCCGTATGGAATGAGTTGAATCCGGTGCGCCGCCGCGCGCTGATCGCGGAGACGTTCACCGCCGAAGCCGGCTATGTCGATCCCATGATGCGCGGCGCGGGCCATGAGGCGCTGGATGCAATGATCGCTGCGGTACAGCAGCAGTTTGCCGGGCTGCGTTTTGATTTGCACGGCAAGCAGGATGGGCATAATGACGTCGTGCGCTTCTCATGGTCGCTCGCGGCGCAGGGCGCGGCTCCGCTTGCCTACGGCACCGACGTTGCGGTGATTGCCGAAGACGGCCGCATCCGCAGCGTCACCGGCTTCCTCGATGCGATGGCAGTTGCGTAGGCGGCAACTGCGCCTGATCGCCACAATGCAAGCGCCGCACAATATGGTAGATTAACGGCAACGTCGGTGGCGCACTAACACATCATGGAGAGCGGATATGGGGGCAGCCCAATTGCAAGCAGTGACTGCGCGGGCAGAAGCGTCGGCGTCCGGCCACGGGGCCGTCGCCGCTTCCAGGGACCGTTACTTCAGCGATTTTGCAGCCGCACTGCGTTACTGGCGCGACAGGCGCGGCTACAGCCAGTTGCGCTTGTCCACCGAAAGCACTATCTCGCAGCGGCATATCAGTTTCCTGGAAAGCGGGCGCTCCCAGCCGAGCAAGGAGTTGATCCTGAAGCTGGGTACGGTGCTGGATATCCCGTTGCGCCAGCGCAATGTGATGTTGCTGGCAGCAGGATTCGCCCCCGCGTACCAGGAGCGCAAGCTGTCCGATCCCGAATTAAAATCCGTCAAGCAGGCGCTGGATTTCATGCTGGCACAACAGGCGCCTTATCCAGCCCTGGTCGTGGATCGCCTATGGAACCTGGTAATGACCAACGGCCCGGCGGCAATGATGATGAAGTGGCTGCTGGAGATGCCGGATAACCAGCCCTTGCCGCGCGAAGGCGTCAATGTGCTGAAGCTGATGCTGGACCCTGCCGGCGTCAGAAAATACCTGGTCAACTGGGAAGAGGTTTGTGCCGATTTGCTGCACTGGATACAGAGGGAGGCCATGAGCGACGGCCCCGGCAGCGAGGCCACCCATCTGCTGGAAGAGCTGATTGCGCTGCCCGGCATTCAGGCGGCCACGCAAACGCCTAACCTGGATATGCGCGCGCTGCCATTTCTGGCGATGACAATCAAAAAGGACGATGTGGAATTGAAATTGTTTACATCGATCACGACCATGGGCACGCCGCATGACGTGACCGTGCACGAGCTGAGGATAGAATCCTTTTTCCCGGCAGACGCGGCGACCGCGGACTGGTTCAAATCCAGGGCCTAGCGTTCATTAGGGGCGGTGCAAGCTCAGGCCGCAACCTTTCCCAGGCCGGTTTCAAACAATGCGGCAATCATGTCGGACTGGGTGACCATGCCGAGCAATTTGTTTTGGTCGTCGACGATCAGGATCAGGTGCATCTCCAGGTCCGACATCAGCGGCACCAGTTCCACGATGGGTTTGCTGACGTGCACGGTTTGTATGTCTGCATTCATGATCTGGCCGGCAACTTCGGGTTTGCTGGAATGGGTATGCCGCGTGCGACGTATGAAACTGCCCAGCTTGCTGCCCAGTTCGGCATGTTGATACAGGTTGGCATGGCGCAAAAAACTGTCGGTGGTGACCATGCCCAGCACGCGCCGTGTGCGATCTATAATCGGCAGCGCATGCAAACGGTGCTGCCACATCAACTGCCACGCGGTATCCAACTCCGTGCCGAACTCCGCCGTGACGATGTCGCTGGACATGATTTCCCCGCAGGTGACGTTGCCAAAGCGGCGCTGATACGCGGACATTTCGGTTTGCAGCAAGATGGATTCCAGATCGTCACGGCTGACGTCCAGCACCTGGTTGTATTTTTGCAGGACGACATCCAGGTCTTCCGGCGTAAACCCCAGCCGGTTGGTCGGCACTGCATCGCTGGTTTCGTGCTTGCTTTTATGTTCCACCAGTTGCGGATGAGGGTAGCGCCTGCCTGTCGTATTATTAAAAAATATCGCGGTCAATACCAGCAACAAGGAATTCACCGCTACCGGTACTGCCACAAACTGAAACCCCAGCGCGTGCACGGCCGGCCCCCCAAGCACGGCGGTCAGGGCGACGGCTCCGCTGGGCGGGTGGATGCAGCGCATGGCGAACATTGCGCCTATCGCCAGCGAGACTGCCAGCGATGCCGCGATGACCGGTTCGTTGAACATCTTGGCGCATGCGACTCCAATGACGGCTGACAGCAAATTGCCTCCCATCAGCGACCACGGCTGCGCCAGCGGGCTGGCCGGTACTGCAAACAACAATACCGCGGAGGCTCCCATGGGGGCAATCAGCCAGATGGCGGCGCTATTCTGGCCCAGCAGCAAATAACTACTGGTCGCGGTCAGCACCATGCCGAACAAGGCTCCGGCACAGGCGCGCATGCGCTCAAAGCGATTAACCGGACTTGCCGATGGAAAAAAACTATGCAGCCAGTGTAATAAGGGGGCTTTCATTTTTTGCTAATCTTTTATATAAATTCGAGGATGTCAATATAAGCGGGTCCGCAATTACATCACAATATGATGCAGTTTGCTTGTGCCGGTGTCTTATTCCGGTTTTTCTACCGCGCTAACGGTTTTCCTGGTTTGCCGCCGGAATCTTGATGTACCCTACGTGGTTTCGGATTCAACAAAAGCAGCAATGGACGATTTGAGTAATGCAAGCAATCACGGCGATAATCTTGACAGCAACGGCCCGCAGCCCGACTATCCATGGATAGTCTTGAGCACGACCTATGACGTGGAAATGTGGATAGACAACTACAACCGCGAACTGCAGCGCTCAATCAGCGGCAAGAACCCGGTGGGCTATGGTATTTGTTTTTGCCTGTTGCATGGAGGCGAAATTTATCTGCACACCACATCGGAAGGCGAGATCGTCCTGGATGTGACCCCGGACGCCGAGTGGGTGACGCCGGTGATTACGGCGACCACCCGGGTGCAGCCGCCGCGCGGCCAGATATGGGCTTTGCCGGGCGAGGTGCTGACGCAACTGATTTTGGGGCTGACGACGCTGATCGCCTCTACCCGGCTCGTGATGGAACACGACTTTAAAATCAGGAAATACTAGTCAACTGAACGAGGCGCGGCATGCACGGTTACAAAAGAGTCCTGCTAGTGATTGCCTTCCTGTTGTTGCTGTTGGCCGCCTTCGAATTCTCCGGCTTGCGCGGGCACTTCAATCTGGCTTTCATACACCAGGCCATCGTTGAGCATCAACTTGGCGGGCTGCTGATCTTTGTCTTGCTGTTTTGCCTGGGCAACCTGATCCAGATACCCGGCCTGGTATTCCTGGCGGCGGCAGTCCTGGCCTTCGGCCGCTTGTGGGGCGGGGTGGCGACCTATATCGCCGCAATGGCCTCCTGCATTTTCACCTACTTTACGATCCGCTTTATCGGCGGCGATGCTTTGCGCGAGCTGAAGAATCCGTATGCGATCAAGATACTTGCGCAGCTCGATAAACACCCGGTCAGGAGCGTCGTGATACTCAGAACTCTATTCCAGACCGCGCCGACGCTGAACTATGTGCTGTCCTTGTCCGGCGTCAGGTTCTACCAATACCTGTTGGGCAGCTTGCTGGGCCTGCCGTTGCCGATTGCCTTGTATTGCGTGTTTTTTGACTATGTCGCAAAGAGCCTGCATATCAATTGACTGCGGCCATCTTGACGGGCCTGTCCGGTGGCAGGCAGTAGCCGTAGCTTCCCCGCGCGGATATATAAGGAGCGGGCGGCAAGCGCGCGTCATGTTAGCCGTAGCGGGCATCTATTTCATCGCGCAATAGATACAAATCTTCGAGCTAAGCCACGGAAATGCCGGGCCTTGCTGCAAAAAATACAAAATTTCCCTCGGTAGCCAGCTTGCAACAGCGAATGGGCTTGTTGTTCTATTGAACAATCTGATAAACGATTTTGTAGGAATCCATTACCTTTTAATTGCGTTTGGTCTATACTTTCTGTGATGCAATTGCTTCGGAGTTTTTAAAAAGGACGCTTTTTATCCGGGCTTGGCGATAGGAGTACGGACTTGATTGCGCTTTCGAAAAGAAAATTGGCATCGAGGATTTCAATCCTCGCAGCTACCTGTGCCTTGTTGCAGGCTTGCGCATTTATCCTCGTCTCGGTGCTGGACTACGCCAGGAAGCCCGATTACCCCGGCTATTTTCTCAGGTTGCTGATAGGCGTGTTCATACCTGCGATTTTCTTCCTGACTTTTCTTGCCTTGCACAAATTTGCCCATCGTAAAAAACTGTCTTTTGCTCTGGGATACACCATCACCTATACGGTAGTTTCCTATTGTGGTTTTGCAATAGTGTCTTTCTTCATTATTTTCTCTCCCAAATAGTTGCCGGCGCTTGATTAATAACAGGTCTTGCCCGGTCGCTTTCAAACTGCGCTGAGCGTAATTGTGCAGTGCGTTGTAAATATATACACCCGTCGCACCTTGCTCTATACTTTTCGATTATTTCCTCGTTTTGTCCGCGGGCTGCCGTTGGCCGCGAATACCGGGCATGGTGATGCAGGGACTTGCAATATCCATAATAATAGTAGGGGACACATGCCTAAGGCTTCCGCAACCACATTAGCCATTCTTACAGGGGTGGCCGCTCTCGCCATCCCTATCCTGGTGTCGCTCAAGCTGGCGCAGCGCCAGAGCCTGCAATCTGAAATGGACCGCGCGCTGCGCTACGCAACGGAGGTCATAGGGAGGTCGGAACGTACCGACGACCAGATTTACGGCGGAATTGACAAGCTTGTACGGACTCGCGGCGATAGTGGCGATGCCCCCTGTTCGGATATGCAGTTGGCGCTGATGCGCGAGATCGATCTGAATTCCAGCTATCTCCAGGCAATAGGCTATGTCTCTGGCGAGCGCCTGTTATGTTCTTCCATGGGCCTGCATCCCAAGGGTCTGGCCCTCGGGCCGGTGGAGCAAGTCACCAAGTATGGCACGACGATTCGCAATAATGTCAGTTTGACGACGGTTGCGCCCAAGACTACCTTTATCGTCATTCAGAAAGGAAGCTACGCCGCCATCATCCACAAATCCCTGCCCATCGACGTCTCCACCAAGGAGAAAGATATTTCGCTGGCGACGTTTACGCCCGGCTACCATGAGTTCGGGACCGCGCGCGGCCTGGTCAAGCCGGAGTGGATTGACCGGCTGGAGGGACGTAATGAGGTGACCTTCTTTGACGGTGAATATGTGGTGGCGGTAGCGCAATCCACGACCTATTCAGCCGGAGCCGTGGCAGCGGTGCCGGTTGCCTACCTGAACAAGCGTGTGCGCGAGTTCGCTTTCATCCTGCTTCCGATAGGTTTGCTGGCGGGCATAGTGCTAGCATACGTGGCCCGCTACCTGGCCAAGCTGCAGCAGTCCTTGCCGGCATTGATGCGGACTGCGCTCAGGAAAAAGGAATTTTTCCTGCTCTATCAGCCGCTGGTCGACCTGCAAACGCGCGAATGGGTAGGCGCGGAAGCGCTGATACGCTGGCGGCAGGCCGACGGCACGCTCGTGCGTCCCGATCAATTCATCCCGGCGGCGGAAGAGAGCGGGATGATACAGCGTATTACCCAGCATGTGCTGCAACTGGTGGCCAAGGATTCTCCAGAGATATTCAGGCGGTATCCGGATTTTCATATTGGAGTCAACCTGTCCTCCGACGACTTGCATACCCGCGACACCATCAGCCTGTTGCAGGAGCTTTTGCGCAACTCCCATGCGGGAGCGCATAACATCCTGATCGAAGCGACGGAGCGCGGCTTCATGAATGCGGATGTGGCGCGGGAGATCGTCAAGGATATAAGGGCGCTGGGCATTGATGTTGCGATCGACGACTTTGGCACCGGCTATTCCAGCCTGTCCTACCTGGAGTCCTTTGAGCTGGATTACCTGAAGATAGATAAATCCTTCATCGATACCATAGGCACCGATGCCGCGACCAGCCGCGTGGTGCTGCATATCATACAGATGGCCAAATCGCTGGACCTGAAGATGATTGCCGAAGGGGTGGAAACCGAAGCGCAGGAGCAGTTCCTGCGCGAGCACGGCGTGCAATACGCGCAGGGCTGGCTGTTCGGCAAGCCTATGCCGGTGGCGGATTTGCTGCGTGAATTGGCAAGGGCAAAATCTGCCAGGGCGGCCTGAGGCCTGACTTTTTAGTCTTTCGTCAATTGCAAAAAATGGTCGAGGATGTGGAAGTGGTCGTCGAAGAACTGTTCTTCCATGCCCGCCAGTTCTTCTATCGCTACCCAGCCTGCGCTGGCGGCGTCATCCGCCGCTTCCACTTCGGGCAGTTGCTCATGCTTCAGGTCAAAGAAATGTGCATGCGTGATCGTGCGTCCGCGCAGGCTGCGCTCAGGATGGTCGAATACTGCAACGGCGACCAATGCATCGGGCAAGGTGCCGCTCAGCACTCCCAGCGTGGTTTCTTCCTCCAGTTCGCGTATCGCCGCCTGCAGCAGGCGTTCGCTCTGCTCGACAAAACCGCCCGGCAGCGCCCGTAGCCCCAGGCCCGGGTGATGCCTGCGCCGGATCAGCAGCACATGCCCGGCGGTCCTCACGACTGCGTCCACGGTGGTAAAAATGGGCGGGTAGGGCGCACTGCTCCAGGAAGCCTTATATTCCCTCAGCACCGCATGTTCCTGCACGAGTTCGCCGTAACACGGCAGCAGGGCCCATGCTTTCAGGTAATGGCGGATGGCTTCCGGTATCGAGCCCGCCACCACATCCAGCGAGATATCCAGGCTGTCCGCTTCAAACAGCACTTGCCTGATATTGGTGGCGTCGATGTCCGCCTGATTGCCGACCTCGATCAGGTTCCACAGCGGAAAATGGCGCAGATACTGGCTGGAGGCATCCTTGAAATGGCCGATCAGCGCGACGCTGGCGGCAGCGCGGGTTTTCTCCGCGACCGCGTTCAGCACGGCCCTGGCCCAGCGCTTGTCGTCGTAATAGTCCCGCAGCGGAATATACGACACGCGCTCCCTGTCGCTTGCGCTGAGGGTATTGGCGATCATCGCGGCGCGCTCTTGCCACGTAAAGGGGTTCCTGGGATTGCGCGCATGAAAGGCTGAGCCAAGGATGACGATGACTTCAGGCGCGCTCTGCAGGGCTCTTTCAAGCAAGGCTGCGTGGCCGTTGTGGAAAGGCTGGAAGCGGCCTATCAGGATGGCAACGTCAGCGGTTCGATATTTCGGCATCGTCATTTCCATTCATAGGTTGCCGCGATCGGCATCTGGCGCCCGTTGCCGAAGGCGCGTGAGCGCACCCTGATCAGCGGCGGCGCCTGGCGGCGTTTATATTCGTTCCTGGCAACCAGGCCCAGGATGTGTTTCAGCAACTGCCGGCCCTCCTCATCGGCCTGCAATCCCCGTACAAAATCGAAGGCGGCCAGCGCTTCGGCTTGCGGCATCCGGCTCCCTTCCAGATGCCATTTTAGTATTTCATCCAATACTTCGTACGGCGGCAGGCTATCGGTGTCCTTTTGGTCCGGCGCCAGCTCTGCCGAGGGCGGCTTGTTCATCACCGCTTCTGGAATCAGTTCGCGCCCGGCTTGCAAGTTGATATGGCGCGACAGCGCATACACTTCGGTCTTGTACAGGTCGCCGATCAGGCCCAGGCCGCCATTGGTATCGCCGTACAGGGTGCAATAGCCGACCGAAATTTCACTCTTGTTGCCGGTCGTTAGCAGCAGGGCGGAAAAACTGTTGGAATACTCCATCAGGATAGTGCCGCGTATGCGGGCCTGCAGGTTTTCCAGCGGCAAGCCCTGCAGCGGTTGGGCAAAGCTATCCGCAAAGCCTTCGCTATATTGCCGCACCAGGCCGGCAATAGGGTGGGTATATAGGCGTATGCCCAGGTTCCGGCACAGGCTTGCGGAATCCGCTACCGAACCGCCGCTGGACCAGACGGAAGGCATGGTGACGGCAAACACATTGTCAGGGCCTAGGGCTTGCACTGCCAGCGCCAGGGTCAGTGCGGAGTCTATGCCGCCGGACGAGCCCACCACGACCCTGGCAAAGCCGCAGCGACGGGCGTAATCTTTCAGGCCCAGCACGATCTGGCGGCGCGTAAATTCTGCCGCCGGCAGGCCTGCTGGATCTGGAATCGGCAAGCTGTGGCCGTCGGCGGCGATAAATTTCCCGTCATTGAATCGGATGCATTGAAAATCTTCGTCGAACTGGCTAGCCTCAAAGGCGACACCCTGCGCTGGCGACACGGCAAATGACGCGCCGTCAAACACCAGCTGATCCTGTCCGCCCACCTGGTTCACAAACAGGATGGGCAATTGCGTATCCTGCGACGCCTTGCCGAAAGTAGTGTGTCGCTGGCAACGCTTGCCGATATCGGAAGGGCTGGCATTGATGCTGACGACCAACTCTGGATGCGCCTGTTGCAAGGCGTCAAACGGATTGATTTTGTAGTCCCGCCCCGGCTGGTTCCAGCCGTCTTCGCAGATCATGAAGCCCACGCGGTGGCCGGCGATGTGCAGCGTGCATGCCGTCTGCGGGCCGGGTTCAAAATGGCGGTATTCATCAAAGATGCCGTAAGTAGGCAAAAGCTGCTTGTAGTATTCGGCAATGATCCGGCCGTCCTGGATGGCCAGCAGGCTGTTATGCAGGGGTTTGCCCGGGCCGGCATTGCGGCGCACCGTGCCTACCACGGTAACCAGTGACGGCGCCTCGCCGGAGGCTTGCAGTATCCTTGCCAGCGAACTGTCAAATTGCTCGAGAAAAGCGGCATCTTCCAGCAAGTC
>DATHMC010000047.1:0-14207 GCA_035487495.1 Undibacterium sp.
TTCAAGGCCGTGCCGCAGCAGTTCTTCCCCGCCTCTGATCGCCCAGAGCTAATGGTGGACCTATGGATGCCGAAGGCGGCGACCTTCGAGGCTAGCCAGCGCGAGGTTCAAGAACTGGAGACACTTCTCAAAGGTGATGCAGACATTGCCGCAGTGACCAGTTTTGTCGGCAACGGCGCTCCCCGCTTCTATCTGCCGCTGGACGCACAGACGCCGAACATCAACCTGGGCGAGATGATGGTGATGACCAAAGGTGGCGAGGCGCGCGAGCGTGTCGTAGCAAAGATACAAAAGATATTTGAAAATCGTCTTCCGAACGTGCGGGGCCGCGTCAACCGCCTGGAAAACGGACCGCCGGTTGGCTACCCAGTGCAATTCCGGGTCTACGGCAACGACAATGCCAAGGTCCGCGCGATCGGCGAGCGCGTGGCGGCAATCATGCGCACCAATTCCTTTGTTCGGAACGTCAACCAGGACTGGGGCGAAGGTGTCAAACGCATGCGAGTTGATGTCGACCAGGATAAGGCACGTGCTCTAGGCATTAGTTCCTATCAGATCAAGGCTGCACTTGAGGCTTCGCTGTCCGGAACTCCGATCACGCAATATCGTGAGGATGACCAAAACATTGACGTGGTGGCCCGCCTGATCGACGCGGAGCGCACTGATCTTAACAATCTCAAGGACGCGAAGATCTATCTGCGTGAAGGCAAGTTTGTGCCAGTCTCACAAGTGGCAAGACTCACGCTGGACAACGAGGACAGCGAAATATGGCGCCGCAACCGTATCCCCACCCTGACGGTGCGAGCCGACATTGCAGGGGCGCAGGCGCCCGACGTGACGGCCGCGTTGCAGCCGAAGATGGAGGCACTGGCAAAGGAACTGCCGATGGGTTATGGCATTGATGTCGGCGGCGCCGCTGAGTCGAGCGAAAAGGCCCAGCATTCGGTATTCGCGGTGATGCCGGCGACTATCATCGGGGTGCTGGTGCTGCTGATGATCCAGTTGCAGGATATGAAAAAGATGGGCCTGGTGCTGCTGACGGCGCCGCTGGGTCTGATCGGCGTCAGCGCTATCTTGGCGGCGTTCCAAATCCCGTTCGGCTTCGTGGCCATGCTGGGTGTGATTGCGCTGGCCGGCATGATCATCCGAAACTCTGTGATTCTGGTGGTGCAGATCGACCACGAGGTCGCAAACGGCATGCCGTTGTGGACCGCGATCGTCGAATCGGCCGTGCGCCGTCTGCGACCCATCGGGCTAACCGCGTTGGCCGCGATCCTGGCGATGGTGCCGCTGACCGAATCGGTGTTCTGGGGTCCGATGGCCTGGGCCATCATGGGCGGCCTGGCGGTGGCGACGCTGCTGACGCTGATCTTTCTGCCGGCGCTGTACGCGGCCTGCTATCGGGCCCAGCGCCCCAGCGCGGCCTGATTGTCTGTTAAAGAAAAGAGATATTCCGATGAAAAAGATACCTAATATTCCCCTCTGTGCGACCAAGACCGGTTTGTGCCTTTTGCTTAGCCTGAACCTCACACACGCGAGCGCCATCGACTTGGTGACGGCCTATCAACAGGCTTTGCAGTACGACCCGACAAGTCTGGCCGACAATGAGGCCCTTACTGCCGGTCGCGAAAAGGCCGTGCAGGGTGATGCCTTACTACGTCCGCGTGTCAACCTCCAGGCGAACGTGAGTCGGATCCATGATCGGCTCACGTCCGACGTTCCGCCGGCCGTTTCTACGCTCGTTCCCTCACAGAGTTCGGGTACGGCGCGGCAGGCGACAGTGCAGCTCGTACAACCTTTGTATGACATGGCGGCTAAGGCGAACCGGCAGCAGTTGCGAGAGCAATCAGCACTGGCGCAGTACCAATTCGACGCATCGCGCCAGGACCTTGTTCTGCGTGTGGCCGAGGCCTATTTCGGCGTGGTGGTGGCGGACGAGACGCTGCGTGTAGTGCAGGCCGAACAGGCCGCAGTCCGTCATCAGCGCGATCGCGCCAAGGCGCGTTTCGACATCGGGCAAGGCAAGATCACCGATGTGCACGAAGCGCAGGCCAGGCTGGATGGCGTCGACGCCCATGCGGTTTCGGTACAATCCGTGCTGGAACTGCGACAGGCTCAGTTCCGCGAGCTTATCGGCGCACCGCCGGTCCAACTCGCCAAACTGGCTTCGTCCGCGCCCCGCCGGCCGGATCCGGAGGATCTGCTCACCTGGCAGACCCGGGCGGAGGATCAGAGCAGCCTCGTCAAGAGCCGCCGTTCCGAGTTGGATATCGCCAGAGCCGAAATTGACAAGTACCGTCTTGCTGGACGTCCAACCGTGGACCTGGTAGCCAGCTACGGCGCTAAAGGACAGAGCGGCAGTCTGTCCCCCTTGGTCGCGCCTAGCGGAGACCGAACTGCAACCGTGGGGCTGCAATTGAATATCCCATTGTATGCCGGCGGCAGCCTGGATTCGCGCCAGCGTGAATCCATCGCGAAACGCTATCAGGCCGAGCACGAATTGGACGCCGCGCGTCGAGATGTGCGCATCAAAGTGCAAGACGGATTCCTTGCCGTGACTACCGGAGTTTCCCGTATCGCCGCTTTGGAACAGGCCCTGGTATCGGCACGCAGCGCCCTTGAAGCGACGATACTTGGACGTGACGTCGGCACGCGTACGCAGTTGGACGTTCTGGATACGCAGCAGAGGTTATTTACGGCGGAGCTAGATCTGGTCCAGGCGCGCGTCGATTACCTTCTGGGGCGCCTCCGCCTGGCCGCTGCAGCTGGCGAGCTGAGCGAGGACAGCCTGCGCGCGCTTAGCGTCTGGCTGACATAATAAAGCGGCGGCGAAGAGGGCTGCGTAGTTGTAGACACTGGACACCGCAGATGATACCCGGCGGAGCCTACGGCCCCAACTGCCGATGGGCATGATGTTTGACTGGGCCGCCAATACCGTGGGTGCAGGCATCCGCGGTGTGCCGCTACTGTGCAAGCGCCTTTTCGATAACCCTGCAATGAAGCGGGCCAGAATGAAAAAACGCCGGATGCCCACCTGCAGCCACCCCCAAAAAAGGTTGCGCCGGCAAACTTGAGGTCATTTCCCGATCTAGTCGGTGCCAAGCAGCGTACCGTCCTGATCGCCTAACAAAAAACAACCCAACAGGCCCACATGAACTGGAAAAATTTTTGGCCAGAAAAAAAGGAATTTGCCAATAGATTTGGAGACGCTTGTCGTGCTCCAAAGTTGAAGCGGATCAGAGATATAAAGAGTTCAATTCCTGGGGTTACAGCGAGGTTGGTGGAATTCGATCGTACTTATCAGTCCGTACCGTACGTGGAGTCTAGATCTACAAAGGCGATCGAGGAGTGCGAGTACATAGTTGGATCCGAAGCAACTCTCATGGTCAACTTGATAGCCCGCCGTTAGTATCTATCAAGGCATGCGGTGAACGCCCTTTATTTCAGACAATAGGTTTAGTGAAACTGGATGACCGCTTTACCAGTGCCAGTTAATCCACGGGACAGCAAAAAAAATCGCTGCGTGAATTACGTACCTTCAGGATCGACTTACACCAGATTTGACTTTAGCTCAGTCATCCAACGGAGCAATTGGTTCCCCGCCCCAACTTCAGAATCCGGTCCACGAGCAGGCTCAGACAGAAAAAGACCAGCGGTTGTAGGCTGTCGCATTTTCGCAATTTCTGCTCTCAGTGCCACCACGGTCGCCTGCGATTGTGAGCCCGCGATCTTCGCGTCACCAAGCTCTCCCAGTAATTTTTCCATGGCCGCGAGTGTCTGTTCTTTTTCACGAGTAGCCTCAACCAATTGGCTGTCAATCCCGTCGAGATGCGTCGTCAAACCGCGCACAAAGCCGCCCATTTCGTCTGCACTGCCGGCCATGCGGTTGAAGATAGCCAGGAAATAACCTACAAGGGCGTTCTCAGAGAAATTGGGATACCGGATGCGATGGTCAATCTCGCTCCATCCCTCTTCAAATATCGTTCGGACCTGAACTTCGGTAAACACTTTGCGGTGGAATGCTTGACTTTCGCATACATAATGAATCGAACGATACCCGGCGGGATGGCGCTTTACATTGAATCCTTTTTCCGCGAAATGCTTTTCAAGCCCCTCGGTATCCCCCAACCGAGTGTAGGCTACCGGCGTTTCGGTCAATGGCCATTTCGTTCGAAGCATACTGTCAATCGCAAAGCAGTCGTCCTTGAATAAATGCAGCGCGCGAATTCCGACGAGATCGGTAATAACATGATGGTAATTATCCAACGTTAGTGCGAGATATTTCTCAGACTCTTCGGACCGCTTACGTACTATTTTCTCCATCAGGTGGCCGGTATCTTTCACTCGCCACCTGACTGAGTGGACACTGTCGAAATTTTGAATGGCTTTCGCAAACAATTCTGCCGATTGCAACAACTGATCCCTGTGTGATTCATGGTCAGCGCCAATCGCCGCGAGTTCATCCCATTTGCATTTGCTTGCCTCCCATGTCTCGTTCGATATGCGATTTTTTTCCAAAAACTCTTTCAGGGTCGTGCTCACCGCCATACTGTTATTTCCTGTTATTTTGGGTTACTCATTCGGTCGGGAAATTGGCTAAAGCAAACAAAGCACGGCATCAAACGCCGCCTGCTGTACGATGAGTACGCAGATTAGCAATACAGGCTTGCACCGTTTCTTCATAGGAATGCAAAGTTAAATGGCCACTGAGAATTGGTTGGGCAATCTGATTCAGTTCTTCGAAGGGGTTTTTCAGGCACAGTGTGAGCACTTTTGCGTGCGGCATCCGTTGACGGATTTTCCCAATTGAAGTTTCCAGTAGATCCTGCTCCTTCCGAGCATCCATGGAAACAAAGCAAACCACGGAAACGAGTTCCGGTGTGCTCTCGGGCGGTGGAGGGGCTTCTAGATCTTCCAGGGAGAGGTGTCGGCCATCCAGGTTCTGTGCACGGAGGACCCTTACTAGGATTTCCGCCGCAAATTCGTTTGTTACTGAGCCCAGGCCAATTGTTAGAATGATGGAACCTGCGGGCACATTCAATGGCCCCTGCCATTGACCGAAATCGCGCTCTCTTTTTGCTCGCAAATGTCGTGCCGCGTTAACGCCTTCCAGCAACGTGACACTCGAATTTCCCTTCCACCATTTTCTATTTTCCTCTAAAGATATCAATAACGATGTGACCGCATTGGTGACTTTTAACTCCTCTTCTCTGGTGATGGATTTCTCCATGAAATCCGTTTGCGCCAGGTATAAAGCGGGGGTTAACACCACATCGCAATAACTACTGAACGACCTTCGCTTGAGAAAGCGCTTTGCACTGGCGGTGATTTCGTGCGCGTCACCCGCCAGTGCACGTTGATAGAAGTTCTCAGGCACGGTCAGTGCCGGTATTTCACCGAGTAGGATTTCTAGAAATTTGAGAGCATCAACATAACGCCCAGCCACCAGCAAACAAAGCGTTAGAGGCGTTGACAGGATAAGCCCGACAGGCCCCCAAATCCAGCTCCAGAAGATGGCGGATATAACAACCGAGAGTGGCGACAGCCCAGTTGCATGGCCATATAATCGTGGCTCCACAAACTGCGAGATAATCAATTCGACGAAGCCAAACCAGGTTAAGCTTAAGATTGCTAATGTCCAGTCTGGTGAAATCGCAGCTGCTAACAGAGTAGCGCACGCGGCCGCGATCCAGGCCCCTACGTAGGGAACAAAGCGTAGCGATGCCGTGAGTACGCCCCATAGCAGAGCCTGTGGAACCCCAATGATGGCAAGTCCGACACAAATTAGCGCGCCGACTAACAGATTGACGGCGAATTGAGAAACAAAAAAACGGGATAGCCGATTTCCAGCGTCGTTGACTGCAACCGTAGTAGCTCGCAGGTTATTTTTTCCGATCAGCCTAATGAATCGGTCGCGTAATGCTTCGTGTTCCAGCAATACAAATACCAAGACAATAAACACGATTCCGGAGGTCTCGATCGGTCCCCAGACAGAAGTGGCAATTCGCGTGAGAATTTGTACGGGCGACGGCGCTGGCTCACGCAATTCCACGGGAACTGGTGTTGTTAATTCGGCAGACGTTGGAAAAGCCTCCGTGGTAGTTGGCAAGTGATTTGCCTTTTGACTACTTGAAAGTTGTTTTAGAACCCGATCAGAATGCTCGGTAATCGCACTAAGCTTGCCCAGAGTAATTTGATCGAGCATCGTTAGCTTATGACGTATCGTGTTTTCGTATTGTGGCAGACTCGATCCCATTCGGATCAGTTGCGAGGTGATTAGCGAACCGGTCGTGAGCAGTCCCAATGTGAGCACAAGAACGCAGGTCGCGACAGATCCTGTTTGCCCCATGCCAAATCGTTTTAGTCCGCGAACCATTGGCGCCACCAAAAGGCTAAGAAGGATGGCCAGCACTATCGGGATGAGCACATCCCTGCCAAAGTAAAGGAGTGCCAATACAAGCGCCGCACCGACAACCTTGCTTAGTTGATTGGTGCTTTCTTGAGGTCTTACTTTGCTGGACATGTACTACTCCATTGGATTTGGGGATTGTGCGTAGCTTCGGCATCCGAACTTGAACGGATGCGTCGCATGGTTCTTTGACGGTTAAAACGGAACGGGGCTGGAATTTTCTCTATACTATGTGAAAATGCGCGAAAATGGGCAGCTATTCCAGTTGTCCTGCTTCGCAAAAAGAATTTCCAGTTGCTTGAAATGCCTTTACGTTAGCAGCAATTTTGTTGGTTACGTCCGCGACCGACTGCTGCACGCCGTGCACCAAGCCATCAATGCTAGGTCCAACTGGTTCTGATATGTTTACCTGGCATGTACTACTGCGCCCGTCGTCCGAACGACTGATGACCCATCCAAAGGTAGATTGCACTTTGTCACCGGGGACGGCGACAAAATCACGCAGCACAATTGCAATGCGATATGTGGCTTGATCTTTAAGGCGTCCGGAACGACTCACATCGATAGCATTCAAGCGAGTAGCGAGGCCACTAGCCAACGCGTCCCGCAATTCACTGTTAAAGGGCGAAGACCAGCGCTCCTGCTCCAGAATATTGATCCCGGTGCCAGAGTTTCCAGAGCTATTCACAACCAATTGGGGACGAGCCAATCGTTCCGGTACTGCGACCGGAGCAATCTCGATAAATATTGGCAAATTCTCAGGCTTAGGGGGAGTTGGTGCTGTTTTGGGTACCGAAAGCGTATAAAAGTGCGTTGGAGCGGACGCGCAACCTACTAAAACGAGAACAATTGCAAGGCAGCCGAAGTTTGTCAGTTTTGTCGATTTCATCAATTATTCCCCTCTCGCCTACCGCGAATTACTGCTTCCGGGTGACGTTCCAGATAATCGGTTAGCACCCGCATCGAGACAGCCGTCCGGGTTAGTTCTTGCAAGGTTTGGCGTATGTCTTGCTGCAAAGGAGCATTGTCGGACAGTGTTCGATTGGCGTTTCCTAGAGTCACGCGAACGTCTTTCAGGGCTGCTGTAATTTCTGGCGCCACGTCGTTGTTCAAACTCTTCGTCAGTTGTTCGGCACTGAGCAAGGTGCGATTTAAGGTGTTTATCGTTTTTCGCAAATCGCCGGCAATGTCATCGAATGGCACTTTGCTTAGCTTCTTGGCGATCTCGGCAATTTGTGACTGAATTTCATCCATGCCGTTCGGGATGGTTGGGATCTCGATTGGTGTGGTCGAAGTATCGATAGTGACTGGCGTGGCTTTCGGAAAAAAATCCAGGGCGATGTATAACTGTCCAGTCAGCAGGCTGCCGGTCCGCAATTGCGCGCGCAAGCCTCGGTTGACCATGTATTGCAATTGTTGTTTCGCAGTAAAGGTTGAGTGTAGCTCTTCTTCAGCATATTTACGCCCCAAGCGCAGTGGGTAGATTTGCATCACGACGGGCATATTGAATTCCCGGCGTTTGGCGTCGTATTCTATGCCTATGGATTTGACTTCACCCAAAACCACTCCGCGGAAATCGACAGTACTGCCGGGCGCCAAACCACGTAAAGATTGGTTGAAATGCATTACCACGATTTCCGATCGGCCGTCGGGGGTTTTCAAGGCGGACTCTTCATCCGTCGCAAGATCGAAGGTAGTATTCGCTTTGGCCGCCATACCTAGATTGTCATCTGGTGATTGAAATGCGATACCGCCTAAAACTACGGTTGCAAGCGCTTGCGTGCGCAATTTGAAGCCACTGGCATTGACTTGGATGTCGAATCCGCTTGCATGCCAGAAGCGAGTGTTGACGCCAACTAACTTGTCATAGGGCGCGTCAATAAAGATACGTAGCGTGACACCTTTGCCGTCTTCATCCAGATCGAAAGCAGCCAGCTGGCCGACTTTAATCCGGCGGAAATAGACCGGAGAGCCGATGTCGAGAGAGCCAATGTCAGTGGCGTGCAGCATATACTGTTTTCCAGCCGCGTTTTGCCGGACAATCGGTTGCACTTCAAGTCCGAGAAATTCGGATTTACGTTCTTCCGCTGTGCCGCCATCAACCCCGATATAGGCACCCGAAAGCAGCGTGCTAAGGCCTGAGACACCGGAAGCTGCCACGCGCGGCCGAACTACCCAAAAACGCGTGTCAGCGGCGGTGAAGCTCTCTGCTTCTTTCGACAATTGGACTTTGACTAAGACATGCGAATGGTCCTGGCTCAATGTGATTGCCTGTACCAAGCCGATATCGACATCCTTAAACTTAACCTTGGTTTTTCCTGCCTCCAAGCCGTCCGCCGTGCGAAATGAGATGGTGATCGACGGCCCTCGCTCGGCCAATGTTTTGACCACCAGCGTCAGGCCGACAAGCGCGGCGACTATTGGGATCAGCCATATCAGCGAAGGGAGCCAATCGTGCTTCCGGCTAAGTTTTGGTTCCGGCAACGATGCCAGATTTTCCACGTCACTCATCTTGTGCTTTTTCTATCCGTTGAATACTGGTTAACTCTTGATCTGCGCGATCCCAACTCAGGCGCGGGTCGAAGCTGTGAGATGCCAGCATCGTCAATACAACTACCGCGGCAAATGCCAATGCCCCGAATCCTGCCGAGATTGTGGCAAATCCTTCGATTTGCACTAAACCAACCAGTAGTGCAATGACGAAGACATCCAGCATGGACCAGCGCCCAATAATTTCCATCAGCCGATACAATTTGGCACGTTGCAGACGGCGCCAATTACTCTTGCCTTGCGCCATAGCCGTGAGCAGGATCAGCGAACCTAATTTGAAGAGCGGCACCAGCACGCTGGCAATGAAAATGATTGAGGCCAGTATCCAGGAACCCGACACCCAAAAATAGATCACGCCACTCATGATCGTGTCTTGGTGTGTGCCCAACAATGTCCTAGTCACCATCACAGGCATCAAATTGGCGGGTATATACATAATGCAGCCGGCTATAATGAAGGCCCAGCTACGTCTGAGACTGTCCGGTTTGCGAAGGTGCAGCGCGCTGCCGCAGCGCTGACATTGGTCGAGTGTTGAAACATTTTTCCAGACTGTGCCGCAGCAATGGCATGACACCATGGCGAGGTCGGCAGCAGTGACTACCGGAAGATTTTCGTTCAAGCTCTCAAAGGCAGAGTAAGAGCTGGTGGTGTCAGTGCTCACGTCGCTTCTGTCCCGCTTTTACCTGAATTTGCCATGCTCCAAAGCAATCGAGGGTCGAAAGAAGTCACCGCAGTTAGTAGCACAGTCAATACTCCGAAAGCCCACAAGGCGACACCTGGGACTACAGTCGCCATGCTGGATAATTTGACTAATGCCACAAGGACTCCGAGCAGGAAGACTTCAACCATGCCCCAAGGCCGCAGCCGCTGCATAGTACGCACCAGCCAATTAAAACCAGCGGGCGAACGTCGATTTTCCAGCGCCAGCATGATATAGAGCAGAAATAGCAGGTGTAAAAGCGGGAACAGGATGGTGGTGATCAAGACCAATATTGCCACTAAATCCATGCCATCCGATCTTAGCGACAACACAGAACCGAATAAGGTGGTGCTGCTGCTCAAACCATGCACATCAATCCGGATGATGGGGAAACAATTCGAGATAAAAAAGATGATCACACTTGCCACTGTAAGCGGCAGGATTTTCCCCTTTTTTTTACTAGCGTCACGGTCCAGTTCTGTGCCACAGCGGCGGCAGTGGATAATCTCTTTTGAGCGTAATAGCGGCCGGCGGTACAGAGCATCGCATCCATCACAGGCAATTAGGTTGGGAACTTCGCGCATTGGGTATCTTGAATTGGAATGATTGAGCTAGAGGCTGTTTCAAAATGCAGCGGCTAAGTGAGGCGCCGTAAGCAGGTCGAAGCTTTGACAAGACGGCGCGACAAATCTGGAAGCCCTTTGAAAAGACCTTTCAATGCGGAATACGTCGAATGGAATAGACACATAGATGCCGGAGTTTGTACTTATTTCAAACTGCATCCTGGACAGGCTCTGGATGCAGGCAGTTCAATGGGGATCTTAATTTCTCTTACCCCAAATCGATTTCCTCAGTACTCAATACTGCTTCAGGTTCCCGTTGAGATATTCTTCACAGTGTTGTCGGAAGAGCATACGAGAAATCACTCAGTATTTAATTTCTAAATAGAATAATATGTCATCATGACGACAATGTCAATATAAGATATTTTGCGAATTTCCGATTTTGAATATCCAAGAATTTCTTGAGAGCTTGCGTGCCGTTTTCGGCAGCGTGTACAAAGAACGTGTGCGCGAATCTATGCGCGATTGCCTACTAGATTGTTGCGCAGACGCCTGGAATTTAGGAATTTTTCGGTATCGTCTGAAACGGCCACAAAGCTACTGTTCGAGTAGAGGTCCATACCACAAACTAGCATGCCGTTCTCAATGAGGAGAGCAAGGTTCAAGCTACTCTCATCCAGACTCGGCAGAAATTGCCCAATAGCAAATTTCTTAAGCGCGCCGACACCAGCAGGAAATGAGTTGATTCGAAACACTGCGCGGATAGGGCGTGCGCCCGAATACATGGGTTTTAATACCGTAATAGGAATACAAGAAATACAGCCCTGCCGGTGCAAGCCGGCAGGGCTATCGGAAAGCCCCGGATGTCAGAACTTGTGGGTGTAGCCGATACCGAACAGATTGACGTGGGTGTGGTAGCTGCCATTGAGTGTGCCCGGGCTGCCGTTGCTGCTGTCGTAATCGTCATCCGTCTTATTGACCGAGGCCTGTTTGAGTTTGATATAGCTGTATCCGAGATCGATCGCGTTGCGCGAATCGATCCGGTAGCTGGCGCCCAGCGAATACAACTGGCGGCTGGCATCCGGCAGCACGGTCAACGCATAGCTCGAATTGGACACTGGAGACTGGTCGTACATATAGCCTCCGCGCAAGGTCCATTGCTCGTCGAGCTTGAAGCTGGCACCGACCGATGCGCGCCAACCGTTTTGCCATGCTGTCTTCTGAGTGACCTTGCGATCCGGTATTTGCGCGGTGGGCATGTCGATCTCGATGGCCTGCAGGCGGTCATGCCGGTTCCAGGTGATATCGCCCATGACCGCCCAGCGCGTGTCCAACTCGTGGTAGGCATTGAGTGAGACGCTTTCCGGCGTGGTGACCGCGATCGAGGCGCTGCCGTTGGCCAGCGCGGTACGGATGCCGGCATTGAGCGGCGAAGCCGAGCCGCCTGGCAGATTGTCGGGAACGACGAACTGGGCCGAACCGTGCAGCGTTTGTTTAATGAAGGAGCGGTAGGCCAGGCCGATGCGGGTGCCGTCGCTCGGGGTGAACAGATAGCCCAGATTGAAGCCGTAGCCCCAGTCGGTGCCGCTGATGTGAACCTTGGCGTCCGGCTGATTGGCATAAGCCGTAGCAGCGCCCTGGCAAGTGGCTGGATCGCCGCCGCCGGCCAGGCAGGTTCCAAACGCGACCGGGGATAGGTCTTGGCTCTTGCTTAGTTTGACGTCTAGATACTGCGCGCTGACACCAAAGCCGATGCTGTGGTGCTCGTTCAGCTTGAAGCCAAGCGAAGGATTGATGTCCAGCGATTTGAAATCGACGGCGCTGCCGTAATAGCGACCGACAAAATTGTCGTCATAGTCGATCTTGGAACCGTAAGGGACAAACAAACCGATGCCTACCGTCAGCCGGTCGTTGACCTGATGCGACAGATAGCCATGAGGAATGGCCGCCTGCTTGGCATAGCTGCCGCCGCTGTCGGCCGGAGAAACAGGCTGGCCGCTGCCGTTGGTGGCGCTGCTGAAGCTGAAGGTCGAGTGTGGGTCCACCGCCGTGGCGCCGAGTGTCATCTGCGTGCCGTCCAGCCGGGTCAGCCCCGCCGGGTTGTAGAAAATCGTGGACGGATCGGCCGCTTCGGCCGTGCCGGCATTCGAGCTGCCTTGCGTCCGCACGCCCTGTACGTCGAACTGGTAGCCGGATGCCCAGGCTGCCTGCCCCGTCCCGCAAGCTGCCGCGGCCAGTAGCGTGTGTACTGCGATCTTGCTCCTTTTCATGCTCATTGTTCTGTCTCCTTTATGTTTTGCGTGGTCCGCCGTCTGGGTGGCGAACCTCCACTTTCTTTCATTTTATACATATTTGTCAAGTTGACGATGTATTATATTTTGAAAAGTGTCGCATCAGGAGAGGCTCTATGAAGTCATAGGGCAACGGCGGGCAAATGAAAACGCTGGGCGTGGAGGGTGATGGGAGGCAGGAGGAGACCGGGTCCATCAGGGCATAGTCGGATGTCGGCGGACACATGCCGGCCGTTCGCAGTCAGCGCGAGGCTGCTTATGCGCGGCCTGAATGAATGACAATGGCAAGCGGCGCTTGTGGCGGACATCTTTCAATACGAGTATGTATGTTAAGGGCGGTCAATCGCCCCCCCTTGGCAAAGGCCGCGCCACCGGCCGCATCCTGTCTCTTCAGTCCAGTTTTCGCAACAGCATGCTTTCCAGCGCCTGCTGGCGTTCTTCATGTTGGCTCTGGCCGCCGTCTTCGGCCAGCAGCGATTCGGCCAGCAGGAAGGCGTACAGCATGAAGGCGCGGGTGCGCGACTCCGGGATGTCGAAGCCTAGGGCGCTGAAGCACTGGGCGACATAAGCCTGGCGCTTGCTGTCGACTTCATCGACAAAGTGGCGCGCCATCTCGTCGCGCCGGGCCCAGGCGCGGATCGCCAGCTCGGTGGAGGCGGCCTTGCGTGCGTTCTCGCCGTGCAGCGGCAGCTTCAGCAGGTCGCGGATCAGGTCGCGCGGCTTGATGTTGCGCCGTTCGAAGCGGTCGATGATCTGTTCGGTGGCACGGTCACGCCAGCGCTGCAGCAACTGGCGCAGCAGGTCGTCGCGGTCCTTGAAGTGCCAGTAAAAGCTGCCGCGGGTCAGGCCCAGGTCCTTCGACAGGGCATCGACGCGCACGCCATCAATGCTCTTATCGACCAGAACCTGCTCGGCTGCCCGCAGCCAGTCCTCTGGCGTCAACTGGACCTTGGCGGCAGTCTTGGGGGTAGTGGCGGCGTCGCGGCGAGGTTTCGGCATGGTAAATGTGTGGTTTTTCAACAAACGCTATTGTACCTCGGGGCGCGATTTTTCCCAGTAGTTTTGCGGCCTCCATACAGGGGCGGTTTGAGCTGTGCTGCCTTCAGCGCGAAATAAAGGGTTGACTTAGGCTAGTTGTTGGCATACGATTTACATACACATACGTATGTGTATGGCTTAATGCGATGGCGAGCCGGTACGCATTTCTTTCAATATCGAATTCAGGCGGATATATGGACAAGCAATACGAAGGCATGGGCAAGGCTCTGATCTCGGCTGAGCACCGCACCAATTACCTCGAAGTGGGGCAGGGCGCGCCGCTGTTCCTGCTGCACGGTTCCGGTCCCGGCGTGTCGGGCTGGAGCAACTGGAAAGGCGTGATGACCGAGCTCGGCGAGCAGTTCCGCGTCATCGTGCCCGACATCGCCGGTTTCGGCTTCACCGAGTTCAAACAGGACAGCAAATACGACATCAAGCTGTGGGTGCGTCACCTGGTCGGCATCATGGACCAGCTGGGTATCGCCAAGGCTTCCTTCGTCGGCAATTCCTTCGGCGGCGCGCTGGCCATCGGCCTGGCCCTGTTCGACAAGTCGCGGGTCGACCGCCTGGTGCTGCTGGGCACGCCAGCAGGCGAATTCGAGCAGACTCCCGGCCTGCGTTCGGCCACCACCTACGAACCTTCGCTCGAAGCGATG
>DATHMC010000048.1:0-7682 GCA_035487495.1 Undibacterium sp.
AAACAAGTCGCCGACGATGCCGTAGTCGGCCACGGAGAAAATCGGCGCTTCTGGATCTTTATTGATCGCGACGATGGTCTTCGAATCTTTCGTGCCGGCCAGATGCTGGATCGCGCCGGAGATGCCGACCGCGATGTACAACTGAGGAGCAACGATCTTGCCGGTCTGGCCGACCTGCCAGTCATTCGGCACATAGCCTGCGTCCACCGCCGCGCGGGACGCACCCATGGCGGCGCCCAGCTTGTCTGCCAACGGCTCCAGCAATTTGAAGGCGTCGCCGGAACCCATGCCGCGGCCGCCGGAAACGATCACCTTGGCGGCGGTCAGTTCAGGACGGTCGGACTTGGCGACTTCACGCGATACGAACGCGGATTTGCCGGAGTCGGCCACTACGGCGATCGATTCGACAGCAGCAGAGCCGCCTGTCGCCGCAGCATCAAAACCTGTAGTGCGCACGGTGATGACCTTGATCGCGTCGGAGGACTGCACCGTGGCGATCGCATTGCCGGCATAGATAGGACGCTCAAACGTATCCGGGGCATCGACCTTGGTGATTTCGGAAATCTGCGATACGTCCAGCTTGGCGGCGACGCGCGGCAGGATGTTTTTGCCGTAGGCGGTGGCTGGCGCCAGGATATGGCTGTAGGCAGCGGCGATCGCCAGCGCCTGCTCTGCAATGTTTTCCGCCAGGCCGTCGGCGAAGTGCGGCGCGTCCGCCAGCAATACCTTGCTGACGCCTGCCAGCTGGGCTGCTGCCTGCGCTGCAGCAGCGGCATTATGGCCGGCCACCAGCACATGGACATCGCCGCCGCATTGGCTGGCGGCGGTGACGGTATTTAAGGTGCTTCCCTTCAGGGAGGCGTTGTCGTGTTCAGCGATGACGAGTGTAGTCATGATGTCTTCCACATTAACATTTAAACCGAGGCAAAGTTTTTTACATTGCCGCGAAAATTATTCTTGAAATCCGGGTGCAGCCTGGGATCAGCTTATGACCTTGGCTTCATTCCTCAGCTTGGCCACCAGCGTCGCAACGTCGGGCACCTTGATACCGGCGGAGCGCTTCGGCGGCTCCACCACTTTCAGGGTTTTCACGCGGGAAGCGACGTCGACGCCCAGATCGGCAGGCTTGACATTGTCCAACTGCTTTTTCTTGGCTTTCATGATGTTAGGCAGAGTCACATAGCGCGGCTCGTTCAAGCGCAAGTCGGTCGTAATAATCGCCGGCAAGGTCAGCGACACGGTTTCCAGGCCGCCGTCCACTTCACGCGTGACGGTGGCGCGGCCATCGGCAACGGTCACTTTGGAGGCGAAGGTCGCTTGCGGCCAGCCCAGCAGTGCGGCCAGCATCTGGCCGGTCTGGTTGCAGTCGTCGTCGATCGCTTGTTTGCCGAGGATAATCAATTGCGGCTGTTCCTTGTCGGCCAGCGCTTTCAGCAATTTGGCGACGGCCAGCGGCTGCAGTTCTGCATCGCTTTCCACCAGGATGCCGCGATCGGCGCCGATCGCCATGGCGGTACGCAGGGTTTCCTGGCACTGGGCCACGCCGCAGGAGACGGCCACCACTTCAGTCACCACGCCGGCCTCTTTCAGGCGCATGGCTTCTTCTACGGCGATTTCATCGAAAGGATTCATCGACATTTTGACATTGGCGATATCTACGCCAGTGCCATCGGATTTCACGCGCACTTTGACGTTATAGTCGACAACACGTTTGACTGGTACCAGGACTTTCATGGGTCTGCCTTTAAATTAAGCTGATATTTGAACAGAGATGGTGATGCGGATTGTGAATCTAAAAAGGATGTTGCGAAATAAGCCTGCCCCTATACCGGCCGACATAGCCCATTTCGCAACAACCCGGACCAAGCGAAGCGGCGAATTGACGCGAATTGACGTAAACGTAAACTCCGCCGATTATAAAACGAATTCGACAACTCGTCGCACAATTTAGCACGAACGTTCGCTTCAAACCACAATCAAGCTAGAGCCCTGCACCTAATGCTAGGCACTTTTCATCAAAAAATGTAAATTTAGCAACAAAAAAGCCCGCAAAGCGGGCCTTGCGGGCTTTTGGACATACTAGACATACGACAGGCTTATCAGCAGCGCATTTGCCCTGCTGTGGGCCAAGGCAAACTACCGAAGCTTATTTGCGCTTGATGAAATATTCGTATTCCTGGCTGTTTTCCATATGTGACAGCAATTCATTGCCGGTCTGTTTGGAAAATGCCTTGAAATCCCGGACGGAACCGGGATCGGTTGCGATCACGCGCAACACTTCCCCGGTAATCATATCGGCCAGGGCTTTTTTGGTTTTCAAAATTGGAAGCGGACAATTCAGTCCACGCGCGTCCAGTTCTTTATTGAATTGCATGATGTTTCCAGTGGCAGGAATAAACTAATTGAATAAACAAATTCGCTAAACAATTGATGCACCAATTCTACCGGAAATTTTACCTAGATGGTGCAACGCAACACACTTATACAGTCTCGATAATCTATTCACAACAAATTTGCACTGTATTAGTGAATAAATACAAACAAGCTGATAATTTATCTCTTTATTTTAACCCGTTGGCCATTCCATGAACACGGGTTCCAGGCCTTGGCTGCGCATCCAGTCGGCCATCGCATAGCCGGTGCCCGCGTGCCAGGGACGCAGCTTTTCGGGGGCGACCAGGCGGAACTCGACCAACTCCTCCGACAGCCGTATGTCGCCGCTAGCCTTGACGTGATAGGCGATGATCACTTCGTTTTTACGCATGAATTCATACACGCCTATCAATGAAACCTGATCGGCATCCAGGTTGGTTTCTTCCTTTAATTCGCGCGCCACGCCTTGCTCCGGCGTCTCCCCTCGCTCCATAAAGCCGGTGATCAGTGCAAAGGTTTTTTCCGGCCAGGCGGCGTTACGCGCCAGCAGGATGCGGCCCTCCACTTCCACCAGGGCCGCCAGCACCGGCAGCGGATTATCCCAATGCGTCCAGTGCCCTTGCGGACAGGTCAGGCGCTCCTTGCCGGCCTCATGCTGGTCCTGGCGCGGGACCAGCGGCGCGGCACACACCGGGCAGAATTTTAATTCCATCGTGGAATGACTCACTGGCCGGTCACGGGAATGCGCGGCTGTCTCGGATGCAGGCGCGCCATCGCATGCGCGTCGACAAAGACGCCATTGCGCAACGCATAGGAACGGAAGGTGCCCTCAAGCTCGAAGCCGAATTTGCTATACAGGTGGATAGCCTGCGCATTGTCGCTAAATACGGTCAATTCCGTGCGCAACAGATTCAGCCAGTTGTCCGCCAGGCTAAGCAGTTCTGCCAGCAGAGCCGTACCTATGCCGCGCCCCGCGAAAGAATCCGCCACGCCCATGCCCAGCGAGGCCGCATGACGGCGCCGCGCTGCAGTTTCCATGTGCAGGCCGGCCGTGCCAACCAATACGCCGTCATACACCGCGACCAATAATGTGTTATCCGGACTGCGATGCTTCAGTCTTTCCTGCCACATTTCCACCGAAGGATGCGGCAGTTGCAAAGTTCCAGTATAGGCGTTGGCACTGGCATACACCCTTTGGATCTGGGCGGCATCATCCGGTTCCGCGCGGCGTATCTGGATCATAGGCGCTCGCCAATCCAGCTTGCCACTGCAGCCAGCGCTTGCGGCAAGCCTGCAGGATCGGTACCGCCCGCCTGAGCCATGTCGGGACGGCCGCCACCCTTGCCGCCTACCTGCTGCGCCACGAAATTGACCAGCTCGCCAGCCTTGACCCTGGCGGTGGAATCCGCGGTCACGCCGGCGATCAGGCTGACCTTGCCGTCGTTCACGGCCGCCAGAACGATCGCCGCTGTTTTCAGCTTGTCTTTCAGCTTGTCCATGGTTTCGCGCAGGGCCGTGACATCGGCGCCTTCCAGCGTCGCCGCCAGCACCTTGATGCCCTTGACGTCGACCGCTTGCGCCACCAGTTCATCGCCCTGGCTGGCAGCCAGTTTGGATTTCAACGCGGCCAGTTCTTTTTCCAGCGACTTCACATGGTCCTGGACCTGCGCTATCCGTTGCGTCAATTCTTCCGGCTGGGATTTCAGCGCCGCCGCCGCTTCATTGACACGGTTGCTCAGATTTTGCACCAGCGCCAGCGCTACTTCGCCGGTGACCGCTTCCACCCTGCGGATGCCGGCAGCCACGCCGCCCTCAGCGACGATCTTGAACAGGCCGATGTCGCCGGTCCGCGATACGTGGGTACCGCCGCACAGTTCGCGCGAAAAGCCGATATCCAGTACGCGCACTTCATCGCCGTATTTTTCGCCGAACAAGGCCATCGCGCCGCCCTTGACCGCATCGTCAAATGACATCACTTGCGCCTGCGCGGCATTGTTAGCCAGGATTTCACGGTTGACGATTGCTTCTACCTGGCGGATCTCGTCGGCCGTCATCGGCGCGTTGTGGCTGAAATCGAAACGGGTTTTCTCCGGGTCGACCAGCGAGCCTTTTTGCGCCACGTGCGCACCCAGCACCTCGCGCAATGCCTTGTGCATCAGGTGGGTAGCCGAGTGGTTGCGCACGGTTTGCGCGCGTACCTGGGTTGCCACCTGCGCCTTGACGCTCTGCCCCACGGTCAGCGAACCGGTCTGCAATACGCCGTGATGGCCAAATACGTCCGCCTGGATTTTTTGCGTATCCGTCACTTCAAACACCGCGCCGGATTCCACTGCCAGCACGCCGGAATCACCGCACTGGCCGCCGGATTCCGCATAGAAGGGCGTGATGTTCAACACCACGATGGCCTGCTGGCCGGCCTTGATTTCATTGACCGCAGCGCCATCCACATACAGCGCAGTCACCTTGCTGGTGTGGCTCAGGCTGTCGTAGCCGACGAATTGGGTCTTGTCGCCGCTATACTCAACGCCGGCAGCCATCTTGAACTTGCCGGCCGCACGGGCGGTTTGCTTTTGACGCGCCATCGCCGCTTCGAAGCCGGCCTCATCCAGCGCGATATTGCGTTCGCGGCAGATGTCGGCGGTCAGGTCCAGCGGGAAGCCGTAGGTGTCGTACAGGGTGAAAGCGGTATCGCCGTCCAGCTTGTTGCCGTCCTTGGCCAGTGCCGCTTCCAGGATTTTCATGCCGTGTTCCAGGGTTTCGCCGAAACGTTCTTCTTCCTGTTTCAGCACCTGCGCCACGCGCTCGCCGGCCTCGGCCAGCTCAGGATAGGCCACGCCCATTTCCTTGACCAGATCGGCCACCAGCTTGTAGAAAAACGGCTGGGTCTGGCCCAGTTTGTGGCCGTGGCGCAATGCCCGGCGGGTAATGCGGCGCAGTACATAGCCGCGTCCCTCATTGCCGGGGATGATGCCGTCCACGATCAGGAAGCCGGCGCAACGGATGTGGTCGGCGATCACTTTCAACGAATTGTTTGTCAGGTCGGTACAAGCGGTTTCGCGTGCGGCGGCCTTGATCAGGTTCTGGAAAGTGTCGATTTCATAGTTGGAATGCACATGCTGCAACACTGCCGCAATGCGCTCCAGGCCCATGCCGGTATCCACGCAAGGCTTGGGCAAAGGATGCAGCACGCCGTGCTCATCCTTGTTGAACTGCATGAACACCAGGTTCCAGATTTCGATGAAGCGGTCGCCGTTTTCGTCAGGGGAGCCCGGAGGGCCGCCCCAGATTTCCGGGCCGTGGTCGAAGAAAATTTCGCTGCAAGGGCCGCAGGGGCCGGTATCCGCCATTTGCCAGAAATTATCGGAAGCGTAACGCGCGCCCTTATTGTCGCCGATGCGGATGATACGCTCTGCCGGCACCCCGATCTCGTTCAGCCAGATGCCGTAGGCTTCATCGTCTTCCTGGTAGACGGTCACCGTCAGTTTATCTTTTGGCAATCCGTACACGACAGTCAGCAATTCCCATGCATAGTGGATGGCGTCGCGCTTGAAATAGTCGCCAAACGAGAAATTACCCAGCATTTCGAAGAAAGTATGGTGACGCGCGGTATAGCCGACGTTTTCCAGGTCATTGTGTTTGCCGCCGGCGCGCACGCTGCGCTGCGCCGTCGTCGCGCGCGTGTAGCTGCGCTTATCCTGTCCCAAAAACACGTCCTTGAACTGCACCATGCCGGAGTTGGTGAACAGCAGGGTAGGATCATTGCCGGGTATCAGGCTGGAAGAACGTACCCGGGTATGGCCTTTGGATTCAAAAAAGCTAAGGAATTTATCGCGAATTTCTGACGAGTTCATATGGTTTGTTAGGGGGATATCAAGGGATAAGTAAGAGGTTAGCCGTTGATTATACGTTCAATTTAGCCCATAAAGCACAAAACCCGCCCGGTGCGTGCGGCAAGCCGGCGGACGAAGCCACACGGGCGAATTGCTGGCTTCAATTGCAACAAAGCAGCGCCGCTATCCCGGGCCGGGACACCAGCCGGCCTCAGGCAAACCGGGCATCGATCAAATCTATCCTGTCGGTACAAAAAGCGTCCACCCCCCAGCCCATGATTTCCGCAGCCCTTTGCGGCTGGTTGACCGTGTAGCAAAACAAGCCGTAGCCGGCCTGCTTGACGGCCTCGGCCAGGGCGGGCGTCAATTTTTTGTGGTTGGTATGCAGCGCGACGGCCTCCAGCTGTTGCAGCCTTTGCTGCCAATCCGGCGGTATCGTGTCAGCCAGGAATCCGCGCGGAATATCCGGCGCTTCTGCCTTGGCGCTCACCAGCGCATCAAAAGAAAACGACGAAAACAGCGGCAGCGCCTGCATCAACGACGGATTCGGCGGCAACGCGGCATTGAATAGCTGGCGGGTCAATTTAGCCACAGCCTGGCCGGTCTCCGCTTCAAAACCCGGGGCCGGCTTGATCTCCACATTCATCCAGATGCCGTACTGCTGGCAGAACAACGCCACCATTTCATAGGTAGGCACGGTCTCCCCCGCATAGGCCGGGCTGAACCATTTTCCGGCGTCCATCCGCAACAGATCCGCGGCCAAGGTCTGCGCAACGCTCCCCCGCCCTTGCACCGTGCGGCCGAATTCAGGATCGTGCATCAGCACAGGGATGCCATCCTTTGATAACATGACATCAAATTCAACCGCATGAAAACCGTGATCGAGACCGCACTGCATCGCTGCCAGCGTGTTTTCAGGGGCAAGAATGCCAGCGCCGCGGTGGGCGACGACTTTAGGGTAGGGCCACATGAATTTCGCCTTCTTAATAATTAGTTCATACATAGGATAATCCAAGATGCACAACAAAACAGCATTGGGCCATCTCCGGGTTCTCGATTTGACGCGGGTGCTGGCCGGGCCCTGGTGCGCGCAAAACCTGGCCGACCTGGGCGCGGAAGTGATCAAGGTCGAGCGTCCGCAAACCGGCGACGACACCCGCAGCTGGGGGCCGCCCTTCCTGCGCGACCAGGAAGGCCGCAATACGACGGAAGCCGCCTACTACCTGGCGGCCAATCGCGGCAAACGGGCCATCACGGTAGATATCGCCAGCGCCGGGGGCCAGCAGATCATCCGCGAACTGGCGCAACAGTCCGACGTGGTGCTGGAAAATTACAAGGTCGGCCAGTTGAAAAAATACGGCCTGGACTACGACTCGCTGAAAGAACTGAAGCCGGACCTGGTCTATTGCTCGATCACCGGCTTCGGCCAGACCGGGCCGTATGCGCACCGGGCCGGCTACGACTTCATCGTGCAGGGCA
>DATHMC010000049.1:0-3010 GCA_035487495.1 Undibacterium sp.
GATCCCATGCTGCTTTGCGACCGTCTTATAACCGGCAACCCCGGATGAATAGTGCTCTACGACTGCAAGCTTGAACTGCTCTGTGTACTTCGTCATGAAAAAACCCCAAAAGTTGGTGTCCAACTTTTGGGGTTCAGTTCACCGGGGCGGCATTTTTTATTTCATCTTGCAATATTTAGTTTGAAGACTGGCACAGCTTGCTGGCTTTGTAAGCGGCGACAAAGTCGTCAAAACTGCCGCGATCATCCTGCTCGATTGCCTGCTGTTCCGCCAGGGAGCCGCTCGCCAGCCGGTCGAAATAGGCATTTTCTTCGGCGGTGGGAGGGTTTGCCCGGAAATGGCGTGCATGTTGTTCGCTTTGATGCAGGCCGAAACGCACAAAAGAGTTGCCGTGCTCGCGCAACGCGCGCATCACCGCAGCGGAAGGCGTCAACTCCGGGTTTGTCAGCTTCTCTTTTTGAATGGACATGCTTATCGCGTGTTCGTTGCCGCCGCGCTGGGTGTCCAGCAAGGCAGCAATCGGCTGCATGCGCTGCAATAACTCCTCCCCCCAAGCCTGCAGTGTGATTGCCTGGCCGTCGCGCTGCAACGTCAGCCCTGGGCGACGCCCATCCTTGACCGTGCTGGCGAAATTTTTTGCGTAGCGCAGGCTTTGCTCTGCGTCGATAGTCGGGCTGTCCTCCAACGCACAAAACAACAGGAAGGTATCCAGGAAACGCGAAGTTTCCAGGTTGATGCCTATCGGTTCAAACGGGTTGACGTCAAGGCAGCGGATTTCTACATATTGCACGCCGCGCGCGCACAGGGCTTGAATGGCGCGCTCGCCGCTGCGGATCACTCGTTTCGGGCGTATCGTTGAATAATATTCGTTCTCTATCTGCAGCAGATTGGTGCTGATCTGTATCCACTCGCCATTTCGCTTGACGCCGAATTTTTCATACGGCGGATAAGGTTTGTTAACCGCGTTGGTCAATCTGGTAACGTAGTCGTCCAGGCTGTTTTCCTGGGGCGTCAGGCCGGATTGCGCATCGTTTTGGTAGCCGAGGTCGCTCATGCGCAGGCTGGTTGCGTAAGGCAGGTACAGGGTATCTTCGGACAACTCTTCCAGCAGGTGTTCACGGTCGCGCAGGAAGCTGCGCGAGAGTGCCGGCGAAGCGCCGAACAAGTACATCAGCAGCCAGCTGTGGCGGCGGAAATTGCGTATCAACGCAAGGTAACTTTCGGACTGGAAGTCTTTGGCCGAGCCCGGCTTCCCTTCCTGGATTTGCAGCATCTGCCACAGGGCTTCCGGCAGCGAGTAATTGTAGTGTATGCCGGCGATGCATTGCATTGCTTTCCCGTAACGTAATGCCAGCCCGCGTCTGTAGACGTGTTTCAGCATGCCCATATTGGATTTGCCATACCAGGCGATTTCGATATCTTCTTCAGGCGGCAGTGCGCAGGGCATGGATTCACTCCACAGCAACTCGTCCCCCAATTTGCTGTAGGCGACCCGGTGTATGGTTTCCAGCTTGTCCAGGGTCAGCGCAATGTCGGGCTCGGCGGGAGTGATGAATTCCAGCAGGGTTTCGGCGTAATCGGTGGTGATCTGGGGGTGCGTCAGCGCGGAGCCCAAGGCAAGGGGGTGGGGCGTCCGTGCCAGGTCGCCATTGGCCGTAACGCGCAAGGTCTCTCTCTCTATGCCGCGCAAACCCTGTCCCAATAGTGGGCGATGTTCATCAGTGGCCAGTAATGCCAGGCGGCTGGTCAGTTGACTATTCATAAGCTTTCCCCGTATTTAGATACTGCATATTCAGTGGACGAGAGATTAACCGAAATTGCGAATTCGCGTATTGGCGTGGTCAATTTTGTACCGCGCGCACGGCTTGACTTTTGTGCAAATTCAGTGATTAAACGGCAATCTTATTCTGCTGTAGAAGCATCGCTTAGAACGGTCTGATCCTGCCGCTGGCGGGTTGCCAGCCAGGTACGGTATACCAGCAAGGCTACCTGCGCATCATCCGCCGCATATTTGAGCTGACGCTCGCTGAGTTCGGCAGCGGCCCAGTTGGAAGTCGAAGTTTTCTTCGATTTTTGCAACTTCAATCCGAAATATTTGGCAACGGCAGCCTTTGCGCCCATGTCGTTGCGCTTCACTTCCCGCATCGCCCTGGACAGGTCCAGCACATTCGCGACCTGTATTCCCAGTCGGGATTGCAGCCGCCTGGTATCCTCGCTCAAGCCAAAGCCCACCTTCAATATCGACCCGGATTCCAGTATCGCCTTTACCGCGTCGAGATTGCCCAGACGCAGTACAGGGAACAGGAATGCCCGGGTGTCGGTCGCCAGTTGTATCAAATGAGGGCCGCCGGAATCCTGTCCTTTTAAAAAAGTAGGCTTGGACTCCGTGTCGAAACCAAGCACGTCGGCGGCGGCCAAAATCGTAAATGCTTGATCCATGTCGGCCTGCGATAGCACCAGCAGCACGTCATCGGGCTGTATTCCAGGATAGGGCGGCAGGTTGGCGTCGGTATTGATAGTCATAGGTGAGATCATGACACAAAACGCGGTGTTTTCATTTCAGGAAAAGAAGGCTTATATAGAGGGTTTATAAAAAAAGGGACTGCTGTTTGCAGTCCCCTTTGTCTTTTATCGCCATTTTTAGTGCGGCTTTACCGCCGCTTCGGATGTCTGGCGCGAGCGTCCGGTCACCAGCAACGCCAGCTTTTTCAGAACCCTGTAGATCAGCCTGATGAATATCAGGGTTAATAGGGCCTCGACCAAGGTCGTCACAAATGCGAGCAGCGCGTTCCAGCGCTCGGCACGCCTCTGGAACTTGGCAACGGCACGGTCCCGCGCGATCTCTATGCTGTCGTAGAAGGTCGGCACCACCAGCAAAGTAAGGATGGTGGAGGTGATCGTTCCGCCTATGATCGCAACCGCCAGTGGCCGGTAAAATTCACCGCCTTCGCCGAGACCGATCGCGACCGGGAGCATACCGGCAATCAATGCGAACGTGGTCATCAGGATG
>DATHMC010000050.1:0-4690 GCA_035487495.1 Undibacterium sp.
CGATAGACGCGCCATCGTATCGATTCATATCGTATGCGGCGTTCTTCTACGCATTGCTGATCTTGTACGGCAGCTTGTTTCCCTTTAGCGACTGGACCTATCCCCAGCTTCCTCTTTTCACGTTTCTCACCACCAAGCCAAGCCTGGATCGCGCCGACTTGGTGCAGAACGTGTTGGTGTATGCGCCCTTGGGCTTGCTGCTGGTGCTGAGGTTGAACCGCAGCATGAAATTTTGGTCTGCGGTCATCATCGCCAGCGCAACGGGCACGCTTCTGAGTTTTGCCGTGGAGAGCACCCAGCAATTCTTGCCCAGCCGCGTGGCTTCCATATCCGACCTGGCAATGAACTTCCTGGGTACGTTTTTGGGCGGCATATTTGCCGGATTCATGAGCGCGGAGACGCTGACAGGCCGGGCTTTGCTCAACTACCGCAACCAGTGGGTGCGGCCAGGCGCTCTAGCCAACATGGGTATCGTCGTTTTGGCGTTGTGGGTTTTGTCGCAGACGACCCCGCTGGTGCCCTCGCTGGACGTGGCGCATATGCGCCATGGACTGGCTCTGCTAAAACATGAGATTCTTTATCCCGATTCTTTCAGCTATGCCAAGCTGGCGACCTATAGCCTGTACCTACTTGGGCTTGGTCTGCTGACAACGACGGTAGTGAAGCGCGAAAGACCAGCGCTATTGGTATTTATGGCCCTGGTCGGTTTTGTCCTTTGTTGCAAGGTCGTGATCATCGACCGCCAACTGGCCTGGGAAGCCTTGTTGGGCGCTGTTATCGGCGTGCTGCTGCTGCTGCCACTGCACTATCTGTCAGACAGGCTAAAATCGATAGCCGGCATCGCGCTGATCCTGGCAGGTTTTACCGTGTTTGAACTGGCGCCGGTTGCGGGCGGGTTGAGCTACCAGTTCAACTGGATACCTTTCTCTGGTCAAATGTCTTCACTGTCGGGCCTGGAGAATATCCTTGAATTATTATGGCCGTTCATGGCACTCGCCTATTTTACGCGCCATACCGTACCCTTCTACCGCCACACTGAAGCTGCTTTCTTCGGCGGACTGGCAATACTCGCGGTTATTTTTTTTGAAGAGTGGTATCAGCAATTCGTGCCCGGCCGTTATGGCGACGTGACTCAAGTCATGCTGGGCTTTACCGGCTGGGTGTTGCCTTGGTGCGTAGCAAATAAGGAGGGCGATGAACAGGAACAAGTTGACAGACCAAAACGCCGGCGCCGAACGCGCAGTTTAAGATGAGCGAGAAATAGAAAATCCCGGCATCACCAAGCGGGGATTTTTTTCAACAGCATCTTCAGATATGAGCCAATTCAGTTCCACAAAGAACATCTACTTCAGTGGAATGGCCGTGCTTCTGTCAACGGGTACCGCAGTAATATTATTTTTAGGCGAACCGTCGACCAGTTTGTCCGAATAAGTCAGGTACACCAGCGCATTGCGCGACTTGCCTACGATGCGGACGATGCGCAGTTTCTTGAACATGATCGACAGTCGTTCGTTGAATACCTCCTCCTGCACGGCCAACGGCTTTTTGAAGCTGACAGGCCCCACTTGGCGCCACGCCACTGGCCTGCGCACCTACTCGCATGGCTGGGAACAGGTAAGGCTCGCTGTCTCCCCTGTCCAGGCTATTGAGTGCGACAGCCAACGCCTGCCCGGTTTTCTCAATGAGCGGATTATGCCCTTGCGCCCGGCGTTCCAGGTAAGGGCCGAGGGCGCGAGGCGTGGCGGCAATCCGCTCCAGCGCGTACGACAGCGCCATGATCGCAACAGCCGCGAGCACGACGAAACCCAAAAGAAAATACTTCAGGCGTCCGGCTTTTTTTTTCGCATGGAAATGTGAAGTAGAGAGATGGACCTGTAGCGTAGCATAATGCCATGTCGGAGAACAATCTATAAGCCGACAATAGTCAACAGGCCCGTCACCTGCATTGAACTCAACCTAGCCATTTGCAATGCCGGGGGCCTGCAAATAAAATGCCCATCCCTGCATCAGCAGGGATGGGCCAAGAAAAAACGGTTCTTTGATTATTACAGCTTGCCGGACAGGCTGAGCCCCACCGTCAATGGCCTCAGGCGATACCCTTCGTTGACGGATTGCACGTTCGGCCTCTGGATGATTTTATCGTTGTTCAGCAAGTTCTTGGCAAACAAGGACACTTCCCATGCACCTAAGGTCGCGCCGACGCTGGCATCTACCGTATTGTAGGCAGGACGCGCATAATCGGGGTCGGTGGGGATCAGGCTGCCGTGGCTGCTGCCTACCCAATGTATGCCGGCCCGTGCAAAGCCATAGGCATCTTCAGTGATATTGAAGTTGTACTGTCCAGTCAGGCTGGCGTTGTATTTGGGCACGCCCTGGATCTGGTCGCCGGACTTTGCACCCAGCGACGGCACATCGCTCGCCAGCGTGGCATTGGTGTAGCCGCCAGAAAACGCGAGCAGGATATTGGCAGTAGGCTTGCCCTTGATTTCCACTTCCATGCCGTAGCTCTTGGCTTTGCCGACGTTGGTTTCAAAGTCGAAACCGCAACCGGGCAAGGTAATGTCCTGCTGCAGCTTGTTCCAGTCTATGTAGAAAGCGGCGAGGTTGACAGACAGGCGGTTGCCCAGCATGCGCGATTTGCTGCCGACTTCATAGCTCCATAATTTATCGGGATCAAACGATGTCGGTGCCGAAGCCAGGTTCAGGTTCTTGAAATCGGCTGCACAGACACTGACCGGTATCGCGCGGTTTTGCCCCCCCCAGGCGGAAACCCTGTGCGGCCGTTGCATACAGGGTATTGTTAGGGTCAACCTGCCAGGACACCGAAAATTTCGGCGTGAACGCATTGAAGTCCGATGCAGCATAGGAATGCGCCGGGCCGCCGGCAAAGAAGAAATCGCCGTCGCGCGTCAATGAATCCGATGCGCGCAGATAGCGCGCTCCGACGGTTGCATGTAATGTAGGGCTGAAATAATAATTGGCTTCGCCGAACACCGCCGACTGCGTGGTGTGATAGTGGCGGGCGCTGAAATAGGAGTTATCCTGAGGGAAGGCAAACCCCAGCAACGCTGGATCGGCAATATTGGCGCCGGCTGCGGTGAAGGCCTGGTTAATGCCGAACACCGGTTCATTATCCACGACATTGGTGCGTAAGTTGGAATAGTACACACCGCCTATCCAGGTGATCGGAGAAACTGTAGGATCATACGACTTGGAGGCCACACGTATCTCTTGCGAAAACTGCGTGATCTCGTTGTTCAGATACACCGCCGAAGGCAGGCCGGAAACCACATCCCCCAATCCTGCGGGCGCATTCGGCAAACTGTTGATCAAGCCGCCGATGTAGCTGCTGTTGACGATGGTGCCATCCTGAGTACGGTCGAAATTCCGCTTAAAATAACTGGACACCGACACCAGGTCGGCAAAACCGAGATCGTAATTGACGGTCAGGCTCGGGACCACCAGCTTGTCCTTGCCCGGCTCCCTGACGATTTTGCTGGTCTGGTTCTTCGGCAAGTCGAGATAGGAGGCGTCGATATCATCGCTCTTTACGTCCTGATAAAAGACAGACGGCGTAATGACCAGTCCGCGGATCGGCGTCCATTTCAAGGCAATGCGCGCCACCGAACTATCTTCCGAATTGATGCCTGAAGCGATGACCTTGCCCGTAGTCGGCGATACCTGGTCTATATAACCGCTTTCACGCCCTTTCTGCAGGCCTATGCGCAGAGCCATTTCATCCTTGATGATGGGCAGGTTAAATACGCCGTTGACGGTGTAATTGGTGCCGCCGCCCTTGGTCGATGAAACCTCGGAATAGAGGTTGCTCTCGCGCTCGTTCAGGTTGGGCTGATTGGTGATGAACTTGATCGTGCCGCCCATGGAGCTGGCGCCATACAAGGTGCCTTGCGGACCGCGCAATACTTCGATGCGGTCCAGGTCGAACAACTTGGGTTCGGCGCTGCCCAGGCTATACAGGTTGCGCGTAGTCATCGACACATCGTCCATATAGATGCCGACGGTACTGGAGCCGGCGGCGGAACTGACGCCGCGGATTTCTATATTGCTGAGGCCGGCACCGGAGCCGCTGGCGCCCGAGTAGGAGATGTTCGGAATCGAACGGGTGATATCGCCGACGTCGGTGATATGCTGGCCGACCAGGTCTTCGCCGGTCATCACGGAAATACTCAGCGGTATCTTGCTGGCGTCTTCCTTACGTTTTTGCGCTGTTACTGTCACTGTTTCGATTTGTTCAGTACGCTTGCCTGCGGTAGCAGCAGCGGGTGTAGGCGGCACGGCAGGCGCTATATCGGTAGACTGTTGCGCCCAGGCTGAACTCGCGAATAGGGATGAGATTGCTGCCGCGAGAAAAACCAGTTTCCCTTTTTGAACTTCCATCGTCTTTGTACCTTCCTAAGGGTGCTGGATTCAACGTCATGGACGACCTGAATCCAGGAGCCTCCGTCAAGGACAACGCTGGCTTGCCCGGCCTTGCGAGAGGCTTCTTATTAATTAATATCGAATGAACCGTCGGCTAAGGTAGCATAGACTTTTAGCACCGCAAAGGCGGTGTGGTATTAATGCTGAAAAGCGAAAAACATGAAAATTTATTGAAAGAAAACAGTGCGATTCTTGTGCAACGATGGTGCAACGGCGGGGAGAATTCCCAACTATAGTGAGTAGATGGGAA
>DATHMC010000051.1:0-14286 GCA_035487495.1 Undibacterium sp.
GGCCGGCGGCACCGGGAAGCCGGAAGATTTCTTCAGGATTTCCGACAGGACACCCGGCGCGATCTTGCAGCCGCAACCGCCCCCGTGCGAAAACGAGGTAAGGCGTAGCGGGGCCGGATCTGCTGTCTTGCTTGCTGTATTCATAGATGTATCTATCCTGCCTGCGGCGAATATTGTGGGTTTTCTTTTGCTTAAAACGCTTACGGTTTCATGTTATTGTGCGGTTTTGGAGCCCAGCCTTCTTCATTCCATGATACTGACCAAGCCCTCGTTTAGAAACGCCTCCGCACTTGAGCTGGGGTTGGCGTTGCGCAATGCCCATGATTATACGCTGACCTTGTTTGATTGCTTTGCCGCCGCAGGGATGGATGATGTTGCCGGCCTGGAAAAAAATGAGCTGTTCAGCCCGCCATTGTGGACGCTGGGGCATCTGGCCTGGTTTGCCGAATGGTATATCTTGCGCGAGGCGCAGGGCAGCCATCCGGCCGCGGCTGTGCGCACTTCCATCCTGACCAAGGGCGACGACTGGTTCGATCCGGCTACCGTCCAGCAATTGTCGCGCTGGTCGCTGGGTTTGCCCAAGCCCGGTCAGGTCAAAACCTATTTCAATGAAGTGCTGGACCGCGTACTGGATAAATTAAGCCGCGCCTCGAACGACGATGCCAGCCTGTATCCTTACCGCCTGGCGCTGGCCTATCAGGACATGCAGGGCGAAGCCTGGGTCGGCATGCTGCAAACCCTGGGTTTGCATGCGCCGGTAGCACTGGAGCGCCATGCGACGCCGTCCTGGGCCCAGGGGGAAATACGCTTTCCCGGCGGCACCTTGCAAATGGGCAGCCCGCAGGACGAAGGTTTTGTGTTTGACAATGAAAAGTGGATGCATGCCTTGTACGTGCCCGCTTTTGTGATGGATTCCAACCTGATCAGCAATGCGCAGTTTGCGGAATTTGTCAGCGACAACGGTTATCAGCGAGCGCAGTACTGGAGCAATGCAGGCCGGCAATGGCTGATGGAGCAGGAACACTCGGCGCCTCAGGGCTGGTCGCGCGACGGACACTGGTGGCGGTGCGAGCGCTTCGGCCGTCAACTGTCGCTGGTCGCCAATGAACCGGTCAGGCATGTCAGCCTGTATGAAGCGCAAGCCTATTGTGTGTGGGCGGATCGGCGCCTGCCGACAGAATCGGAATGGGAGTTCGCCGCCAGTTCCGGACACGCCGCATTTCGCTGGGGCGACTTGTGGGAGTGGACTTGCACGCCGTTCGAGCCCTATCCGGATTTTTCGGCCGACGCATACGCAGAATATTCCGAACCGGCCTTTGCCACGCATCAAAGCGTGCGCGGCGCGTCGTTCGTGACGCCGCCCCGCATGCGCTCGCCCAAGCACAGGAAGTTCGCCTTGCCCGGAAATTACGACATCTTTGTCGGTTTTCGCACCTGCCGCTTATGAAATGAGTTCTAGCTCTTTATTTCTTTGTTTGCCGTTGACCGGCTGTCGGCGAAATCCAGCGCCTGATCCAGGACGCCCAGGAACTCGTCAATGTCTATGGGTTTCGTCAGGTAGCGGAAAAACCCCAGCGACATGCTTTTTTCTATATCCTTGTGCATCGCATTTGCGCTGAGCGCGATGACCGGAATGTGCGAAGTTCTGGGGTCATTCAATAGCATCAGCAAAACTTCATTGCCGCTGAGATCGGGCAGATTGATGTCCATCAAGATCACTTCGGGCTGGTGCTCGCGAGCCAGCTCCAGGCCGAGCCGCCCATCGACGGCCGTCAGCAGGTAAATATCCCTGCGAAAGGCGATGAGTTCCTGTATCAGCTTCAGATTAGCCGGATTGTCTTCGACATACAGCAGCGTATGCAAGGCATGGGGCGCGCCTGCCGCTTCTATCCGCAGCCCTGGTTTGCCGCTGTCATCTTTCAGGGCGTAACTGGTCGCGGCGGTCGATTTCAGTTCCAGCCAGAATACGCTGCCTATGCCGACTGTGCTGCTGACCCCGATTTGACCGCCCATCAATTCGACCAGGCGCTTGGTGACTACCAGGCCTATGCCGGTGCCGTCCTCGCCGCCCGTTTCCTGGCCTAGTCTGTTAAACGGTTGAAACAACTGCTGCAACTGTTCGGCTGCCAATCCTGCGCCGGTATCCTGCACCGTGACCTGGATACACTCGGGGCGGATCATGTTATGACTGACGATCACGCTTCCATTCTCGCGGTTGTATTTGATGGCGTTCGACAGGAGGTTCAGTAAAACCTGTTTTAAGCGCGTCCTGTCTGCAACGACGTGCAGATCCTGGTCGGGTGGAAACACCACCTGGACCCCACGCTTGTTCGCCAGCGGTTCTATCATGGTTTTGCACTCATGCATCACCTCTGACAGTGCCACCGGTTCCAGCGACAAGAGCAGATTGCCCGATTCTACCTTGGCCAGGTCCAGCACTTCGTTGATCAACACCAGCAGGTGCCTGCCGGCTTTCAGGATGTATTCAGCGAATTCGTGTTTTTGTTTGCTGGTGGCAGGCACCATGTCGGTCGCCAGCAACTGGGCGAAACCGAGTATCGCATTGAGCGGCGTTCGCAGTTCATGGCTCATGCTGGACAGGAAGGCCGATTTGGCCTGATTGGCCTGATCGGCGGTGGCCTTGGCCAGTATCAATTCCTTGTTGATGGATTTCAGCTGAGCTGTGCGTTCCAATACCCTTTGCTCCAGCTCCGCATTGAGGCGCATGATTTCCTGCTGAGCTCGCCTGCGTTCGCCGACTTCCCTGACGATCTCCTGGTTGGAGCCCTGCAACTCGGCGGTGCTGCGCGCAATCTCGGCCAGCATATTGTTAAATGCTTCCACCAGCACGCCTATCTCGTCATCGCTGATCTTTTCGGCGCGACGGGAATAGTCACGCCGTTCGACCACTTCACGCGCGATGTCCGTAATGGACAGTATCGGTGCCGTGATTAGTTTTTGCAATTTCACCGACATCAGGTAGGCAAGCACCATTGCGCCGGCGATAACGATAGCGGCAATCCCCAGATAATCCAGGATTCTCCCGACCAACTCGTAATCGGCGCGCATATATACGGTGCCGAGCACTTCTCCATCGCTGCTGATGCGCTTGAACAGCCGCAGCTTGGAGCCATCTATCCGTATGCCGTCTGCTTCGGGACTGACGGGGAAATCGGGGTGCTCACCGGCGGACAGGTAGCTGGAAAACAATTCGCCTTTTGCGTTATAGATTGCAGCGGCGCGCACCTGGTGCCGTATCTTCAGCAAATTAAGGTTTTGGCTTGCCAACTGCTTGTCGTCGAAGTTCAGGGCCGGAGCGGTCATATGGCCGAGCAATTCAGCCTGCGTGCTCATATCGCTGAAGAGATTGGTATGGTACACGCGCAGGTTGTAGAGGATGATAGCGGCAAGCGCGAACAGCAGCGTCACCAGGGTCGTGACCAGCACGACGCCCAACAACTTTTGGCGGACCGTCCTGGTTGCGGCGAAGCTCATGATGAGCCCGCCGATACTTTGTAAGCGGCAGCCAGCAGGCGGGCGCTGATATTCAGGTAAGCCGTCAACGCTGTTTTTGGAGCGACCTCAAAACGCACCTTGCCGTCAATCAGCACGAAGTTGATGATGCTGCCGGTCGTCAGCGCTCCATCGGCTTCCGTCACTGTCAGCATGGGTTGCCCTTTGGTCGCCGCCAGGATTTCAGCCAGCCGGCCATTGCTCGCGCGGCCTACGAACAGTACGTTGATGCCGCTGATGGCATCTTCCCGATGCAGTTTTCGTACCGAAACGGTACGGCCGTTGACGGTGCGGCCGACGACCATCTGGCTTAGTTCATCGGCTAGCGCATCGGAGCCCAGGACGCCGATTTTGATGGGGCTGTCCGGTGCAACGAACGCGTTTGGCGGCCATTCGACATAGCTACAGAATTTATACAGGTATGCGGCTTTTACCTGCTGTTCAAGTGCATTGGCCGCTTCGACAGTTTGCGCCTGCACTATATGGGCGCTCATTAGAATGAGGGCAATGAAGCTGCATGCCAGTGTTCCGCTCCATACGTTCGCCGCATGAAAGAAGTCGGCAATCCGGCTGGATGCCGCGTAAAGAATATTTGCAAGGATGCCATCCTTGTTGCGCCTTTTTCCTTGCCCCGATCCGATTGCGGTATTTTTATTTTGTGGCGCACTAACGGAGCAAGACACCGGCAGCGTGTCGTTTGTGCGCCAAAATCTGCGCCATAGATCCCGGGTTAAAAATGCCATATGGTCCTGACCATCAGGCTGCGCTCAAATTCGCTGCGGGTAAGCGGCGGACCCGACTCGGCGTGGGTGGCGTTCAGCAGGTTTTGACCGATGACCGAGAGCTCGATGTTGCGTCTGATCTTCCAGCCGAACCGCAGGTCCAGCGACGTGTATGCAGGTACTGACGGAGTGGGGAGCGCTCCCACGTGACGCAGCGTGAGGTCAATTTCCTGGCGCTCGGAAAGATCGAGAGATGAGCGCAGCATCCAGAAGTGATTGGCATCGTTGTTGGCCAGGCCGGTGGCGCCGGAAGTGTCGGCGCTGCCGGGTTTCAGCCGGATGCTTAATTTTTGGCTCACCAGGCCGGCGCTGACACGCCAGGCAGGCATGGCTTGCCAGGTGCCCCACATCTCTATGCCATGGGACGTTCCTTCCGCCATATTGCTGAATACGGCATCCAGGCCGCCGGCACCTGGCTCCAGTGTCCGCAATTTATCGTAGTCGGTACGAAAGAGCGTGACAGAATACGATAGTGCGGACGCCAGCTGGCCACGGTAGCCCAGCTCGGCATCTTTCGCTACTTCGGAAACAAAATTAGGTCCGCCTGCGATGAAAAATCTGGGTACGCCATGGATCAGGATAGGCTTGGGGAGTACGTAGAAGTCGCGGTCTATGCGGGATGGCGAGCGTATCGAGCGGGACAGCGAGGCCCAGATCAAATGATTCGGCGCGGGATCCCATGCCAGACGCAAATTCGGCAGGTATTCCGCCCCGGTATAGTAGCTGTGTTCGAACTTTACGCCGGCGGTCAGGCGCAGGTCTTGGCGCAGGCTGATTTCATCCTGGACAAAAACATTTCCCCATTGCATATTTAATGTGCCGGGCAGGAACGCGAAGCTTGCGCCGTTTTGTTGCACCCTGTCCATTGCATAACGGTAGCCTCCACCCCAGACTATGTTGTGGCTGGCCCCCAGTTGCACTGCATGCTGGAATTCGGCATCGAACGTGTCCAGGCGGTCGATATAGTGAAGCGGCTGATCGCGCTCGGTATGGTCCCAATAAACTTGCAAGCTCATGTCCGAGCCGTTTGCCAGTTTTTTGCTGATACGGCCCAGCAGATTGGCGCCGGCCAGCTTGATATCCTGAGTAAATGATTGATGCAAACTAGCTTGGTAGGCATTGGCCTCCAGCATGACGGTTTTGTCGCTGTCGCTCCAATCGCTGCGATATCCGGCCTGGGTCCTGCGCCAGCCATCCTGTAGCGACGTTCCCTTCTGGGTGCGGGTATCGTCGTTATCTGAGTATTTGCCGTATACCCTGTAGTAGCTGCCGTTATCTAGCTTGCCGCCGTAACGCAGTGCACCGTTGCGCTCATGTTCACTGGCGCCGGCATCCAGCAGTCCGCCCTGGGTATCTTTGGCGGAGCGGGTAATGATATTGATCACGCCGTTGACCGCATTGGCTCCCCATAGCGTTGCGCCGGCGCCGCTGATCACTTCTATCCGTTCAATATCTTCCAGCACGACATCCTGAGCGTCCCAGAATACTCCGGAAAAAAAGGGGGAATACACAGTGCGGCCGTCGATCAAGACCAATAATTTATTCTCAAATACGCTGTTGAAGCCGCGAGCCGTGATTGCATAGTTCCTGGCGTCCACTCTTGCGATCTGCAGATTAGGCGCCAGCCGCAGAGCTTCCGGCAAAGTGCTGGCGCCAGACCGGCGTATTTCTTCATTGGTGATGACGAATACCGATGCCGGTGCGCCGGCCAGGCTTTCGGCTTTCTTGGAGACGGAGGTGATCTGGATATTGGCCAGCTCATCAAACGACAGGTCTGCAAAGTTGGGGCCGGGTGCGATATTCGCCGTGGCGGAAAGAGGGAATAGCAATGAGTTGAAAAGCAGGGCCAGCGGAAGAAGTTCCAGGCCTGGGTTCTTTTGATTACGACTTAACTGCCATTCACGAAACAAAGGAGATAACCTCATTTGAGCCTCGGATAACGGTAAGCTAATTGTTGCAGTAAGAATAAGTCTGGCTAAGCGAGCTATTGCAATAAAATCTTGCCACAGACGACTTGCTTCAGGTTAACAAGATATGCTTAATTGCATGTAAATGCTACAAGTTTTGATAATCCCGCAGAAAGTTAAATTTATTTGAGGCAAAAAAAACGACCACTTGCGTGGTCGTTTTTCGATATCCCGTCTGGCGTGTTGGTGACTAGATGAGCCACTAAGTCAGCCGCCAGAACAGCAATTAACGATCGCCGAAAGAGCGACGTGCGCCGCCGGTTTCGCCGGAGCGTGAGCCTTTATAGCCGCCGCCTTCTTTGGAACCGGTCGTGCCTGAGCCCGGCTTGCTGAAAGTGCGCTGGCCTGGTTTGTGATCGCGATTGCCGCCGGATGGGCCGGTACGCTTGTCGCCCGGTTTCCAGCCGCCCGGTTTACGTGCTGCGCTGCGCGGTGCGGATGCGCTCTTCTTCGGTTCAAAACCTTCGATCACGTCGACAGGGATCAATTGCTTGGTGAAGCGTTCGATACGTTTGACGTTGATGCCTTCCGCATGGTTGACCAGGGAGATTGCAACGCCGTTACGGCCTGCACGGCCGGTACGGCCGATGCGGTGCACATAATCCTCAGGGAACTTAGGCAGGTCGTAGTTGAATACGTGCGTGATCGCAGGCACGTCAATACCGCGAGCGGCAACGTCGGTCGCTACCAGCACGCGCACCTGGCCGCGACGCAGGGCGTCGAGGGTACGGTTACGCGCACCCTGGTGCATGTCGCCATGCAGTGCAGCGGCAGCGAAGCCGGCGATATTCAGGCGATCGGCGATTGTATCTGCATCACGCTTGGTCGCGGTAAATACCACAGCCTGGTCCACCGACGTGTCGCGCAACAGATGGTCCAGCATGCGGTTTTTATGCGACAGGTCATCCACAAAGTGAACCTTTTGCGTGATGTTTTCGTGCTTGGTCGCGGAGCCGGCGATCTGGATGATCATCGGGTCTTTGGTGATGCGGCGCGCCATATTGCCGACTACACCATCCAGTGTGGCCGAGAACAGCATGGTCTGGCGCGTGGAAGGCGTCGCATCGACGATTTTTTCGATGTCGTCGATAAAGCCCATGTCCAGCATGCGGTCGGCTTCGTCCAGTACCAGGATTTCCAGTTCAGAGAAATCGATCTTGCCGGATTCCATGTGGTCGATCAAACGGCCTGGTGTCGCTACCAGGATTTCCGGATTGCGGGACAGCAATTGCATTTGTTTTGGATAAGGCATGCCACCCAGGATGGAGACGGCCTTGATACGGCGGGTATAGGCGCTGTACTTGTCAGTTGCAGTGGTTACTTGCAGAGCCAGTTCGCGGGTTGGGGTCAACACCAGCATCTTCGGCTTTGCTGCCTGGAAACGCGGACGGTCGCCGCGTGCACGTGCTGCCTGGCGTTCCTGGTTAGGCGTTTTGCCGGCAGCGGAGGTATCCATGACGTCGGCGGCAGTGGCAAATTTATGCAGCGCAGGCAGCATGAAGGCGGCAGTCTTGCCGGAACCGGTTTGCGATGATACCAATAGGTCGCGACCACCGATCGCAGCGGGAACAGCCTGCTCTTGCACGCCGGTAGGTTTGGTATAACCTGCGTCGGACAATGCGCGGATGATGGACGTGTGTAGGCCTAATGCTTCAAAAGTCATTTATTTCTTTCTTGAGTGGCTGCAAAAATCCAAGCTCAGCCATGGGCTGAACCGGTATTCTGAATCACTTTATCGTTAAAATTGCGTCATGCAATTGCATGAGCGCGCAAAAAAGCAACGCCAACCAAACGAAATGACTCAAAGAATACCAAACGGAATACGATGAAATTTCGGCACAAAAGCTTTGCGCCGGGACGATGTCTAGAAGAGATACAAGACATACAAGGCGGGAGGGCTTTTACATTGCTGCATCGATACTTCTTACTGGATGCGCATAAGGCTTGCGGTGCTGCAAAAGCACTATAAATAGGACTTAATACAATGTTGTATAAGTAATATTGCAGTGCACAAACAGAATGATACAGCATTTCCCGCGAAAAAGCACCCTTTGCATAAAATATCAAGAGTACTGGCCTGCGCCAGTTGATCAGGCGGACATGACGGCAATGGCGGGTGACGCATGCGGCGTATTTGCGTCAACAAGTTGCTGCAGTAGGCGCTTCGAATTGCTTGTTGCTGGCATACAATGATGTTGCCCTGCCGCGACCCTTTACAGGGCCGGCATTTATTAACCTGATCAATTGTTAATTTGAAAACTGAGATCCAATTCCGTTTGCGTGTACGCCGTGGCGATGAGATCGTGATCGGCCCTGGGAAAATTGCACTGCTGGAGGCAATCGCGGCGACAGGCTCCATCTCTGCTGCGGCGCGCGCGCTGGAGATGTCGTATCGGCGAGCCTGGTTGCTGACCGATGAAATGAATCGCGGCCTGACTATGCCGGTGATCGACGCCAAAAGCGGCGGCAGCAAGGGCGGCGGCGCTGTCCTGACGCCGACGGCTCTGGAGATCATTGCCCGTTACCGGGCGATAGAGAAAACTGCGCTGCAGGCGGCCCAGGCCGACCTGGACGCGCTGGTCGGCATGATCGCCAAATAGGCGACACGCTCAGCACACGCTGGGAAGGCAGTTCGGGAAGAGAGGGATGCCCTCACCGCGAGCGGGTGAGGGAGACTGCTTGAGGCTAGGAAAGCCGCTGCCTATTCGTCGGTAAGGCCCATGGCGTGAGAATAACCGCCATCGACATAGGTGATTTCGCCGGTGATGCCGCCAGCCAGTGGCGACAACAGGAAAGCGGCGGCATTGCCCACATCGTCTATCGTCACATTGCGGCGCAACGGCGAAGTTGCCGCCACTACGCTCAGGATCTTGCCGAAATCCTTGATGCCGCTCGCAGCCAGGGTCTTGATCGGGCCTGCCGAGATGCCATTGACGCGTATGCCGCGCTTGCCGAGCGACTCTGCCAGATAACGTACGCTGGCTTCCAGCGATGCCTTGGCCAGGCCCATTGTGTTGTAGTTAGGCGTGGCGCGCAGCGCGCCCAGATAGCTCAAGGTCAGCAGGGCAGCATCCTGGCGCAGCATAGGCAAGGCCGCTTTGGCCAGTGCCGGGAAGCTATAAGAAGAGATGTCGTGCGCGATACGGAAGGATTCGCGCGACAAGCCATCCAGGAAATCGCCGGCAATCGCTTCGCGCGGCGCAAAGCCGATCGCGTGCACCAGGCCGTCCAGGCCGTCCCAGGATTTTGCCAGATCGGCGAATACCGCATTGATCTGCTCGTCGCTGCCGACGTCGCAATCAAACACCAGCGCACTGCCGAATTCTTTGGCAAATTCGGTAATCCTGTCCTTGAAGCGCTCGCCCTGGTAGGTGAATGCCAGTTCGGCTCCCTCACGGTGGCATGCCTTGGCGATGCCGTAGGCAATGGAACGGTTGGACAACAGGCCGGTGATCAGAATTTTTTTGCCTTGCAGAAATGCCATGTTAACTCCTGGTATTACCGCGAATCTCGCGGTAAGGTTTTTATACTATATAGCCGATAGCCATATCTTTTATTGTCGAATTATTGAGAGGCTTTATTCGACTAGTCGACAGGTCGGAATTGTAGTTGTTGCAGCCTTCGGCGACAAGCCTGAATAAATTTTGCCAACTTCACAATACAAACGTCATTTCCTTCACCAGCGCTCCGGGGAGTATTGCGCCGCCGGTATGCCGTTCTCCGTAGGAGCGGTCATCCATGATCACTTCGGTTTCTTGCGTCAGCGCCAGCAGATTGTCGCCCAGGATGCGGAATAGCGAATCGTCAAAGCGCATCACGTTCAGCGGCGCCTTGATTTTCCCGTCTTCTACCCAGAAAGTCGCAAAGCGGGTCATGCCGGTAATGCGGCAGTTGGCGCGGTCGGAGAAGTTCAGGTACCACAGATTGCTGACGAAGATGCCGGTGCCCAGCTCTGCCAGCACCTGCTCCATCGGCAGCGAGCCTGGCTGCATCACCATGGCGTTGGCGGTTTCATCGTCGTCCGCACCGTTACTGCTGAGCCCGTATTCTTTCGCGGTGCGCGGCGATACCATGCTGCCGACCAGTTTGCCCTGCCGTATCAGCGCTTCTGCCTGGGGCTTGATGAAGCCTTTGGCCTGGAAACCGGGCGCCAGGCCGGTGCCGCTATCCTCGCTCAGATTCACCGACGCCGCCAGCGAGGCGTCCCCGGTGCGCATGCGGCGCAGCGGGCTTTGATGGGTGCGCAAGGATTTTTCCGCCAGGCCGCCCCAGTTCAGCATGCCGATCAATTCGTTCAGTGCCGTCGGCGTCAGGTAGACCCGGTAGTTGCCGGGAGCCACGGTCACGGGGGGGATTGCCAGCAAGGATAGCCGTTCTACAGCCTCGTCAAATTTGCGGGTAAACACCGCTGCGTCCCACGCAAAACCGGCATAGTTGGACTTGACCGCCTTGTCGGCGGCATGAAACAGGCTCCAGTCAAAATTGAAGTTGGCGGTTTCATACCAGTTGCGCTGTCCCAGCGAATTGGCAAAGCCGCGATACAGGGAGCCGGCGATCAGAATGCCGACCATGTCACGGCCCTTGGCGGCTTCCAGGATCTGGTCCACCATCCGGTCGGTGGAGGCCGCATTGGACGGCAAGATCCGGGTCGTATTTTGTACGTCGGTGGCGATCAGCAGATGCGGGTCTTCAGGCAGGTCGGGCAATTGCAGCCTGAGCTGCGCTATCGCGTCGGCCAGCATGGAACTATCTTCTTCGAGCTTGCCGGACAGCGTCAGGCTGGTATTCGCATGGCGCGCGCCATGGATCAGGTTCACGCTCAGCAAGCGCTGCATCACGTGGCCGGGCTGCCGTATCGCGCTGCGATTGAAGCGCACGAAGTCGCTGGATTCCGCAGAAAACCAGCAGGTGCTGCGCTCGCCCTGTTGCAGCAGGGTTTCGATGCGCTCCGCAATTTGATGGAAAAATTCTTGCATCAGGCTTCGCCTCCAAATACGTCGACTTGATCAAACAGGCAGGCCGGTGATGCATGCCCGACGCGAATAACTTGCGAAGGCTCGCCCTTGCCGCAAAACGGCGTACCCATCACGGCAAAGGTCGAGTCGTCGCCTACCGCTTTCAGCGAGCGCCAGAAGCTCTCGGAAATGCCGCGGTAGTTGGGATTCTTGACCAAGCCTTTCAGCTCGCCGTCCCTGATCAATTGCCCGTATTCGCAACCGAACTGGAATTTGTTGCGTGAATCGTCGATAGACCACGACAGGTTGGTGTCCATCAGCACGCCGTATTCCACCGACGCGATCATGTCCGCCAGCGGCGTCGTGCCCGGCTCTATATTCAGGTTGGCCATGCGGTCTATCGGTGGGCGGTTCCAGTCGCAGGCGCGCGAGTTGGCGACCCCGGCGATGCCTGCGCGCGCCTGCGACGCATGGCCGCCGAGCGGACGCTCCAGTATGCCGTTGCGTATTACATAGGTCTTTTCCGCGGCATGCCCCTCGTCGTCCCATCGGTAGCTGGCAAACTGCTCGGCGCGGCTGGGGTCGTAGCTGACGTTGAGCAGGTCCGAGCCGTATTTGAAATGGCCGAACATGTCGAGCGTGACGAAACTGGTGCCGGCAAAATTGCGCTCATCGCCGAGTATCCGGTCCAGTTCGATAGGATGGCCGATGGATTCGTGGATCTGCAGCATCATCTGTTCCGGCATCAGCAGCAAGTCCATCTTGCCGCTAGGGCAATTCGGGGCCGCCAGCAAAGCCAGCGCCTGATTGGCGATGCGCTTGCCCGCGCCATAGAAGCCGGACTGCTGCAATACCTCCATGCCGCCCTGGCGGCAGAAGCCGTTGTACTGGCCGCCCAGGCTGCGGGTTTGCGTGTCCACGCCCTGATTGGCGGTCGCCGCGATATTCGGGATGATGTACTGAAATTCCTGTTCGATATCCGCGCCCGCCGTGCTCAGGTACAGTTGCCTGGAGCGGGTGGTTCCTATTGATGCATACCAGTCCACAATGCGCTCATCGAGCTTGCAATCGTGCGATTCCTGCATCAGCAAACCGATCAGGTCCTTGCGCGACCAGGCGGCGGAGCTGGAGCTGGGGCCGCTATAGCTGCCGGTGGCGGCTGTCTGTTGTATGCTGCTGTAGTCGATCACGGAGCGGCCGGCACTGGCTTGCGCCCAGTGCCTGGCCCGGCGGATGGCTTCCTGCAAGCCGCCGTGCGACAGGTCGCTGGTGGCGGCGTAGCCGTAGCCGCCCTGATGGATCACGGTAATCATCGCGCCGCGATTGCGGGATGTGGACAAGGGTTGCAACACATCCTGGCGCACCAGCAGCTGTTCGCTGCTTTCATCTACTACGCGCAGAGAACAGAACTCTGCAGCGGGAGCCAGTTGTTTGAAAAGATCTCTTACTTTATCCAAGGCATGCACCTTTAAAGAAGCGGCAGCGGGGGAGCTGCCTGTGAGTTTTGGTTTTCAATAGGACTTACGCAAAACTATCTCATGCAAGGAATGCAGATGTACCACGTCATTCCCCTGTGTCCCTATAGGGAAGGAGTCTTGCCTTGCAAGGCAAGACCGTTACGCAGGCAAGCAGTATACTGCTTGAAATCCCTGCTACACCGCGAAAGCGGGAATCCATTTTTTGCCGGAATCGACAATGGGTCCCCCTGTGTCCCTGTAGGGAAGGAACGTTCCCTTGCAAGGGAACGCCGTTACGCGGGCGAGCAGCATGCTGCTCGACCTCTCCCGCTTCACCGCTTTCGCGAGGACGACGCTGTGGGACTTGCAGCTCTTCATATTTGCGTAAGGCCTATTCAAGCAAACGCCGATAGCCGTAGATGGGTTTGAGGCCCATTTTCCGGTATTTTTAGTGGCTCTGCAAACCACGAGGAATCGCATTGAGCAGGGTTTTTGTATAGGGCTGGGTCGGATTATGGTACAGGTCATCCGAGTTGGCCAGTTCCACGACCTTGCCCTTGTTCATCACCATCACCTGATCGGCGATGTATTTGACCACGGCCAGGTCGTGCGAGATGAAGATATACGACAGCCCGAATTCTTCCTGCAAATCCTGCAGCAGATTCAAGACCTGGGCCTGCACCGACACGTCCAGCGCCGAAACGGATTCGTCGCAGACCAGCACTTCCGGCTTCATGGTCAGGCAGCGCGCGATGGCGATGCGCTGGCGCTGGCCGCCGGAAAATTCATGCGGATAACGATGGAAAGCCGCTGCAGGCAGCCCGACTTTTTCCAGCAGCTGATAGGCCATTTTCGAGCGTTCGCCTTCATTGGCGCCGATGCTGTGGATCAGCATCGGTTCCATCAGTATCTGGCCGACGGTAAAGCGCGGATTCAGCGATGCATACGGATTCTGGAAGATGATCTGGATGCGGCGCTTGTATTGCAAAAATTCCTTGTTCGACATCGCCAGGATATCCTTGCCTTCAAAGATGGCCTGGCCGGAAGTCGCCTGGTGCAGCCGCATCAGGGTCAGGCCGACCGTGGTCTTGCCGGAACCGGATTCGCCGACCACGCCCAGGGTCTTGCCGCGCGCCAGTTTGAACGACACATCCTCGACGGCGCGGAATTCCTTCTTGCCGAAAAAGCCCTCGCGGCTATAGAAGCTCTTGCCGAGGTTGCGCACATCCAGCACGATATCTTCTGCGCCGGTCAGGCCGCGCGGCCTTTCTTTTTGCTCGGTCAGCGCGCCGTTATTGTTCATGAAATCGCTGATGACCGGCAGCCGCCATGGGCGCGAATCCAGCGAAGGGCGGCAGTGCAACAGCGCCTGGGTATAGGTATCTTTCGGCTGCTCAAAGATCTGCCTGACGCTGCCGGCTTCGCGCACTTCGCCGTTACGCATCACGATCACATGGTCGGCAATTTCCCCAACCAGCGCCAGGTCATGGGTAATGAACAGCACCGACATCTTGTGGCGTTTGCGCAAGGCCTCGATCAGGTCGATGATCTGCTTCTGGATGGTCACGTCCAGCGCGGTGGTCGGTTCGTCGGCGATCAAAAGATCGGGCTC
>DATHMC010000052.1:0-25688 GCA_035487495.1 Undibacterium sp.
ATCCCGGAAAAGTCGCAGGCCTGGGTTTGACGCTGGAAGATGTGCGTCAGCGCATCAGCGAGGCAACGGCCAACGGTCCCAAAGGGACGCTAAACGGGGCGCGCCGGACCATTACGCTGGATACCAACGATCAGCTGAGCGAATCAGACGAATATGGGGATATCGCCCTGGCGAGCAGCAACGGCGCCACCGTGAAATTGCGTGACATAGGGAATATCAAGAAAAGCGTGGAGGATGTCAAGCAGAGCGCCTGGGTCGGCAAGCACCAGGCCGTCATGATCGACGTACACAAGCAAATCGGCTTCAATATTAATTCCACGGTCGCTAAAGTAAAAGAAGCTTTACCCGCATTGCAACGTAGCCTGCCGCCCTCCGTGCATCTGGTATTGCTTGGCGATCGCACGCAGACCATACGCTCCTCGGTAGACGATGTACAGTTTACGCTTGCGCTGACCTGCTTGCTGGTTGTCCTCGTGGTCTACATTTTCCTCGGTAGCTGGCGTGCGACGCTCATACCGGCAATAGTCATTCCCTTATCGTTGTTCGGTACGATGGCGGCGATGTATTTGCTGGGCTACAGCCTCGACAACGTATCCCTGATGGCGCTGACCATCTCCATCGGATTTGTCGTCGACGACGCGATTGTGATGCTGGAGAACATACTGCGCCATATCGAAGACGGCATGGACCCTGAAGAAGCTGCGCACAAAGGCTCGGGCGAAATCGGATTCACCATCTTTTCAATGACAATCTCCCTGGTTGCGGTATTTATTCCTCTGCTCTTCATGAGCGGGTTAGTCGGGCGGCTGTTCCGGGAATTTGCCGATACCGCAGCGATTGCCATTCTTATTTCCGGCGTCGTTTCCCTGACGCTGACGCCGGTTTTGTGTTCTCTCTTTTTGAAGACGCATCGTTCGGAACAGCGGGGCTGGTTTCATCGTCAATGCGACGTCTGGATCGAGCGCGCCCGGCAAGCCTACGCGCGCAGCCTGAGCAAGGTTTTACAGCATCAGCCGCTGACGCTTGCCGTGATGATTGCCACGCTGGCGCTGACAGTCGGCATGTACGTATATATTCCAAAAGGATTTTTCCCACAGCAGGACAATGGGCTGATTGCCGGCGTGACCGAGGCTTCACCGGATATTTCGTACCAGGCAATGTTGCAGCAAATGCAGGCATTGGCGGAGACGGTCAGGCGCGATGAGGATATCCAGAACGTTTATTTCTGGATTGAGGGCGATCCCTCCATCAATGTCGGCAGGATGCTGATCGACCTGAAGCCATTTGGAGTCCGTCGTGCATCTGTGTATGAGGCAATGGACCGCATCAAGAAGCGGGTCAAGGGTTTTCCCGAGATCGTTTTGCATCTTCAGGCGCGCCAGGACTTACAGGTAGGCGCGCGCTTTAGCAAAACGCAATTCCAGTACACTTTACGCGACACCAATCTGGCGGAATTGCATGAATGGACGCCCAGAATGCTGGAGGCTTTGCGCGGCATCCCGCAGATCCGGGATGTAGAGGGCGACACGGAACCCACCGCCCCAAGACTGAATATCGTATTGGACCGCGACGCGATGGCACGCTTGGGTGTCAACACGCAGGCGGTAGACGATACCTTGTATGACGCCTTCGGGCAACGGCAGGTAGCCAGTTTTTATACCCAGGTCAGTATCTACCGCGTGATACTGGAAGTGGATCCGCAGTTCCAATTGGATGAGGCGGCACTGAGTCGCATCTACGTTCCCAGCAAGAGCGGCAATCCGGTACCGCTGGCGGCCATCAGCAAATTGTCGCTCTCCGCCGCACCGCTGACGGTCAACCATGACGGCCAGTTTCCAGCGGCGACCTTATCTTTCAACCTTGCGCCCGGCCAGTCATTGGGCGATGCAATAGATGCGATCAATGCCAAAGAGCGTGCGATAGGCAAGCCAGCCGGTCTCACGACTATTTTTGCCGGGAGCGCGCAAGCTTTCCAGGAGAGCCTGGCAAATCAACCTTTCCTGATCATGGCGGCGTTGCTGGCTATTTTCATCGTGCTTGGCGTTCTGTATGAGAGTGTCATTCACCCCATTACCATCATGTCGACGCTTCCTTCGGCCGGAATAGGCGGCCTACTGGCATTGATGCTATTGCATTATGATTTTTCCCTGATCGCCCTGGTAGGCGTCATTTTGCTCATCGGCATCGTTAAAAAAAATGGAATCATGATGGTTGACGTGGCCATCACTGAAGAGAATCGCGGGTTGGCGCCGGTAGATGCGATTTATCGTGCATGTCTTTTACGGTTCCGTCCCATCATGATGACGACCATGGCCGCCTTGCTGGGGGCTTTACCTCTTGCGCTGGGCGCGGGGGCTGGATCTGAGTTGCGCCGGCCTCTGGGTATTGCGATGGTCGGCGGGCTCCTGCTGTCTCAAATTCTCACCCTGTATACGACGCCGGTTGTTTACTTGTACATGGACAGAATTGTTCAGCGCATGCGCTCACGCGCTCCGGCCAGGAATTGATCTGCAGCCGGCCTGTCCACATTCGAAGCTGGTCAGTGATGAGTTGCAAAAACGTTGACCCGATGATTTCTCTGATACGCGCTGGCGGCATGGCGCTGGATGGCCAGGCCCAGGCGACGTGGCCGCATTAGCGCCATATTATGCTCCGGCGCTGTGCCGGTAACAGAGTGCGCGCCGCGCAGCGGCTTTATCCCGGCGGGAAATAGGCGCCAGTTGGCTTAGGCAGCATGGGCTGAAATGGCTCGCATGCGCTGAGCCAGCGCCGGCAGGGTGATTTCAGATGCGGTTTCCGATTTCAATGACAACAGATGGTCGGCGCGCGTGACTCCGCGATTGATGGCGGCGATCGGCTTGCCGGTCTCGGCCGCCATGCGGCAGAAACGATATCCAGAGAAGACGATCAGCGAGGAGCCGACCACCAGCAGCGCATCGGCTTGTGCCAATGCCTGTTCCGCTGCTTCGGTGCGCGCGCGCGGCACGCCATCGCCGAAGAACACGACATCCGGCTGCAGCATGCCGCCGCAATGCTCGCAAGAAGGAATGTGAAATTCCGCCAGCGCGTCCGGTTCAAACTGAGCGTCGCCATCCGGCAGCGCCGTTGCCGCGGCGCCGATCAAATCAGGATTGGCATGTTCCAGCAAGGACTGGATGGCAGAACGCGAGAACTGCGTTCTGCAATTGAGACATACGACTGCATGGATATTGCCATGCAGTTCGATGACATTCGCGCTGCCGGCCTGCTGATGCAGTCCATCGACATTTTGCGTCAGGACGGTCGATACGTTGCCGGCTGCCTCCAATTCGGCGATAGCGCGGTGGCCGGCATTCGGCGAGGTTCTCGCCAAAGTCGGCCAGCCGAGCATGCTGCGCGCCCAATACCGCTTGCGCACCGCCTCCGTACGGCGGAACTCGGGCCCCTGTATCGGCGCTTGGCCGCGCCGCACGCCATTCTGGTCGCGGTAGTCGGGAATGCCCGACGCCGTGCTCATGCCGGCGCCGGTCAGCACCAGCGCTTTCGGATAGTTGTGCAGGAAGGCTGCCAGTTCAGCCACGTCCATCATGCCGGCGTCGGGCGCGTTGTTGTTCATGGGTTAACCAATAACGATCTGATACGGAGCAAGCCCGGCAGATCATGAGGGCTTTGTTTGTCGGATAGCAGGTATTGTGCACCATAAAATTACAGTCCGCACGGATCGGCCCGATTGATGCGGCCGGTACAGCGGCGCCGCGCCAGCGGCGACATGATGTCCGGGTCGATCTTGAACTGAGCCGGTTGAAGTATAAGCAAAAAGACAGTGCCGGTATGGCATTTCAGATAACCCTGCCGGTCGGGGTAAGCGCCGGTCTGCATTTCTGCATTTTTCAGCCTTCGCTGATTCACGCCCGTGCACACGCAACGCGGAGCCGGAGGTTGGCGGCATGCCGCCTGCCTGCATGCTGGAAATCGGGCTGGGCGTTCCTTTGCCTGTCATCGCGAGACATTAAATTTAGCTAAATGAGAAGTCAAATATATGTCGATGGCGTGTCGCTGTATTTGCACTTAGACTTTTTTACGCTAAGTAAGTCAGTCTTATGGTCAACCCAGCTTCACGAGAGCTGCCTGGTCATCTGACCCGCGCTGGCAGTCTTTCCGGTAGCAAATCAGGTCTTCCACCTTAGGGCTTGTTGGGGCTTTCCCAGCGATGACATTGCGTTCCGCAATCATCAAATTCATGGGCTCGGAAGATTTAGTCACTTAACTAAAAAACACCATGATAAACAAAAAAATGACAATGAGACAAACCGTGATGGCTCGTGCGCTTGCCATCGCATTCGGCGCTGCGGTAATGACTGCCGGTGTGAGCTCGCCCGTCTTCGCACAGTCGAATGCGACCAGCACCATCTTCGGCCAGGTGCAGCCAAGCCCCGGCTTGACGATCGTCCTTGAGAACACGGCTACCGGCGTACGCCGGGTCATTACGCCCGACACCAAGGGGAAATATCAGGCTACATCCATGCCGCCAGGCCACTATCAAGTGAAGCTGATGCGCGGCAATGCGCAGGAAAAATCGCTGGAGGTGGAGGCTCTGGTGGGGCAGGGCGTAGAGGCATCTTTCTCCGGCGACGCCGGTGTGCAGTCGGTGACCTTGGTCAACAGGGTAAATCGCATAGACGTTTCCAATACAAATAACGGCGCAGTCTTCACGTCGAAAGAATTGGCCAGTTTGCCCATTGCGCAGAATATCGGTGCGATTATCCAGCTGGCGCCCGGCACCAACAAATCGGATAACAAGTATCCCGGCGCCAGCTTCGGCGGAGCCGGCGCCTCGGAGAACGCGTTTTATATCAACGGCTTTCCGATTACCAATATCCTCACGCAGATCGGCTCCTCGGAGCTGCCGTTTGGCGCCATCGCCAATGCGCAAGTGCTGTCCGGCGGATACAGTGCGGAATTCGGCCGCTCAACCGGCGGCGTGGTCAATATCACGACCAAGAGCGGCACCAACGATTGGGAGGTCGGCGCCACGGTCAAGTATGCGCCGAATGCGTTGCGCGCATCCCAGATCAATACCTATTATCCGAATACCGGCGCGAACCCGCTTACCGACGGCAAGCTGCGTGTCTACAATCAAGACAATACGTCCGACAGCAAAACCCTGGGATTCTATGCTGGTGGCCCGCTGATCAAAGATAAACTATTTGCGTTTGTCGCGCTGGAGCAAAACCAGTCCGATTCCGGCTCAGTCGGCTCCACGTCGGATACGCCCTATTCTGCAACCGGCTACACGGTCAACACGACGAAAATTCCGCGTTACCTGGTGAAGCTTGACTACAATCTGACCGACGACCATCATTTTGAATACACCAAGATTCATGATGAGACAAAAGCCAACTCCCAATACTACGGCTTCAACTACGCGACGCTGCAGCGGGATAATGTGCAAAAGGGCGGGATGAGCTGGGTCAACTGCTGCGGCACGGCCAATGCCGGCGCGGATGACGACATCTTCAAATACACCGGTTACCTGACCGATAAGCTGACCTTCACGGCGCTGTATGGTCAATCGAAAACCACGCATAGCCAGACGCCGGACGGCTATAACCCGGCGATTTTCCAGACATCGTCGTCTGCCGCGACGCGGGTACCCGGCTTGACCTATCCAATAATACAAACCGTTACCGGCAGCTTGCCTGCGCCAGGGTCCGAGGACTCGCAGAAGACCTTGCGGCTGGACGTGGAATACAAGCTTGGCAGCCATTCCTTGCGTGCCGGTGTCGACTATAACAAAGTGGACTCGGTGGTGGGGAATACCGCCGCAGGCGGAGGCACGTGGTCTTTCCGGAAATATACCGATCCGAATACCAAGCCCTACGGCGCGTTTGAGTCGCCGGCACAGGGCGGCGGCTATGGCACGCAGGGCTATTGGGTCAACCAGCACATCAGCAGCGATCTGGCCCGCCCGAGTACCGACCAGTCCGCACAATATATCCAGGATCGTTACCAGGTCACCGACAATATTTTGCTCGACCTGGGTTTGCGTAATGAGCAGTTCACCAACAAAAACAGCGACGGCGTGGCTTTTATGTCGCAACGGCACCAGCTTGCACCGCGCTTTGGCGCGACCTGGGACGTCGATCGCGACGGCTCCCTGAAAGTGTTTGCGAATGCCGGGCGTTATCACCTGCAATTGCCGACCAATGTGGCGCGCAATACGGCGGGAAATGTCTTGTCGACGGATAAGGCTTATACCTATACCGGTATCGATCCGGCGACAGGCGCTCCTATCGGCCTGCATGCGATCAGCGACACGGTGTCGGCCAACAATGCGTTCGGCCAATCCAAGGACCCGCGCCAGGTGGCGGCACTCGACATGAAGCCGCTCTACCAGGATGAAATTTCCTGGGGCTTTGAAAAAGCCGTTACGCCCCGCCTGAATGTCGGCATGCTGGCGACTTACCGCACCATGCGCAGCACCAATGACGACTGGTGTGATCAGCGGCCTATCGATGCCTGGGGTGTCCGGAACCACGTCGACACCAGCAAATTTGCTTTCCCTTGTGCAGTGATCAATCCGGGCATCAACAACAGCCTGATGCTGGATTTGAACGGCGACGGCAAGCTGACGCGTGTGGACCTGACCGCAGCGGATATGGGCTTCCCCGCCTTGAAGCGTACATACACCGCATTGAACCTGTTTGCCGAACATCCTTTCCGCGATGGCTGGTACGGCAAGATCAACTATACCTATTCCCAAAGCAAGGGGAATAGCGAAGGGCAGGTGGACTCCATAGGCGGCGGCGATGTTGCGGTTACTGCCAACTGGGATCTCAAGGAGGTGATGTTCAATTCCTACGGCTACCTGCCTAACGACCATACGCATGTGATCAAGGCATTTGGATACTATCAATGGAATCCGGAGTGGAGCACAGGCGCGAATTTGAATATTACCTCCGGCCGTCCGCGCAATTGCCTAGGCAATTTGCCGACTTCCGTCGCGCCGGACACAGGTTACGGCTCCAGCTTCTTTTATTGCAATGGAGTCGCTACGCCGAGAGGTAGCCAGGGGCGCCTGCCGTGGGATGTGCAACTGGACCTGAACCTTGCCTATCAGCCTGCAATATTAAAGGGATTGCGATTGAAAGTGGACGTTTTCAATGTATTGAACAGGCAGACTGTGACCGCGGTTTCGGAGACCTACAATACCGACGACAATATCAATCCGACCTACTTGATGGTGACGAACAGGCAAGCGCCGCGATTCGCGCGCCTGACGGCGGAATACAACTACAAGTTCTGACGCCTTGATCAGTTTTTGCTGATCCAGTTTCCTGTTTTCAGTCACGCTCCGGCCTTGGGCCGGAGCGATTTTTTCTTTTGGAGGGTCCAGCTCGCTGGATTTCTATTGCATGACTAAGACCACATCTGCCGTGACCACATTTTCTTCCTACCTGACTTCCTTGCCTCTGGTCGCCATTTTGCGTGGGATACAAAACCACGAATGCATGGCGATAGCGGATGCGCTGTACCAGGCCGGGTTTCGCTGTATCGAAGTGCCGCTGGGCTCGCCGAATGCATTCCGCAGCATAGAAATGCTGGCGGCCAGCCTGCCGGGTGATTGCCTGGTCGGCGCCGGCACGGTCCTCGGTAGCGGGCAAGTCCAGTCTGTCGCCGATGCCGGCGGGCGCCTGATCGTGATGCCGCACAACGATGCCGCCGTCATTGCAGCGGCAAAGCAGACCGATATGTTTTGCGTGCCTGGCGTGGCGACCATCAGCGAGGCATTTGCAGCGCTGGCGCAGGGCGCCGACGCGCTCAAATTATTTCCGTCTGAAAGCGTTCCGCCGTCGGTGCTGAAGGCATGGCGCACCGTCTTGCCGGACGGCGCAATTTGCCTGCCGGTCGGCGGTGTTGCACCGCAAGGCATGCAGGAATATTTTTTGGCGGGGGCGAATGGATTCGGGCTGGGGGCTGGCCTGTACAAGCCCGGCATGACTGCCCGGCAGGTTGCTGAAAAGGCCACTGCATTTGTCGCTGCGCTGGAAGAGAGATAAGCCCGGCGGTTAGCCGAAGTTTTTAAGGGCTGCCTGGCGTCGTCATTGACTTGATGAGCGTCGCGGCAGCCTTGTTATCACTAAGCCTTAAAAGGGCGCTTCAATTTTCCCTGGATTTTACGCGGCGTCCATTGCATAACGCTCGCTGGCGCGGTCCAGTATTACCCCGGCCCTGTTAGCGGTGGGAGTGCCGTTGTCCAGCGCCAGTTGACCATTCACCAGCACCCAGCGGATACCCTTTGCAGCTTGTTTCGGCGATGAAAATGTGGCCTGGTCGGCGACGGTGGCCGGATCGAACACCACCAGGTCGGCCCAGCATGACACGGCAATCCTGCCGCGTTGTTTCAGGCCGAAATTATCTGCTGACAAGCTTGTCATGCGCCGGATCGCTTCCGCCAGCGTGAATAATTTCTGCTCGCGGCAATAATGCCCGAGAACGCGCGGGAAGGCTCCCCATAGCCGTGGGTGCGGATGGCTGTCATGTGGCAGCCCGTCCGAACCTATCATCGTATGCGGATAGGCCAGTATTTGCTGCACGTCGTCTTCGCGCATCTGGAAATACACCGCACCTGCCGGATGCAATCGGCGCGCGGCCTCTTTCTGGTCCACCCCCCATTCTGCCGCGATGTCCGACAAGTCACGCCCCGCCATCTCCGGAAAATTGGCAGAAAAACTGACCATGATGCGGATCACGCCGTCGACATAGTCCGGGTCTAGCACGGTAGAACCGGCTACATAGGGATAGGCGTCCAGCCCCACCGCGTGGCTCGCACGGCGCTGGGAAATGTAGGCCAGCGTTTCCTTGCTGCGGCCCCAGTTGGCCGGGCCGGCGCATTTGTGGTGCGACAGGATGACTGGAAGCTGCGCGGCCTGTCCGGCATCGCAGGCTTCGGCCAGGGCGTCCAGCACGCCGTTGTATTCATCGCGGATATGCGACGCATAGATACCGCCGGCGGCTGCGCTGATCTGCGCCAGTGCGATGACTTCGGCATTGTCGGCCGCTTTGCTGGTCTGGTAGAAAAGGCCGGAGCTGAATCCCAAGGCACCCGACTGCATGCCTTCCTGCAGCAAATCCTGCATGCGCCCGAGTTCTTCCGCATCGGCGGCCCGGTTCAAATCCTTGACCGCATTCACTCTCAGCGTCGAGTGGCCTATCAGGATGCCGACGTTGACCGCCGGTTTGGCACGCTGTACGGCGGCGATATAATCACTGACCTTGTCGTAGCGATAATCGCTCTGGGTTCCGATCAGGCTCAGCGGGGCAGGGATAGCTTTGTCTGCTTTCCACGGCGACAGGCTGATGCCGCAGTTGCCGGTGATCACGGTCGTGATGCCCTGGGTCAGCTTGGGATGCATCTGCGGATGGTCGAGCACCTCGCGGTCGTCATGGGTATGCACGTCGATGAAGCCGGGCGCTACGGCCAAGCCGCCGGCGTCCAGCATGATCTTTCCTTGCAGGCTATGCGGCGGGCAAATGGCCGTTATTCTTTGCGACGAAATGCCTAGGTCTGCGCGATACGGCGCAGTGCCGCTGCCGTCATACACGTCGGCATTGCATATCACGGTATCAAATATCTTGGGCTGCATCATCATCAAAAGAAAGTATTGACCGCGAACTCAATGTCATAGCTGTCGCTGACCACCAGCAGCAGCGGCCATTTATCGAATGTCGTGCAAGGATGCGAAATGCCGCTGCAGACCAGATCGCAGACGGCCAGGCTGCGGCTGAGTTCGCTGTCTTTCGGCAGGCGCAGGTAGGCATGCTGATCGTTCATTTTTTCTATTTTGCAGCCCTCGGGCAGACGCTGCGGCGTGCCGGCCTCGCCGGGACGGTGGGTCGCCAGCGGGATGGGCAAGTCGATATCGTAGGACGCATCTCTTTTGCCCATGGTCAGGATCGCCAGGTCGGGCTCGGGCCTGGATTGCACCATGCTCCATACTTCCAGCGCGGGGTGCAGGCCATCCTGCATAGCCGGCTCGCGTGTCTGCATTTCTTCCATCAGGCCGTGATAGAAGCCGTGATCGTGCGTCACATAGCAACCGCTGCGCAGGATAGGCAGCACCGGCCGGGACAGGCCTGCGTCGCGCGCAAATTGGCGCCCCACCAGGTCGAAATAGGCGCTGCCGCCGGCGGACAACACAATTTCCTCGCCGCCGAAGAGCTGTTCTGCGTCGGCTTGCCGGGTCAGCTCAATCAGGTCCGTGATGAATTGATCGACGGCCGCCAGATCCTGCGCGTGGTGCTTGCCGGTCAGCAAGCCTTCATAGCCTTCTATGCCGGCCAATTGCAGGTGCGGGCTTTGGCTGATGGCGCGCGCCAGCGACAGGGCTTTCTCTAATGTGCGGCAGCCGGTGCGTCCGCCTTGCAGGCCGAGTTCCACCAGCAAAGGCAGCGGCCGTTGCAGGCCGGAGAGGCGTACCGCCTCGGCCAGTCGCTGCACATTCGTCAGCGAATCGGTCAGCGCAAAAAAAACAAACTCCGGATCGGATTGCATCAGGTGCAAGGCCATGCCGATATCGCTGCGGCTGACCAATTGATTTGCCAGTAATATTTTTTTCACGCCATAACGATGCGCGATCTGCATCTGGTTAGCCGTCGCCAATGTCATGCCCCAGGCGCCATTGCGCAACTGCATGTCGAATATCTGCGGGCTCATGGTCGTCTTGCCATGCGGCGCGAGTACGATGCCTGAGCGCTCGCAAAAGTCCTTCATCCAGACCAGGTTATGTTTCAGCGCGCTATTTTTCAATACTGCGACCGGGAAGCTGGTGTCCCCGTTTAGCAGGTTCCAGTGTTGCGCACCGATGTCTTTCTGCCTGATAGGGGCGTGCAGCGCAAGGCCTTTGGTTCCCGGCAGCAGGGTTTGTTCAGCGAGGGCGTTTAAATTCAGCATGGCATCTCCGGGTAGTTTCAGTTAATTCTGAGGCCGCTAGCGGTATCGAACAAATGCAATTTCTCCGGCGGCAGCGTCAGGCTTATTTCCTGCCCGGCGTGCATGGCAAGCCGTTCGCGCGCGGCGACGCAGCAAGGGGCTGCCCCTATTTTCCCATAGAAGTAGGTTTCCGCCCCGGTAGGCTCGACGACCTCCAGCGACATGCTTACCGCGCCGTCAAAATGTGATTCGTTCAACGCAATATGTTCCGGCCGCACGCCCAGCGTGACCTTCTGGCCCGGCGTGATATTCGCTGCCGGCAAGGGAATTCGGCTTCCGTCTGCAGTCAGCAGATGCGCTTGCTGCTGGCCGGCCTGTACTGTGCCCTCGATAAAATTCATGCCCGGAGAGCCAATGAAGCCGGCGACGAACAGGTTGCGGGGGCGGTCGTACAGTTCCAGCGGTTCGCCTATTTGCTCTATGTTACCGGCGTTCATGACCACGATGCGGTCGCCCATGGTCATGGCTTCGATCTGGTCGTGCGTGACGTAGACGATAGTATTTTGCAGGCGCTGATGCAGCGCCTTGATCTCCGCCCGCATCTGCACGCGCAATTTGGCGTCCAGGTTTGACAGCGGTTCATCGAAAAGGAAGAGCTCCGGTTCCCTCACCACCGCGCGCCCCATCGCGACGCGCTGCCTCTGGCCACCGGACAGCGCCTTCGGCAAGCGATCAAGATAGGGCAACAGATTCAGCATCTTGGCCGCCGCCTCTATGCGCGGGCGATAGCTGGATTCAGGCTCCTTGCGCAATTTCGGACCGAAGGCGATATTGTCGTACACCGTCATGTGTGGGTAGAGCGCATAGCTTTGAAACACCATGGCAATATTGCGTTGCTGCGGCGGCAGGTCGTTTGCGCGTTGTCCGGCAATATAAAAATCGCCTCCGCTGATGCTCTCCAGGCCGGCGATCATGCGCATCAATGTACTTTTTCCGCAACCGGAAGGGCCGACCAATACTACAAACTCTCCATCGGCAATATCCAGGTCTATGCCGTGCACGACCTGTGTGTCGCCATATTGCTTGAAGATTCCTTTCAGCTGTACCGCCGCCATACTTGCTCCTTGTCGATGACCGTCGTGGCTACATTGCCCGCAGTCTCTTATCTTGTTTTTTGAACTTAAATTGCGTCTTGCGTGAGTTCGCCCGCCAGTACCTGGTTGCCGGCCATCAAGCCGCCGTCAACCGGAAGCACCGCCCCGGTGATCACCCGCGCCGCATCGGACGCCAGGAACAGCACCGCGTCGGCAATATCGTCAGGCGTGGCAAAGTCGCGCAGCGGATACCATTTTTTGAGATCTTCGAAGACATTCGGATTTTTTTCCACCCGCGCTTGCCAGGCCTGGGTTTTCACCGTACCCGGACAGACAATGTTGGCGCGGATGCCGAACTTGCCGAATTCCATCGCCAGCGCCCTGGTGTAGCTGATCAATCCTGCCTTGGCCGCGCTGTAAGCCGGATGGCCCAGCGACGTCATGCCGTTGACCGATCCTATAATGACGATATTGCCCTTGCCGGACTGTTGCATCGCCGGGCGTACTGCCTCCACCGTGTGGAAGGTGCCGTTCAGGTTCAGGTCGATATCCTGCTTCCAGCTGGCTTCGCTGGTGGCTTGCAGGGTGAGGCTGTCGGCTGCGCCGGCGTTGGCAACCAGCACGTCCACTGCGCCGTGGACCGCAACTGCGGCGGCCAGCGCCGCTTTCAGGCCGGCTGAATCGGTGACGTCGGCCAACACCACGCTGCACCGTTCCGGCCCCAGTTCTGCGGCGAGTTGTTGCAGTGCGCTGGCATCACGATCTTGTGCATACACGTGGTCGCCGGTGGCGACAAAGCGCTGGCACAGGACGCGGCCAATGCCGCCGCAGGCGCCGGTAACGAGTACTTTACGATTCATGGTTCGCTTTCAAGGTGTGGAGTGCGGCCGCCAGCTTGTCCAGCTGCGGCTGCGGCAGTAAGCCGTAGTTATAGAACGCCAGGTCCGTGACGCCCAGCTGTTGCAAGCCATCGATAGCCTGCGGCAGTTCAGCGCCATTGGCCAGGTCCGGCACGCCGGGGCGCAGGATTGCGCGTATCTTGCGAGCGTCGCCTATGCGGCGCAGACTGTCCCAGGCGTCGGCGACGGTGCGCGTTGCAGTCGGCTCGTAGAAAGGGATTTCAAGATAGTCGGCCACCTGGGCCAGCGCTGCCAGATCGCTGCCCTCCATCCAGCAGTGGGCGGTCGGCCTTTGCACCGTGGGTATCACGGCCAGCCGGGTCGCAGCGGGAAGCGCGCGGCGTATCTCTGTCGCCAGCTGCGTTACCCGGCGTTGCCGCATTTTCAGGTAGGCCAGGAGCTCCGCGTCGGCCAGCATATCCGCCCGCAGCCAGGCCGCGGCCTGGTCGGGTGCGACATCCGGAGGTGCCGCGAGGCAGGCTGAAATATCTTGCTGAATTCGCTGCTGCATGCTGCCGGCGGCGATGCCCTCGCGCTTTGCCGCTGCGATGCAGGCATCGCAAAAACACAGGCCCAGCATATCGTCCAGCCATGCATTGCCTTTGACTTGCGCAAACTCATGATGGTAGCCATGCGTGTACGGCAGCCAGCCCGGGGTCTCCAGCACGATGCTGCTTACCGCGTGTTGCCGCGCCAGATCGGCGCTCAGCGCGACTGCATAGTCAAACACCGCCGCCTGCATCGGGCACAGGCTGTACACATAGCGGTCGCCGAACACATTCTGCGTGCAATACTGGGGGAAGGCGCTGCCTAGCCGGCTATTATGCAAAAGCACGGTCCAGCCGTGCACCCGTATGCGGCCGTCCGCCAGCAAGGCGGGCAAGATCGCGCGCGTCTGCGCGTCGCTGTGGGCTTGCGGCAGGATTTCGCCGTACCTGCTGAAATCGGGATCGAAATAGACGACGCCGTCTTCAGGGAAAATCACGCGCGGCCCATTGACGGCATGCGGGCGCAAAAATTTGCCGGCGTGGTAGCTGGTGGCGAGGGTGACATCCTGGATACCCATCGCCAGTGCCTCGTCAACGAAGCGGCTGACGCCGATGTCCTGTACATCCCAGGCATAGGCGTACAGGGAGCGATAGCTGGATGCTTGGTCGGATTGGTGCATGTTGGGATTCAAGCGGAACTAGAGAGGTTTATAGGCGGTAACTTCAATTTCAATCTTGCAGTCGACCATCATTTCCGAGCGCACGCAGGAACGGGCCGGAGGATGCTCGCCGAAAAATTCCAGGTAGACGCGGTTGAAGGTCCAGAAATCGCGGGTATCGTCCAGCCACACGGTGACTTTAACGACATCCTGCAAAGTACAGCCAGCCAGGGCCAGGACTTTTTCAACATTCTGGAAAGTGCGGCGCGTTTGCGCCTCTATCCCGCCGGATTCGATCTCGCCATTCTCCTGCATCGCGACCTGGCCGGAACAAAAAACGAAGTCTCCGGCGCGTACTGCAGGAGAGAACGGCAAGCGCTGCCCTCCGGCGCCGGAGGGGATGTTGCCGTAGCGGATAATGTCTTTACTCATTTTGTTCTCTTTCAGAAAAATTCATGCATGAATTGCCTGCCTGCTCGTTGCATGCAAACGCGGAGGCGGCAGGGCACGCGGGCATCACTTCACCGCACCCAGGGACAGGCCCTTGACCAGGTATTTTTGCAGCCATGAAAACATGACCGCAACCGGCAAGGTGGCCAGCAGCGCCGCCGCCATCACCTGGTGCCAGTTGACCGAATAGCGGCCGGCCACCAGGTCGACGATCTGCACCGTCAGCGTTTTATTTTCAGACGAGCGTATCAGTGTGTAGACCACGGCAAATTCGTTCCAGGCGTTGATAAAGGTAAATATCGCGGTGACCACCATGGCCGGCGTGGCCAGCGGCAAAAAGACCTTGAACACCGCCCTGGTCCTGCCGCAGCCTTCCAGCCAGGCGGCTTCTTCCATGTCGCGCGGAATAGTGGCGAAGTAGGATTGCAGCATCCACACGGCGAACGCCGTATTGAATGCAGTATACGCAGCGATGACGCCAATATGCGAGTCCACCAGGTTGCCATCGCCGTAGGGAATCGCGGCGGCCAGCCGGAACAGGCCGAGTACCAGCAGGATCGGCGACAGCATCTGGGTCACCAGCAGGAAACGGCGGTAAAAATTGCGCCCGCGAAAGGAAAAGCGCGCCAGCGCATAGGCGGCCGGAATGCTCAGCGCTACCGCCAGTAAAGTGGACAGCGTACTGATCACCAGGCTGTTCTTGAGTGCGGTGCCGAATTGCGTCGCGGTCCACATGTCGGCAAAGTTTTGCCACTCGAAATGGCTGGGCAGCCAGCGCGGCGGATAGGCAAACACCTCCGCTTGCGGCTTGACCGCGGTCAGGAACATGACGGCGAATGGAAACAGCACCAGTACGACCAGCGGCGACAGCGCGAGCCAGCAGTACAGGCTGCGCTTTAGTTTATTGCTCATGTGCGCCTTCCTCTTTTCCTTGCATGCGCATGTACAGCGCTGTAAACAGGAACAGCATCGCCAGCATCACCAGCGACACCGCCGCCGCTTCGCCCGGCCGTCCCAGCCGGAAAGCCAGTTCATACAGATAGGTGACCAGTATGTGGGTGCCGTTGTCGGGGCCGCCCTGGGTCATTACCCAGATGATCGGAAACGAATTGAAGACGTAAATGACGTTCAGCACTACCGCGATATTAATGAAGGGGCGCAGCAATGGGATGGTCAGCTTGCAGAATTGCTGCCAATTGGTTGCGCCGTCCATGCGCGCAGCTTCATAGATTTCAGTGGGGGCGGATGACAGGCCGCCCAGAAAGATGGTCACGGTGAATGGAACGGAAACCAGGATGCCGATCAGGATTTCCACCGGGAAAGCCAGCTGCGGGTCTGCCAGCCAATGCAAGGGAGACTGGATCAGCCCCAACTGCTGCAAGCCCAGATTCACCAGGCCAAATTCATCGTTGAATGCCCAGCGCCATATGATCGCCGTCATGGTCAAAGAGACGGACCATGGCAGCATCGTGATCGTGCGGGCGATGCCTCTGCCGTAAAAATCCTGGACCAGGATCAGCGAGACCGGCACGGCAACCAGAATAGTGCCGCCGACCACGCACACCGTCCAGATCAGCGTGCGGTACACGGTTTCGATGAATACCGGATCGGCAAATACGGTCAGGAAATTAGCCAGCCCCGAGAAGCCGCGCACGATGCCGAAGCGCGATACTTCATGCAGCGATTGGTAGGCGATATTGAAAAACGGATAGCTGACGATGAATAGCGCCAGCGCGAAGCTGGGTAAAATCAGCAGCCATGGTCCGAGAGAATTACCTGAGCGTGAGGTCATGAGTTCAAAGAATCTGTAAATGCCGGTGTACGGGAAATGAGCGCGATCAATCGATCAAAATAGTTGGGCCTTATGCATATCCGCGGTCACTCCCGGCGCACGTCATTTCTTTAATACGCGGTTCGCCTGGATGGCGGCGGCCTTCAGCGCGTCTTCCGGTTTTGCCTTGCCCAAATAAACCGATTGCATCGCATTGCTGATAATCTTGGCGACATCTTCCCAGCCGGCGATGACGGGGGCAAATTTGGCGGTCGGCAAAAAACCGATAAACGTTTTGGTCACCGGATCAACGAAGACCGGGTCGCTGGCTTCGTCCCTGGTCGTCGGCAGCAGGCCTTCGCCGCTGGTAAACGCGACACGCGGCGCTTTGGTAAATAGATAGTCCGCGAATTTCCAGGCGGCCGGCTTCACCTTGGAATTTTTAAACAGCACCAGCGAGTCGGTTGTTGCATAAGTAGCGCTGGTAGTCCCGGACGGCACCGCGGCGACGCCGTATTTCAGGCCGGGATTTTCTTTTTGCAATTGCTTGGCCAGGAAAGGCGCGGTAATTACCATACCGACCCGCCCTTGCTTGAACAGGTTCTGGACGTCTTCCCGGCTATAGCTGGTGACGCCCGGTTGCGTCAGGCCCTGGTCGATCAGCTCCTTGTAGACGCGCGCCGCCTTGATGCCGGCGGCGGAATCGAAGACGGCCTTGCCGGAAGCATCAACGACGTCGCCGCCTTGCGACCACAGGCTATAGAACCAGTAAATTTCGGTTTCAATTTCCTTGCCCTGCATGCCGAAGCCGTAAGCGCCGCTAGCCTTGATTTTCCGGGAGGCGGCAATCACCTCATCCCAGTTTTTCGGGCCGCTCGGGAAGCCGGCCTTTTCCAGCATGGCCTTGTTGTAGTACAGGCCGCGCGCTGAAGCGGCGATCGGCAAGCCGTAGACCTTGTTCCCGATTTTTCCCGCGTTCAGGAAAGGGCCGATGAAACGCTCCCTGAATGCCGGGGTCATGTGCGTATCCAGCGGTTCCAGCACATCGTCCCTGACCAGGTCCAGCAGCCAGCGCGTGCCGACGATGGAGAGGTCTGGGGTGCTGCCGCCGCTGATGTCGGTTTGCAGTTTTTGCTGCAGGCTATCCCAGTTCACTTCTTCCAGCTTGATGCTGATGCCGGGATTTTCCTTGCTGAACTCTTTTGCCATCCTCTCAAAGTACGGCAAAGTTTGATCGCTGTAATGCGCTATTGCAATACGCACCGTCTCGGCATGTACGGCCGGCTGGCTCAAGAGCATCAGGCCGGCAATCATTGCCAGGCGCATGCCGGTCTGTGTCAGCCTGGTTTTCTTCAACTTGGTTTGCATGAGTATCCTGGGGGAATGAAAAGCCATCAGGGGAGATGGCGAATTTGCCGAATTTACTTGATCAGTCCTCTGGCGGTTGCCACCCTGATGGCGCCCAGACCGGCAAGATGGGTCTGCATTTCATCAGAAACTATCGTCACCTTGCCGGAAAAATAATCGTCATTCTGGATTAACAGCGCCAGCGCTTCTTTCATCACGGGCTTGCCGCAGATCACGACCGGCGTACCCGGCATCATCTTGATTGCGGTGCTGTTCTTTAAGGTGAGCAAGTCTGCGCCCAGTATCGCGCCGAGCAGGAAATTGGCCCTGTCGTTGCGTTCATAGATCGTAAACTGGTCGAGTATCCTGACGTTGAAACAGGTGCGTCCCAGGCCGATGGTTTGCGCGGATTGCGCGCCGGCCAGCAACATTTCCGGGTTGATGGAGGTCGCGAACGAGGACTCCAGCGATTGTGCGAGGATGGTGTTGTGCGTAATCACATACATCAATTCTCCGGCCAGCGTGGTGACGCAGCCGGTGATGCGGTTCTTGTCGTCGATGCAGACGAACTTGGAGTGCGAGCCCGGCATCACCATCATGGCGGGGCCGGTCAGCGCCAGCTGGTCGATGACGCCGACGACTTCTACCTCTTCCCCGCGCATCATGTCCATCGCTTCGCAGTTGTGCAGGCCGATATTGTCGACGACATTGCGGACGCCAGGCACAAACCAGATGGGTTTGGAGAATACCTCCGGTATGTTGACAGACACCATGCCGCGCGCCAATTGCTGCAAACCCGCCGGTGCCAGCACATGCGGCAATTCAAATAAGCCGACGTTGGAGCTGATCATGCCGGAACCCAGCACCAGGGTCACTTGGGGCTCCGAAATGTCGGCTGCATGCAAGGTCTTCAGTATGGTTTCCCGTACGCCTTTTTGCAGTTTTTCGCGATTGCCGCTAATGGCGGTATCACGCACTCCGACCTCATGCGCCTGATGAGCGATGACTGCGCCTTCGTGCCATAAGGTCACGCGGGTATTAGTGGTGCCGGTATCTATGGTCAGGATGTAAGTCATTTCAAATTAAAGCCTAATTAAATTCTTGATGGCGACATGGATATTCTCGCCTGATAAGGCCCTTGTAAATCGAGACCATGCAATTGCCGGTCGTCAAAACAACTACAGGGGGCGCCAGGAAAATTCTGTTGCCTGATGCAGCTTGCACGCGGCCGGGTATTGGCCCGTCGCTATTTCCGTCCTCTCGAAATCCAGGGGGAGCCGGTTGCCCGCAATGCAACTGGGCTGTTGCGGGCATACCCCGGCAAATACCGCGATCTGAGAGCACGAAGCTTAAAGGGAGCGCAGCTTGCTCGCCAGCGATTAATATTTGAGAAGTCATTAAGAAAAATTTAATGAAAATTTGATATCGTTGTAATTCTGTTGTTTCAGTGTGGCGTATTGCATGCCCATGGGAAAAATTCACGGCCTATAGGCAAGGATTTTCCGAAACTCAATACGCGGCTGCGTACTTGCTGCTGTGATAAGCGCTCATTATTACCGTAAAAAGCGTGACGCTGCATCCGGCTTGCCACAATAAAATTTCAAGCTTCCATTAAATTTAATTTAATGAACATCTGTTACCTTAACGTTTTTTGATGAAATACCTATGTCCAAACGTCTTCCGCCGCTGAATTCGCTGAGAGTATTTGAGGTCGCCGCAAGGCGGCTCAGCTTTACTCGCGCAGCGGAAGAACTGCATGTGACAAATGCTGCCGTCAGCCATCAAATTAAACTGCTGGAAGATCATCTGGGCCTGGATCTATTCCAAAGAAGCAACAATGTATTGAAATTGACGGAAGCCGGCGAGCTCTATCTTCCCCGCATACGGGAAGGCTTCAAAATTTTCCAGCAAGCGACCGATGCTTTGTTGAATGACAATAATGTCTTGTTGCGCGTCGGCGTGCCTCCGTCTTTCGGTTCCAAGTGGCTGGTGCCGCGCTTATATCGTTTCCTGAACCGGCATCCGCACATCCGCGTGGAGATTGTGTCCGAAGTGGACAGGAGCTACCGCGATTGCGATATCTCCATCGATTTTCGGCGCACCCAATTTGCCGATTTTCGCATTGAACCTTTTATCGTGACCGAAGTATTCCCGGTGTGCAGCCCGGCCATCGCAAAGAGCCTGACGACCCCGGCGGAATTGGGTAAATGCACGCTGCTGCATGAAGTCAGCGCGATGAACGATCCCGATTATCCCAGCTGGAAATCATGGTTCGCTACGCTCGGCTTGCCGAATGTGGAGGCGCGTCAGGGACCGTTGTTCACGCTGGCATTGATGGCGTTGCAGGCGGCAATCGACGGTCAGGGCGTAACCCTGGGGCAGGCCTTGCTGGTGGAGTACGATATCGCCGCCGGCCGGCTGGTGCGGCCGTTCGTCGTAGAAACGCCGCTGCGGCTGGACTACTATCTGATTTATGCCGCAGACATGAAGGAAAACCCGGCATTTCAGGCATTCCACCAATGGCTGGTCAGCGAAGTGCATGCGCGCTGATCCGGCACCGAGAGTTTGACCCCCCATCATGTTAAAGACCCACGCAGATATTTTGATCCTTGGCACTGGAGATGCCGCCGCCGCCATGTCGCGATACCTGCATGCAGCAGGCCTGCAGGCATTGATCGTCGCCGACCGGCTTCCCGGTTCTGCCGATGGCATGGCAACTTCGGATGGCAAGCTGCCTGCCGTTTTGCATGACCGCATCGAGAAGGTTTGCTTGTCCGAGACGCCGATTCGCTTGTATGGAGCCTGCGCCAAATATACCTGCAATGCGTTGGCAATTGCGATCGGCGAGTCCGGCAATCGCGAACCCGCTCCATGCGAGAGCCGGCACGAGAGCCAGGGCGGGCAGCGTATCCAGGAGCTGGCTTGGGTGGGCGACGACAGGAATGCCATCGATCAGGCCTTGCGCTTTGCCGGCGGGGCCGGCAAGGTATCGATCATCCTGCGTCGCGCGTCGGACCGTTGCCGCTGGATATTTCAACGCTATTTGCGGCAAATGCATGAGCCGGCGCACACGCACATGCGTGAGGCCCTAAGGAAATCTTTAGTTCATTGAATTTTTTCTAATGGGTGAGCCAATAAAACTCGCTGTCGGAAAAAGGGCGTTGAGGGTACATTCATCATTCCAAGCGAGACGAGTGCCTGATGCTGGCTGCAGCGATGCGCTCCTGACCAACTCTTATGAAAGAGAAATCTTCCATGCATCACCTGATTCGAAAAACCCTGATTGCAAGCCTGGTCCTGCAGGCCTTTTGCGGAACCGCGGAAGCGACGCCTGTCGGCAATCTCCGCAATCTGCTGGCGCAGCCCGCTACTTCGGGACAAAGCCAGATCAAGATCACGACAGACAATGGCAGCATCCTTGAGATCAGCCTGCTGCGTCCGGATATGTTCCGGGTAGCGGCCGGCCTGAACGGGCAATTGGTCGATTCAGGCGACAAGGCGGCTCCCATCGTCATCAAGAAAGACTACAGTAAGGTCGATTACCGCATCAGCGAGCAGGCCGACTATCAGCTGGTGCAGACCTCCGCAATGTCCATCCGCGTCTACAAGAAGCCGCTGCGCCTCGCCTTGTACAAGGCGGACAACAAGACCCTGGTCTGGCAAGAGATGCAGCCGCTGGAGCTGAGCGACAAGGCCAGTTTCCAGACACTGTCCAGCACATCGGACGAACGCTTCTTCGGCGGCGGGCAGCAAAACGGCGCTTTTGAATTCAAGGGCAAAACCCTGGAGGTATCCTACTCCGGCGGCTGGGAAGAGGGCGACAGGCCGAGTCCGGCACCCTTTTTCATGAGCAGCAAGGGGTATGGCGTGTTGCGCAATACCTGGAGCAACGGCAATTACGATTTCCGGTCCAGCGAATACACGACCGCGTCGCACCACGAGAAACGTTTCGACGCCTATTATTTTGTCGGCGATTCTATCCACGACATACTCTCCGCCTACACCGAGCTGACCGGACGGGCCCGCCTGCTGCCGCGCTGGGCCTACGAATATGGCGACGCCGACTGCTATAACGATGGCGACAATGTCAGGAAACCGGGAACGGTGCCCGCCGGCTGGACCGACGGCCCTACCGGCAAGACGCTGGACGTGGTTGAATCGGTGGCTGCCAAATACCGCCAGTACGACATGCCGGGCGGCTGGATCCTGCCGAATGACGGTTACGGCTGCGGCTATTCCAATCTGCCTGAAGTCGTCGCCGGCTTGAAAAAATACGGGTTCAGGACCGGCTTGTGGACCGAAAACGGGGTCGACAAGATTGCGTGGGAAGTCGGCAAGGCCGGCACGCGGGCGCAAAAGCTGGACGTGGCGTGGACCGGCAAGGGCTATCAATTCGCGCTGGACGCCAATAAGTCGGCGGCGCAGGGGATACTGGACAATTCCGATGCGCGGCCGTTTGTATGGACCGTCATGGGCTGGGCCGGGGTGCAGCGCTATGCGGTGACCTGGACCGGTGACCAATCCGGCAGCTGGGATTATATCCGTTGGCATATCCCTACGCTGGTCGGGTCAGGCTTGTCCGGCCAGGCCTATGCCACCGGCGACGTGGACGGCATCTTCGGCGGCAGTCCGGAAACCTTTACCCGCGATCTGCAATGGAAGTCATTCACGCCGGTGCTGATGGGCATGTCGGGCTGGTCGAAGTCCGAGCGCAAGCATCCGTGGTGGTTCGATGAGCCTTACCGCAGCATCAACCGCGATTACCTGAAACTGAAGATGCGCCTGATGCCGTATATGTATACCTATGCGCAGGAAGCGGAGCAGAGCGGTGCGCCTATCGTGCGCGGGCTGATGTGGGATCACCCGAATGACCCGAATGCCAATTCGGAGGCTTACAAGTATCAATTCTTCCTCGGCAAGGACTTCCTGGTCGCGCCGGTCTACCGCAGCCAGGCCGCCAGCCAAGGCTGGCGCAAGGGCGTCTACCTGCCGCAAGGGCAGTGGATAGACTACTGGGACGGCCGCGTGGTGGAAGCCGGCGCCAAAGGTCAGTTGATCGATTACCAGGTCACGCTCGACAAGCTGCCGGTCATGGTGCGCGCAGGCGCCATCTTGCCCATGTATCCGAGCTCTCTATATGATGGCCAAGTTCCCAAGGATGTCCTGACGCTGGATATTTATCCGTACGGGAAATCGGAATTTACGCTGTACGAAGACGACGGCGAGAGCCGGCAATACCAGAACGGCAGCTATAGCCTGCAGCGCTTCGCCGTCGACGCGCCGCAAGGCAAAGCCGGGGACATCAGGATTGCGATCGATGCGGTGAAGAATTCGTATCAGGGAATGGAGCCTCTGCGCGTATATCAGTTGCAGGTGCACACGCGTGCCAAGCCCGATGCCGTGTTCCTGCAAGAGCAAGCCGTGCCGCAACTGGCGACGCGCCAGCAGTTCGATCAGTCGAGTACGGGCTGGTTCTATGACGCCAATGAAAAGTTCGGCGTGCTGCACGTTAAAACTGCAAAGGTAGCGGTTGCCAAGGATTATCAGTTGCGCGTTGCGATAGACTCCGCCGCCAAACTGGCGGCAACGCCAGGCTATCCATCCGCGCCCGAACTCGGCAATGCGATTGCCGCAGATAGTTTGATCGTGCTGAACCGGCCAGCCGAAGAGCCCGGCCATCCGCTGGAGAATGCTTTCGACGGCAAGCCGGGGACCTGGTTCAGGACCTTGCGCGATCAATCGCAGAAAACCGGTGCGCATGAGTTCAGCCTGGCATTGGGCGAGCGCCGCATGATCAGCGGTTTCGAGATTGCGCCGCGCAATGACAAGAACTGGCAGTATGGCCAGGTAAAGGATTTCGAGGTCTATCTCGCGGACACCAACGGGGAGTGGGGCAAGCCGGTATTTACCGGGCGCCTGAAGCAGCTTGAAGGCAAGCAAAAGGTCGAGTTTCCCGCCAAGGCCGGCAGATTGTTCCGCTTCCGCGTGCTGAGCACGTTTGACCAGAGCGATGACGGCAATGCGCAAGACCCGATGGTGCTGGCCAGTAACGCGAATGCAAATGTCGCCAAGGCATATAACGCATTCAATCCGGTGGCGGTGACGCCGATTACGATCTCGGAATTCAGCGTGCTTGAGCATCCGATGCCGGACAGGCCGAAATTGCAGGTGTATTTGTCGGACAAGCATGCTTCGCTCAGCCGCAACGGGATGGGCACGGTCAGCAAGGACCATGCGAACGTCGCCAAACCGGCCGCTGCCGACAACCTGATGCAGATGAACGGCCTGAAGTTCCGCAAAGGCTTGGGAGTAACGGGACAAAGCGTGGTCGAGTACAAATTGTCCGGCGATTGGCAAACTTTCCGGGCCGACGTCGGCATCGATGATGCTTGCCGCAAGGCCGGCGGCTTGCAGTTCCAGGTCTGGGGCGACGATAAATTACTGTTCGACAGCGGCTTCATCCAGGCTCCCGCCGTAGTGAAACCCGAACTCGATATTCGCGGCATAGAAAAACTCAGCCTGAAGACCACCGGTGCGAAGGCGGCTGGCACAGGGAATATTTGTGCGAATTGGGCCAATGCTTCCGTTATCGGCTTTCAAGGCGACGCAGTAGGAAAATAAGGCGTCACTACAATCGCCGTCATTGACACGGGGCCCGCAGCAGCGGGCCCCGTGTCTTTTTCGGCCGCCCCTGCATATGACGGCGCGGCCTTTCTTCCCGCGCGCCATGGCGGACCGTGCCCCGGCGCTGCTACAATGATGGCGGGACCCTTGGCTGCGCAGTGTGCGGACAGGCGAGCCGGGAGCATCAACAGCGGATGTGCATTGACTTATGACCAGACCCTCACAGAATATCGACCAGCGCCTGTTGGATGCCGGTTTTGAACTGTTGCCGAAAACGGGGTGCAGGGGCCTGTCCGTGCGGCGCCTGGTCGAACATGCGGATGTCAACCTGGGGATGTTCCACTACCACTTCAAGAGCAAAGATAATTTCATCCGCACCCTGCTGCAGAAAATGTATGAGGACATGTTTGCAAAGCTGGCGATCACGGCGACCGAAGCACAGTCGCCGCTGGAAAACTTGCGTGCGGCCCTGAAATTGCTGGGACAGTTTGGCAGGCACAACCGTTATCTGCTGTTTCGCCTGTTCAATGACGCACTCGCCGGCGAGGCCGTCGTGACCGAATTTTTTTCCGCCAACATTCCACGCCATGTCAGCGTGATTTCGTCTTTGATTGCCGATGCCCAGCAAAGCACAGAAATAGTCAAGGTTCCCTTGCCGCAAGCTGTTGCGTTTTTATTCGGGTCCATCATGGCACCGGTGCTGTTGGGCGTCGCCGTCCTGGAGAACGGTGCCGCGCCGAAAAATATTGCCGACCTGCTGGAGGGTGTGGTCTTGTCCGAGCAGGCGCTGAACCAGCGTATCGATTTCGCCTTGCGGGGCCTCGCGCCCGGCTAATGCGGGAACCTCCCAAGAGTGCCGGCTAGCAGCGTCTTGATTCGAATGATTTGGCAACACCCTGAAAATGGGAAATAGTTTGCTTTGGAGTAAGTCAGGCTGTTTCAAAAAGCCTGTTTACTTTGAATATTAGACGGATGTATAGTAATTATTGTGCACATCCTGTATGGCGCAATATCCCTGTTTTCTTCAGGAACCTAAATGAAGATTCCGCATGCGTTTTGCTGGCTTCTGCTTGCCCCGTCTTTGTGTTTATCCGTTGCCGGATGCTCACGGTCGGAGCCGGATTATTTTCCAGGTTACGTGGAAGCCGAGTATGTCAGGCTGGGCGCGCCGATTGCCGGCACGCTGGCCAAACTGAATCTGAAAACCGGCGACCAGGTGCGTGCCGATGCCCCGGCTTTTATCCTGGAGCAGGAAAATGAGAGGGCCGAACGCGCCGAGGCGGAGTTTCGTGTCCAGCGTGCGCAATCCCAATTGGCCGACCTGAAGAAAGGCAAGCGGCCCGATGAGTTGGCAGCAGTCCGGGCCCAACTGGCGCAGGCGGAAGCTGCATTGCGCCTGTCGCAGGCGGACCTGGCCAGGCAGACCCAATTGGTGAAGGCAAAT
>DATHMC010000053.1:0-15060 GCA_035487495.1 Undibacterium sp.
TCTGATCATTACATGTTCCATTTTTTGAAAAGTGCAATGGAGGGTGCGACAGTGGGCGCTTTGGGACGTGCAAAAATGTAACTGGCAGTTGTTCACCGTTCGAACCTAAAACATTAAAATTCATTGGCGTGATTTGAACGCGCTCACCAGTAAATTCTTTAATTGATGCTTTAATGCTTTCCACATCAAGAGTATTCGTCATACCAACTACTTCAAAACGTGTTTCCGCTTCGGTTTCAGCCACACCAAAAACGAGATACCCACCATATGTATTGTAAAAACTCACAATTCTCTTTACGAGTTTTGCTTTTTCATATGCCGTATTCTGGATACCTTCCTTGAAATCAAGGCATTCAAATTCAACTGGAGCGCATTCACCGTCACTTCTGCAAATCAGCTCAATTAGTTCGTCGGACAGTTTTCCTTGGTCGGAAAACTCTGAAATTATTTTTTTTATTTCCGCAGTGTTCCAATTATTTCGTTTTTCTTTTGTTAAAGTTTGCTCAACGGTATCCTGCGCTTCCGCAACTGTATCTTTGGAAGTGGCGGCCGACTGGCTAAAATCTGGTCGTAGCGACGACAAATCCTTCACAGTGCCATTCACAACGTCTTGCACATATATCTGCTGAATTGCTTTTACAATTGCGATTTTGTGGTTTTGTTTCATGTGTACATACCCATGTATTTATGGATGCATCAAAAGAAGCGAATGACTCTGGAAGAATCGCCACCTTGCCTATATTAATAAAAGAATTAATTGATGTTGTCATGAAAATATTAATCATGCAACAAGTAATTTCCAATACGCATTTTTCGCGATGGATTGGTGGTGAGTAATAGCGCATGAAGTCAACTGCGTGACAGCACTATTGTTGAGCTGATGTCGCGGATGTGGTTAGTGGAGATTGAGCTCATATTGGTATCGAATCGTTGCTACCGCTCATCACTAGCAACATGATCGTGTTGTTTGATTTTTCGCTCTATCCCTTTGCTCATCGATATAGGCAGCGACATCCCAGATGTCTGCCCTTAGTGGATTTTCTAGCATCGCGATTGGAAAATTTCTGTCGGCGCGCATGTTGTAGCCGGATCGACTCCTGAGCCTAAGTAATGGAGTTGCTGACTTGTCCCTGTTGCGGTGGCATTGCAGAGATTGAGATAACCCCGAATGAATCCCAGGTACGTTGTTTAACCTGTGACCTGAAAATAAAAAGGCCAAGTAAAGACTTGGCCTGTGTTGTTGCTGCTTGGAATCGCCGGATTAAATTTGGATTCAAACCCGATCAGAAAGAACATTTGCTTTTGCACAGGCCAAATTCATATCCGGCATTGGTACAGGCTTGCTGGCACTGGAAATCAGTCTGTTGGTACTTCGTTGGCGTCCAAGGCTGTAAGGTAGGTTGCGGGGTTTGAATCTGCTGAGTCGGTTGCATGCGGGCTTGAGACTGGGCCGTAAAACCTTGAGCAAAGTTGTTTGGAAATTTCTGCGAATCCATCCCGGCGCAGCCAGTTACAGATATGGCAAAAAGGAAAGCAAGAAAAGATTTCATAGTAACTCCCGCATGTAGGTTCTGACAGCCTTCTGCTGTAAATAGCATCTATCCCAATAATGCGACTGAATATTTGCATGATATACGTTTATAGTCAATAGATGACTTTATAAGCCCTGTTGATGCATTAACAAAACCTTGACTATAGAGAAATAACTACGGTCAAGGCGATGGCAAAGACAAAAACGACAGGTGCGACATTATCAGTAATAGTGGGCAAAAATATTCAGGCGTGCCGCAAGCGCAAAGGATTAACCCAAAACCAACTTGCACAGGCCCTTGAAGTAGAGGTCGAAACGGTATCGCGTTATGAACGGGGTACTGTCGCGCCATCGTTCCCCCAGCTTGAGAATATTTGTGCAGTACTGGACGTTACCGCAAATGTTTTATTTTCAGACGGCTACGATGCCCCAAATGCCCAAGATTTCGTCATAGGCGAATTACTGAAGGGGTTATCTACACGAGACCGCGACTTCATCCGCTCTTATGTTCAACAATATGCTGAGCATCACCAGACAAAAAAGAAACAATAAAAAGCGCTGCAAATTTTCCGCGTAAAAAGTCGAGTATTGTCAAAGGTAACAGGCCGTTGGTGGCTCCTGAGTTCATGACTGGACACGTAATTCAATCTATCCAAATTGTGCCAATAAGGTCTTGCAACAAGGTGATATAGGCATAATTCTTAGTCACACCGGCGACCAATTGCAGTAACCAACGCAGTAAATTTCAGAGGATTGCAAAGAAAGCCTTTATTTACAATAAATTCGATTCCTGTCGGAGGACCACCCCCCTTCTCTACCTACCCACACAAACCGTCATTAAATCCATAGAATCAAGGGTTTAACGCGATTTCAAGCCTCCATCAATACCTACCAAGCAACACTAAGAAACACTATTTTGTGTTTAGGATTTTTCCAAAATTACCCCACAAATTACCCCACAAATTACCCAAATCATTGATGGCTTCGTTCACAAAAGGCAAGAGCGGTTGGCGCGCTGAGGTCGCAATTAAAGGCGTCAGAGACTCGTCTACGTTCTCGACCAAACGTTTGCACAACACAATAGTGCCTCACTGAATCTGTCGACCAGCCAATGTAAGTAGCTCCGGACTATTTAGCAGCTCATAAGCAAATTGTCTCAATGCAGCAAGTTGGAACTCACTGACTTGGACTTTTTTTTCGACCCCACCCGGCGCACCTAGAGTCCATGTGAAATTCATTCCATCTTGGACCACTTTATATCGAGCAGGTGGAGGCACTTCAACATGTGCGCCTCCGTCCTTATTCGCAAGCCATAGCACCAAATCGCGGCGAGTTATCTGCAAAGTTTCATTGTTAAAAAATACTACTTCCCGATTCCACCACCCATCAAACGAAACAATCATTCTATGCGCAACGTCTGAAGTCATCGGAGCTGCCGTCAGAGTCATTTTCATTACGTCAAACATAAGATTGTTAGCGACATTTAATCCAAGTCCCGGTCCCGGGAGCTCTTGTTGACTAGTCGACAGCAAATTAATTCCACTTGCACCTAGCATCGACAGAAGAGATGTCGAATTACTTGTTTGGTGGCAGATGACACGAATACTTGTGGCAATTCTGATTGCGTCGTCGTGCTCGCCTTCATCGTAGGCTTTGGCAGAGCGCTCCAAAAAACGAAGTTGCTTTTCCAATTGCTCCACTATTTCGTTACTAGGCATCGTCATAGGTTGACCTCAAAGTGATTGGAACCTTTGTTATATCACAGCGGATGGCCTGTCTCCCAGATGTCCCTAGAGCGATCCGGCTGCCGACTACAAAGGGCCGAGGCTGTGTAAAAACGTTTTTTCTTCACCTGAGTCAGATCGTCACTTTCAGAGAGCGGAGAAGCGCTCAGACAAAAGAGGCAAGGGGGATTCGATTCCCGCTTCACTCGATTGAAGCAGGAAATAGTTCGAATTTCCAGTAAGAATCTTGCCCAAAATTTACGTACTCGCGTCGCAACACCATGATTTAAAAAGAGACTAAATTCTTGTCAGAGAGATCCCCCCTTCCTCTCTTTTTTTGCAAGTCAACGTCCAGTCATTGAATTGAGACGTGTTATTTTTGCATTTTATCCCGGCCATCTGCGCGCTTACCGGCCGATGGGCTACTAACGGCAATGCGCCACTCCCTATCTTGCAGACGCGGTTTAGCTTCTGAACCTGCTGATGCAGCTCCTCCAATTTGCAGCCCGAGGCTCGGCCAACTGCCATCCGCCCTTCAGGTCAAACTGCGTTCGTTGCATTTCCAGGTACTTACTTCGGCAATTTCCGTTTCTTGCTGATCGCCTTGGCACTTTCCGGAGCAGGCACAATAGCCGGCAACTCCACTTGCGAAATCGCATTATTCTCCAGCGCGATGAATTCCTCCAGCACCTGAAACAGCTCAGCAAAGATCTTCTTGCCGCAAGCCTGTTCGATATTCTGATACTGCAAATTGATCAGCGGGCCGATCTGGTTCATCAACTGCTCGCCCTGGCTGGTCAGGCTCACCATCACGCGGCGCTGGTCGCCGGCGACGCGCTCGCGCTGGATGAGCCCCGTCTCCTCCATCCTGCCCAGCATGCCCGCCATGCTGGGGCTGAGTATCTGGCACAGGTCGCACAATTCCCTGGGCTCAAGCTGCCCAAACTCTCCCAGCACCCGCAAGATGCGCCACTGCTGCTCCGTCACGCCATAGTGATTCAGGATGGGGCGGAAATTGGACATCAGGAAGTCCCGCGCCTTCAAAAAGCGCTGGGGCAAATTGGGATAGGTGATCTGGTGCTTCAAGTTCTGCTCCCTTGTCGTTTACACACTGCCATCTTGAAGATGGATTTTTTCCGATTATACACATTGACTCGCTAACATATTAGTGATTTAATTACTCATATGTTAGTGAATATTTTGACTAACGGCCTTAATTGGATTAAATGAAAATGAGAGTCGCATGATCGTTCGGGACCGCCCTTCCGGCCTTAGGCTGTTCCTGTCCTTGCGCGGCTCGGTGCTGCCGCGGATATTGCCGTCGCTGATACTGAATACGCTGATCGCCACCCTGGTCACAATCACGCACGGCGATCTGTTTGAGCTGAAGATCACGCTGACGACGATACCCTTCAGCATGATAGGCCTGCCGCTGGCGATCTTCCTGGGTTTTCGCAACAATGCCGCCTACGACCGCTACTGGGAAGCCCGCAAGCTATGGGGCGAGCTGGTCCTCAGGAGCCGTAACCTGGCCCGCCAATGCCAGAGCCTGATCAGGGATGAGGTGCCGGCAAGCGCGGCGCTGGGCCTGAACGACGTGCGGGTACGCATGGTGTACCGGGCGATCGCCTTCTCCTATGCGCTGAAGGATTTGTTGCGCAACGCGCCGCCGTCGCCGGAGATCAAGGGTCTGCTGCGCAATGCAGAGTGGAAGCAGACCGCCGGCTCCAGCAACGTTCCGCATCTGCTGATGCTGGGCATGGGCCAGGATTTGCGCATCTGCCTGGATGAGGGGCGCATCGATCCTTGCCTGGCGACGGCCATAGACGGCACCTTGTCGGCCATGGGCGGCGCCGCCGCTGCCTGCGAGCGCATCAAGAGCACGCCCATCCCCTTCTCTTACACCCTGCTGTTGCATCGCACCGCCTACCTGTATTGCTTCCTGCTGCCGTTCGGCTTGGTGGACACGATAGGCTTCATGACTCCATTCGTCGTTGCCATCGTTGCCTATACATTTTTCGGACTGGATGCGCTGGGCGATGAGATTGAAGAGCCTTTCGGCTCCGAAGCCAACGACCTGGCACTGGAAGCCATCTGCCGGGCCGTGGAAATCAACCTGCGGGAGTCGCTTGCGGATGCATATGTGCCCGCGCCGCTCTTGCCCGTCAATTACTGCTTGCACTAAAAGCCTTGCACCACAGAGGCAATCGCCCGCAAGGCATTTCGCTTAACGTCCCCAATGGAGTCCACATGCAAAACAACTACACAGACCGGATAAGACTGCCCTATCTGAGACAAAAGCTTGCCAGCGCGACAGAAGCCGCCATGTGGATACAGGATGGCATGACCATAGGCATGAGCGGCTTTACCCGCGCCGGCGACGCCAAGGCGGTGCCGGTGGCGCTGGCCGAGCGCGCCCGCACAGAAGACCTGCACGTCACGCTAATCACCGGCGCGTCGCTGGGGAACGACATCGATAAAACCCTGGCGGAATCGGGTGTGCTGACGCGCCGCTTTCCATTCCAGGCCGATCCTGTGCTGCGTGCCAAGATCAATAGCGGCGAGATCATGTATGTCGACCAGCATCTTTCCGAAACGGTGGAACAGCTGCGCAGCGGACAGATGGCGCCGGTGGATATCGCCATCATAGAAGCTGTGGCCATTACCGAAACCGGCGGCATTATTCCCACTACCTCGGTAGGCAATAGCGCAAGCTTTGCAATTTTCGCTAAACACGTCATTGTTGAGATCAATCTGAGCCAGCCGCTGGCACTGGAGGGCCTGCACGATATCTTCATCCCCAAGCGCCGTCCCCAACGCGAGCCGATGCCGCTGATGACGCCGCATGACAGGATAGGCGTTACCGCCATAGAAATCCCGCCGGAAAAAATAGTCGCCATCGTCATTACCGAAAAGCCGGACAGTGCTTCGGCGGTACAGCCTCCCGACCAGGATACGGCGGCAATTGCCGGGCATCTGATCGCATTCTTCCAAAACGAAGTGGCGCAGGACCGGCTCAGCGACCGCCTGCTGCCGCTGCAGGCCGGCATAGGCACCATCGCCAACGCCGTGATGGCAGGTTTCATCGATAGCCCTTTCCAGCACATGACGATGTACTCGGAAGTATTGCAGGACTCGACCTTTGACCTGTTTGACGCGGGCAAACTCGATTTTGCATCCGGCTCCTCCATCACGCTGTCGCAAGCCAAGAGCGAGCAGGTATTTGCCGATTTTGCCCGCTACAAGGATAGGCTGGTGCTGCGCCCGCAGGAGGTCAGCAACCATCCGGAAATCGTCCGCAGGCTGGGCATCATTGCGCTCAACACCGCACTGGAAGTGGATATCTACGGCAACGTCAATTCTACCCATGTGCTGGGCACGCATATGATGAACGGCATAGGCGGCTCCGGCGATTTTTCCCGCAATGCCTATTTGTCCATCTTTGCCACCAAGTCGGTCGCCAAAGGCGGCAGGATATCCAGCATTGTCCCCATGGTGTCGCACGTCGACCACAATGAGCACGACGTGGACATCATCGTGACCGAGATCGGCCTGGCAGACCTGCGCGGACTGGCCCCCAGGGAGCGCGCGCAGGCAATCATCCGCAATTGCGTTGCCGAACCGTATCGGCAAATGCTGATGGACTATGTTGCTGCGGCAAGCTTGCGCGGCGGGCAGACGCCGCATGTGCTGGAGTGCGCATTTTCCTGGCATAGCAGGTATCTGGATACCGGCTCCATGCTGCCTGCGGAAAAATACCGGCCGCTTGCCGGCGTGCAGGAGTAATGCCAAGCCGGCGACCGTTATCGCTTTAATTTCTCGACAAGCCGGCCAGCCTAGAATATGGCCGGCGGCTGGCGATACCCGCTCGCCCCCCGCAGCAGCTGCGCCTTGCATGCTTGTCATGCTAAAAGAGCCAGTCTATTGGCGGCTGGTTGCGGCGTATAAATTCCTTACACTTTCGCCGCGAAGTCTGGCACACTCAGTACAACTACCTATTCGGCTCACTCAGTTAGCCTAGCCTGCATACATCGTTACGCGCGGCCACAGCGATCGCCGCGTCTGCGTTCCATTGACATTTGTCCGCTTCATTTGACAGCCATGGCCACGACTGACATGCCTATAGACGACGAAGAGGGGGCTCTGCAGACCCTGCTGGAATATCAGGCCATATTAGATAATGCCTCGCTGGGCATTACCTTCACGCGTAACCGCGTGTTCCTGCATTGCAACGAACGCTTCAGTGAAATGTTCGGCTGGACCAGCAAGGAGCTGATCGGCCAACCAACATCCATCGCCTATCCATCTCCCGACGCTTACCGGGACCTGAGCAAAGTTGCCGAGCAAACGCTCGGCGTCGGCAAGCGCATGGACATTGAGGTGCTGATGCAGCGCCGCGACGGCAGCACCTTCTGGTGCCGCATGATGGCCAATGCGATAGATCCGCAGGACCACTCCAAGGGCACCATCTTCATCACTGAAGATATCACCGAGCGGAGAGCCGCCGGCGAAGCCATACGGCAGCTGCTGCTGGAACAGCAGGCCATCCTGGCCAATGCCCACATAGGTATCGCCTTCGTGAAGCAGGACCGCATCATTACCTGCAACCAGCATCTGGAACATATCTACGGTTATCCGCCGGGCGAACTGGCGGACATTCCCTTCAGCAAGCTGCTGCAAACCGTGGACTCGTTTGAGCCCGAACTGGAAATCGCCAACGACATCGCCCGCGAAGGCAGTTTTATCCGCGAAGTCAGGCAAAAAAAGAAAGACGGCGGCCTGTTCTGGTGCAGCATGACCGCCAACCTGGTGGATCGGAGTGCGCTGGAAAACGGCGCAGTCTGGCTGCTCGACGATATCAGCGAACGCAAGCAGGCGCAGGATGCGCTGATGCAGGCGCGCCTGGAACTGGAACTCAGGGTACAGGAACGCACGGCGGAACTGGCAAACAGCAACCGGCAATTGCAGCACGAGATACAGGTGCGCCAGTTGGCGGAAGAACATATACGCCACCTGGCAAACCACGATGCCTTGACCGGCTTGCCCAATCGTCGCTTGCTGGAGGATAGGCTGGAACACGCGCTCAGCCAGGCCAAACGCAATCAGAACATGGTCGCAGTCAAATTCATCGACCTGGACAGATTCAAGGAAGTGAACGACACGCTCGGCCATCGTGTCGGCGACCTGTTGCTGCAAACGGTCGCCAATCGTCTGCGCAGCCTGTTGCGTGAGATCGATACAATTTCACGCATAGGCGGCGACGAGTTCATCCTGGTCCTGTCGGATATGACGTCAGAGCAGCACGTGCTTGAAACAGCGGAGAAAATTCTGCTGTCGCTGTCGCAGACCTACTTTATTGAGCAACATACGCTGCACACGACGCCCAGCATAGGCATAGCCATCTATCCGCAGGATGGGGACAATCCCGAGCAACTGATGTCCAGGGCCGACGTCGCCATGTATCAGGTCAAGAAGAAGGGCCGCAAGGGCTATCATTTGTTTCGCGACGGAGACCCGGCCTGACGCCTTCTTGCGGGTAAAGCTGAGCACAGGGATGCGCAGATCCCGTCCCGACCTCCAGCGCACTGCCCAACGCTGCTGCGCAGCCATTGCAGGACCCGGTTCAGTGCCCCCTTCCAACACCGATCATGGAAAAGCGTGCACGTCCTGCGGCGGCGCGGCAAGCATCCCGTCACTACCCACGCTTTTCCAGATTGGCACACATCTGGCGTAAATTTTGCGGTGCGCCGACTATCTCCGATTTATCTGGCGCCACAGCCGCCGCCGATGAAAGTTGTCGATTTTTAACAAAATAGGCCCCTGTGCTCTTGATTATCACTTCAGGTTCACATAAGATTAAATTGCAAAAAAATTTAATCCAAGCAACAGGGAGATAACTGATGAGGCATCACCACAGTAAAACGCCCGGCTTGATTGAGCACATATACCGTCACTATTCCATGTCCCCGAAGCTATTCGGAGCAGGGGTATATGTTGGAGATATCGGGTTTTCGTCGCATTTGACTGAAGATGACTTGTCGACCTGCAGCCTTGGCCAAAATGACGACGACATCATCGATTTTCTGGAAGAAGATAGTCTGGATTCACAAACCAAGACGAATTTGGTCCCATGGAAAATCCTGATTGCCGACGACGATATCAATGTGCATGAAACCACATTGCTGGCTCTGAGCGGGGTGCAGATACACGGCCGCCCGCTGGAATTCTTGCACGCCTACTCCGCCGGGGAAGCCCAAACCGTCATCGAAGCCAACCAGGATCTAGCCCTGGTATTGCTGGATGTGGTGATGGAGACGGTAGACGCCGGCCTGAAGCTGGTCAGTGTGATCCGCAACGACCTCGGCCGTAATGAACTGCGCATCGTCTTGCGTACCGGCCAGCCCGGCTATGCCCCGGAGAAGCAGGTGAACCATGAATTTGCCATCGATGGCTATACCACCAAATCCAAGCTGACCAGGTCGATACTGATTTCCGTACTGAGCGATACCTTGTCCGGCACCCCGCCTTCACCGACAGGCCTGGCCAACTAGCTGGACGCCTATAAAAAATGGGATGCCGGTTTTGTGCCGGCATCCCGTTTGTTATTCCAACGTCATCAAGAACTTGCGCGCTCTCCTGTTTACTCAGCGTCAGGCTGGTTCACCGGGGCCGCCTTGATAAACGCGTCCAGCTCCAGGCAAGCCTGATTGATGCGGGTCAGGGTCGGCATCCGACTCAGGTCGCAATTAAAACGCTGTGCATTAAAGATTTGCGGCACCAGGCAACAATCGGCCAGAGTAGGCGTATCGCCAAAACAATAACGGCCGGTGCGCGCATCTGCGGCCAGTCTTTGCTCCAGCGCGGCCAAGCCGGCTTCACACCAGTGTCTGTACCAGGCATTTTTCTGATCTTCACCGACGCCGAGGGTCTTGGTCAGATAACGTAATACACGCAGGTTGTTCACAGGATGGATTTCGCAGGCGATGGCCAATGCCAGCGACCTGACATAAGCACGATCAATCGGATTTTTCGGCAACAGCGGCACTTCCGGATGAACCTCTTCCAGATATTCAATGATCGCGAGCGACTGCGTCAATTCCACATCCCGGCCTTCATGCCGATCGCTAAAGGCCGGGACCAGTTCATCCGGATTAATCGCGCGAAAGCTGTCGGAATGCTGTTCTCCGCCATGCTTGACCAAATGGATAGGCACCGTATCAAAATCCAGCCCCTTCAAGTGCAAGGCTATGCGCACCCGGTAGGACGCGGAACTACGAAAGTAACTATACAGTTTCATGCGGGCTCCCCATCAAATCCATTTAAGCCAGTCTAAGCTTCAACGAGCCCAGTCCGGCAATGCGCCCCTCCAACAGGTCCCCGGATTTGACTGCGGCCACGCCTTCCGGAGTGCCGGTAAAAATCAGGTCACCTGCCTTCAACTCGTAAAACTTGGACAAATAGGAAATGGTTTCAGCAACATTCCAGATCAGCTTGCGGATATCGCTATCCTGACGCTGGGTGCCGTTCACATCCAGATGGATATTCCCTTCGCTGATCCATTGCGTCTGCGCTATCGGATGGATGGCGGAAATCGGCGCCGAATAGTCAAATCCCTTGCCGGTACACCACGGCCTGCCGAGCTCCTTGGCCTCTGACTGCAAATCGCGCCTGGTCATATCCAGACCCACCGCGTAGCCCCACACATAAGAAGCCGCATCCTCCACCGAAATATCCTTGCCGGACTTGCCTATGGCGACCACCAGTTCTATCTCATGGTGCAGGTTCTTGGTCATGCTCGGGTAAGGCATCTCGCCGGTCGTGCCTTCAGCGACTGGCAACACGGCGTCTGCCGGTTTCATGAAAAAGAACGGCGCCTCGCGGCCGGTGGCGCCCATTTCTTTGGCGTGATCGACATAATTTCGGCCTACGCAATAAATCCTGTGCACAGGAAACAAGGCATCGGAACCGACAACCGGCACGGTCGCCGACACGGGAGGGAATACGTAGCTCATATTTTTTCCTTTCTATTGAATGCGCCGGCTCTTAAAACTGACCTTTAGCCAACCTCAAGCTGAATCCAGACGCCTCATTCACGCAATTGATTTCAAGGCTTTGGTCGCAGCATCTGTGATCAAAGCGAACTGACCGCCAGGATTTTCAGCAATCTTTGCATTTGCGTTTCATTGGTCAATGCCGCTAATGCGCACAGATCGCGCAATTTCTCTCCACCCGCGGTCGGCTTGTTTCCCGACTGCAAAGAGGACTGTAGTACCTTGACCTGCAACTGCAGACGTTCGCGCGAAAATTCTTCAGGGCTGTCGACGCCGGCAATGATTTCCAGTTGCAATAAGGCCTGGTCAAATCTTCCTGCATTATCGCGCAATACACCGATATATGTTTGGTCGCGCTGTTGCAAGGCCCGGATAATCGAGGAAAAGCGCTGGCTCATTGCCGCGTCGATTTTTGCCGGCAATCCAGCCAGCGCGCTCCAGTCGGCCGACAACTGAATTATCCTGGCTTCGTCTGCCGTATCCAGGACCAGCATATTTTCCAGTACATGGCAGATCCGGATTTTCTGTTGCAAAGTCCGGCTCACCAGCTGGTCTTTTTCGCGCGACAGGCGGCGTGCCTCCTCTTCCAGCCGGTTGACTGCGGCTTTGTAACGCTGCTCGATCGCGGCCTCATCCGCCCTGGGCACATAGCCTGCCTCGCGCCATGCAGCGGCGCTTTGTTGCAACAATTGCTTGATTGCCTGTTCGTCAGCCAGGCTTGCCTGCTCCATTTCAGCGCAGATATTCTGCTTGCTCTGCAGACTTTCCTTGCGCTGGCCGTCTGCAGTTTCCGAGACCGCCCGGCGCTGCGCAAAGATGGCATCGCATGCCGCGCGAAATTTCTCCCACAAGGCCTGTTCATCCTTACGCTTCAGCGGCACCGTGCCGGCCTGCTCCTGCCAGCGCGCCTGCAGTGCACGCACCTGGTCCACGACGGCGCGCTGATCCGGATTGAGTGCCAGTGCCTCGCTGATTAAAGCTTCTCTGGACGCAATTTCTTGCTGCCTGCGTTGCTCCAGCGGCCCCCACAGGACTTTGTAGGCGGCGTCGAATTCCTTTTCCAGCCGCGGCTTATGCTTGCGGTCGATCGCTCCCAATGCCTGCCATTTTTGCCTTGCCTGCTGACCCAGGTTAACAATATTTCTCCAATCCACCGGCAACTGATCCAGCAAACCGGCCTGCGCGCGCAGTGCCGCGATCATTGCGTCCGCCTGCTCCAGATTGGCCTTGCGCTCTTCGGCCAGTTGCTGGAAATAGGCGGCGGCCGGCGCATAGGCCGCAGTGCATGCCGCGTCAAAGCGCTCCCATACCTCTTTATTGGCGGAACCGCTGACTGCTTCCATGGATTTCCAGCGATCGCGCAAGTCGGCCACGCGTTTGGCCAATTCATTCGGCTCCAGCTTGTGCAAAGGCAGCTCTTCCGCAGTTTTGACCAATTCGTCGCGGGAAACTCCGCCGCCCCATTTTGCCCATCCCTGCAAATGCCCCAATTCGCCACGGACACGCATCAGCCGGTCACGCTGGGCGATAGACAAGCCCGAGGCTTTTAAATCCACGTTGCGCAATTCCCTGTCGAATTTCAGTGCAGTCTGCACGCTACCCTGCTCAAGAGCATCCTCAATGCCTTGAATGGCGGCGACAATTTTTTCTACGCTGACGACGATCAGCGCTGTTTTTTCCTTTGGCGCCGGCGCCGCATCAGGCCGCGCCTGTTCATCGGGTGCAGTGTCTGGCCCGCCGGCAAATTCAGTCGCGGCCTGGGCAGCGAGCGCTGCAGCGGCTTCGGCAATGGAAGCGGCCCTGTCGGCAGCCTTCTTCTCCGCTCTCGTCTGTTCTTCCGCCTGTTTGCGCGCCGCGTCCAATTGCGCATCGACGGCCTTGCGCACGTCGGCAATTTCCCCGGCGAATTCCTGCGCCAGATTTTTGGGCAAAGAGATCGCTTCCGGCTGCGCCATGCAGTCGTCAAACTCCGCCTGCAAGCTCGCCAGCGTCTGCTGCCGCTGCTCCGGCTGTAAGGCGTCGACGCCGCTCAGCTCATGCAATTTAGCGATCAAATTCAATACCCGGCGCTGCAAAGCGGTTTGCACCTGCAATTTGGCGTCCAGTTTTTGGCGCAGCACGTCGAACTCTTGCTTAAGTTCAGGCGGAAATGCTTGCAGGCCGGCGGCTTGCCGGTCCAGTTCCACCACTTGGTTCGTCATCAAATGCGGCTCTTGCGCCAGCTGGCTGGCGGCGGCAATGCATGCCTGCGCGGCTGTTCGCTGTTTGTCTGCCGCCTGGATCAGGTCCAGCCGGGATTGCATCAGCTTGGCAACCCGCCTGTCGGCATTGCGCATTGCGGCCAGCACCTGGACCAGCGCCGCCTCGGTATGCACATATTGGGCGGCTTTCAACCTGCCGTCGGCAAAATCGCAGGCCAGCAAAAAGCCAACTACCGCGGCCTCATCCGGGGAAATCTGTTCCAGCCGGGCTAAAGCTGCATCCCTCGCTTGTTCCGACTGCTGTTTTTTAAGTTCCTGGCTTGCCTGCTGGGATGCAGCTTGCGCAGAGACGGTTTGAACTGGAGTAACGGACTTGGATTTTCGTTTAAACAGGAAGTCGAACATAGCGTACCGGTGAAAAAAGCAAAACAAGCATCATAGCAGGAAGGCTCCAGCTATTTTTGGCCGCCTCTAATATTTACGCCGGACGGATCTGCACCATTATCTAACAAATAAGCTAAAAACCCCATTTCCGCACAAATTCAGGGAGAAATCTGCACCTGATTTGTCACTTCTTCCCATGCGCCCTATTTGCATGCCCATTAACGGCACAGCCATATGCTGGCACGCAATCTGCTATTTCCGTTATTGGAAGTCACGCGTCAACTCATCCCGCAGTAATTGGTCAACACCTGTCCCATTCACTATTTGGAGAAATCATGTCCCGTCGAACTTTACTAAAAGCAACAGCGCTAGGCGCAATGGCACTGGCGGCGTCAGGCTGGGTAAGCCAGGCCTTGGCGGAAGACACCATCAAGGTCGGCATCCTGCATTCGCTGTCAGGCACCATGGCCATTTCCGAGACCTCATTGAAAGACGTGGCCTTGATGACGATAGACGAAATCAATGCCAAGGGCGGCGTAATGGGCAAGAAACTGGAAGCGGTGGTCGTCGATCCGGCATCCAACTGGCCGCTGTTTGCGGAAAAGGCGCGTCAACTGATTACGCAAGACAAGGTCGCCGTGGTATTCGGCTGCTGGACTTCCGTGTCGCGCAAATCCACCCTTCCCGTATTCAAGGAACTCAACAGCCTGCTGTTCTATCCGGTGCAATATGAGGGTGAAGAGCTGGAAAAGAATGTGTTCTATACCGGCGCGGCGCCTAACCAGCAGGCCATTCCGGCGACCGAATACCTGATGTCCAAGGAAGGCGGCGGCGCCAAGCGCTTTGTATTGCTGGGCACCGACTACGTCTACCCGCGCACCACCAACAAGATCCTGCGCGCTTTCCTGCATAGCAAAGGCGTCAAGGACAGCGATATCGACGAAGTGTATACACCGTTCGGACATTCCGATTACCAGACCATCGTCGCCAATATCAAGAAATTCTCTGCCGGCGGCAAGACTGCCGTGATCTCCACCATCAACGGCGACTCCAATGTGCCTTTCTATAAAGAGTTGGGCAATGCCGGCCTGAAGGCCACCGACGTGCCCGTAGTCGCCTTCTCGGTAGGCGAAGAAGAACTGCGCGGTGTCGATGCCAAACCCCTGGTC
>DATHMC010000054.1:0-9490 GCA_035487495.1 Undibacterium sp.
CGGGAAGGCAACTTCCAGGCCGGCGTGCTCGGCATGCGTGTCAACGGGCGCAGCCGCGCGGCTGATCAGTTAAGCCACTACGTACAGCAGCGCGGCTTGCCGGTGCTGGGCTATTTGCGCGATACGCAAAATTACATACAATTGGCCGCGCATGGCGCCACCCTGTGGGACGTGGCGCCGTCGCGTGTCGAAAAAGACCTCGATCAATGGCAGGATGTACTGCACTGGATAGAAAAATAAAGCCGGCATGAGCCGCTGTAAGGCTGTTGCCTTGAGTCATTGATGTAAATCCCGGAAATTAATTTCTACCGCTGTTCTGCAGTCACTATAATGCTGCGTGCCGCCGATAAAAATTCTTTCCCTTTTATTATCAAAGACTTAGCTCATGCATCATACGATTTTCGATACCCCCGTCATCAACACTGCCATGGTCTGGTTCTCTGCAGGCATGTTGCGTCTGTTGGGCTGGAGAGTCGATGGGCGGGCGCCGGCGGAAGCCAGGTATGTGATGATCGCTGCGCCGCACACTAGTAACTGGGATTTCCCGGTCACCCTGATGGTCGCTTTTGCGATGCGCCTGAAGCTGTACTGGATGGGCAAGGATAGCCTATTCCCGCCGGTGTTCGGCGGCATCATGCGCTGGCTGGGAGGCATCGCAGTCGACCGCAGCAAATCCGGCAATATGGTGCAGGGCACGGTAGATGCCTTTAATACCGCGTCGCGACTGGCGGTGGTGGTGCCGCCGGAGGGGACGCGCGGCAAAGTGACGCACTGGAAGACCGGTTTTTATTATATTGCGCTGGGCGCCAAGGTGCCGATTGCCTTGGGTTACCTGGACTTCAAACGCAAGGTCGGCGGCATAGGGCGCATGTTTTATCCCACCGGCGATCTCGAAGCCGACATGGCCGAGATACAGAAATTTTATGCCGGCATCACCGGTAAAAATCCACAGCATTTCAGCGCGGACAATATTCAGGCCAAGAGGGATTAACGGCACATAGGACGCGACGCTAAGAAAAAGCCGGCTTCACACTGAACTGAGCCGGCTCTTTTTTTGTGCCCCGCCTACTGCGGAGCCCACTTCAGTGGCTTGCCGCTGACGTCGGCTACCGTGGTCATTTCCTTGAATATGCGGGCCTGTATGCTGTCGGGCAAGCGCACCAGGTCCACGCTGCTGACCAGGTGATCGCCGCTCATGAAACTCCAGGTGAAAAATTTTAGCGCCGCAATTGCCTTCTCCGGGTTGGCGGCGTTTTGCGGCATGATGACAAACGTGCCCATCGTGATCGGCCAGGTATTGCTGCCCGGCTTATCGGTCAACATTTCTTCAAAGCTGCCGCGGCTCTTCCAGCCGCTGTTATTCAAGGCGGCTTCAAAGGCAGCGGCCGACGGCGGCAGGAATTTGCCGTCGCGATTTTTCAGCGTCGCATAGTCCAGCTTGTCTTGCAGCACATAGTTGTAGTCGATGTAGCTGATCGCATATGCGGTTTTCTTCACGCCGGCGGAGACGGCGCCGCTGCCTTTGAGCTGCACCACGTCATCCTGCCATTTGATGGTGAAATTCTTGCCGTACCCGGCTTGCCAGCCGGCGCTGACCTTGCTCAGGTAGTCGGTAAAATTATAGGTGGTGCCGGAGCCGTCCTGGCGCACGATCACGGTGATGGCCTTGTGCGGCAGTCGCAGCGCAGGATTCAGGGTGGCGATCGTCGCATCATCCCAAAAGCCGATCTTGCGCGAAAAAATATCTGCAAGCGCCTCGCCTGTCAGTTTCAATTCTCCCGCTTTGACGCCGGGCAGATTCACTACCGGCACCACACCGGAGATCGCGGAAGGAAACTGGATCAATTTTTCCTGCCTTAAATCCGCCACCGTCATCGCCACGTCGCTGGCGCCGAAATCGACGCTCCTGGCCTTGATCTGCCGGATGCCTGCGGCAGAACCGGCAGCCTGATAGTCCAGGGACAAACCGGTTTTCTTGCCATAGGCCGCAGCCCATTTTTCATATAAAGGCGCAGCTGCAGAAGAGCCGGCGCCGGTTACCGTCGCCGCATGGAGGGAGCCGACGGCAAACGAACAAAGCATAACGAAGGGGAGAAGTCGGGACATGGGAGCTTTTCAGAAAGGCGGTAAAAAATATCTAGAAATTGCTTGCTGCAATGGAACGGTTAAGAAGTTGCGAAATTATAGCCTTGAATCGTTCAACGGATATTTTTGCAAGCAGCGGTAATGTGCCTGTCACATCCTGAATTTAATCTACGCGTGTTTGCAGGAATTCGATCAAACATTTTATTTGATATGGATTGAATATCGGCTTGCTTAATCGAGATAAATTGTTTATATTATTTTTGTGTTTAATCAAGGGAGAATCATATGGCAACAGCGCCAGTGAAAAAAGTCGCAGCAAAAACCAAGGCCCCGGTTGTTCCAGCGAAGAGGATTGTCGCTGCTGCCGCCAAGGCTCCTGCCGCCACGGCGGTCAATGCAGCAAAGCCGGTAAAAGCGGTTAAGCCGCCAGCCGCGGCAGGCAAGGTCGCGGCAAAGAAACCGGCTGCAGCGGTTAAACCGGTCGTCGCCAAGCCGATGCCGATAGCCGTCGCCGCCGGCAAGGAAAAAGCCAAAAAAGCCAAACTGGTCCGTGACAGCTTCACGATGCCGGAAACCGAATACGCAGTCCTGGGCCAGGTCAAGAAAGCCTGCATCAGCGCCGGCGTCGAAGTCAAAAAGAGCCAGTTGTTGCGCATAGGCCTGGTTTTACTGAAAAAGACCGACGTCAATGCACTGAAAACCCTGATCGCCGGACTGGAGCCGTTGAAGGCAGGCCGCCCAAAGAAGGATAAGTAATCCTGTAGCAGGGATTGCTCGCTCGTCAACAACAGCCTGCAAATGTTGCAGGCTGTTGTTTTTTGTGGATGTCATCAAACCGACATGAAACTGTCATGTTGCTGAAGTAATCGCTGGTTAATCTTCGTCCGTGTACAAGAGGCACATAGACTTAGAGGACCACGAATGAGATTACTCACCATCCCCGCTGATGCTAACCCCAGTTTTTCCAAACTCAGTCTCAGCCTTGCCAGCACTGCCAAAGAGCTCAAGGAAGTGCAGCGCCTGCGCTACAAGGTGTTCATAGAGTCGATGGGTTTGTCCACGCTGGCCAACCCGGAAGGTCTGGACAGGGACGAGTTTGACGAGCATTGCGATCACCTGATCGTACGTGATACCAAGACCCTGAGGGTGGTCGGCACTTACCGTATCCTCAGCCCCAATGCCGCGCGCCAGGTCGGCCGCTACTATTCGGAAACCGAATTTGACCTGTCCCGACTGGAAAATATCCGCGGCAGCATTGCCGAGGCCGGGCGCGCCTGCATCCACCCGGATTACCGCAGCGGCGCCGTCATCATGTTGCTGTGGGCCGGCCTGGCCGCGTATATGCAACGTGAGCGCTGCACTTACCTGATCGGTTGCGCCAGCATCAGCCTGGCTGACGGCGGGCATAATGCTGCGGCGATTTACCGCAACTTCAAAGAGCATGATTTTTCGCCGCTGGAATATCGGGTCAAGCCGCATCTGCCTTTCCCTATCGACGAAATGGATACCGGCCCGGAACCGCGGATACCGCCCTTGCTACGCGGCTACTTGCGCGCCGGCGCGTGGGTGTGCGGCGACCCGGCCTGGGATCCTGATTTCCATAGCGCAGACTTGTTTGTGATGTTGCCGCTGGCGAACCTGGACAACCGATATGCGAAGCACTATGGTACAGAGGAGAAGCCTCAGTGAAACCAGCCGACCAGTTCCTCGATAAGAAATTCCTGAAAACCGGCAAGAAGGACGTCATACGTTTCCGCACGATCTGGATATCGGATGTGCACTTGGGAACGACGGGCTGCCAGGCCGCGCGCCTACTGGAGTTTTTGCAGGCAACTGAGTCGGACACCTTGTACCTGGTCGGCGATATCGTCGACGGCTGGCAACTGAAGCGGCGCTGGTATTGGGACCAGGTCCACAATAACGTCGTGCAGACGGTATTGAAAAAAGCCAAGAAGGGCACCGACGTGATCTTCGTACCCGGCAATCACGATGAAGCGGTGCGCCAGTTCATCGACCTGGATTTCGGCGGCATCAAGATCCGCGACGAGCTGGTGCATACTACCGCGCAAGGCAAGCGCATGCTGGTGTTGCACGGCGACCGCTTTGACGGCGTGATTGCCTGCGCCAAATGGCTGGCCTATGTGGGCGACAGCCTGTACACGATGATACTGAAATTCAACCAGGTATTCAACAATTGGCGCGCCCGCGCCGGCTTGCCCTATTGGTCGCTGTCGCAGTATCTGAAGCTGAAGGTCAAGAACGCGGTGAGCTATATCACTTCATTTGAAGACGCTTTGGCGGACGAGGCGCGCAAGAGGGGGCTGGACGGAGTGATTTGCGGGCACATCCACAAGCCTGAGATCCGCGACATCGGCGGCGTCACCTACTGTAACGACGGCGACTGGGTGGAAAGCCTGTCTGCACTGGTGGAGGAGGCCAACGGCGAACTGCGCCTGGTGAACTGGCAAGACATCATGCAGCGCAGCCATGCGGCGGCGGCATTGGTAACGGCGGTATCAGAAGAAAGCACGCTGGAAACCGCAGTTCACTCCTGACGCTACCCAGTCGGTCCTGGGCTGGCCTTTCTGCGCTCTCGGCGCGCATTCTTTCTATTTGCCCAGCGCTTCACAGCCTTACTTGACCACCAGATCCGGCGACATGATCGCTTTCAGGTAAGTTTGCAATTCATCCTCGCGCGGCTTCTGTGTGATCCACCAGACATTGCCTTTGCGCACTGCGCATTCCTGCTGCGGCGTGCCCAGCACCTGTGCGGCCACCAGTCCCAGGTAGGGCTGATGGCCGACGATCAGCACCGGCTCGCGGCTATTGGGCCAGTTGGCGGCGTTTAATACATCAGCAATGCTGGCGCCCACCCCGAGTTCCGGCAGGGTTTTGAATTTCCTGTGCAGCGGGGCCACGGTCTCCTGGGTTCTTACCGCCGGGCTGACCAGAATGCGGCAGGTTTCAGGCAGGTTGCTATCCAGCCAGCGTGCCATCTTGGCAGCCTGTTTCTGGCCCTTGCTGGTCAGTTTGCGGCCCGCATCCGGTTCGCCTTCTTCGGCCTCTTCAGCTTCCGCGTGCCGCCATAGTATCAGTTCCATATTAGGCTCCTTCCGACACAGAACCCAGCTGCTGCATCAAGTATTGCTGCGCACAGAAGCGCTGCTGCTTGGCCCTGACCTTCTTGCGCTGATACTCGCCGTCGGAATCCAGTATCCAGGCGTTCACATTGTCTTTTAGATAGGGCGCCAGACCCTCGTTGATCACGCGTTTCTTCTGCGCTTTTTCCAGGATGGGGAAGGCGACTTCAATACGGCGGAACAGGTTGCGACTCATCCAGTCGGCGCTGGCGAGGTATACGTCATGCTGCAAATCGTTGCGGAAGTAATAGATGCGGCTGTGTTCCAGGAAGCGGCCTATGATGGAGCGCACCTTGATGTTTTCGGACAAGCCGGGCACGCCGGGGCGCAGCGCGCAGGCGCCGCGGATGACCAGGTCTATTTTCACGCCGTCGGCAGAGGCTGCGTACAAGGCGCGTATCACGGATTCATCCAGCAACGCGTTCATCTTGGCGATGATGCGGCCGGGCCGGCCGGCTTTGGCGATCTTGGCTTCGTTGCGTATGGCCTTGATGATTTGCGGTTGCAGCGCGAAGGGGGCCAGCCACAGGTGATCGAGCTTCTTGGGTTTGGTCAGGCCGGTCAGGTGGATAAAGATTTCGTTCACTTCCGCAGCCAGCTCCGGATGCGCGGTCAGCAGGCCAAAGTCGGTATAGAACTTGGTGGTGGACGGATGATAGTTACCGGTGCCCAGATGGGCGTAGTGGCGCAGCACGCCGCCTTCTTCGCGGCGGATGACCAGGGCCAGCTTGGCGTGGGTTTTCAAGCCGACGACGCCGTAGACGACCTGGGCGCCGGCTCTTTGCAGCTTGTCTGCCCAGTTGATGTTCGCCTCTTCATCGAAGCGTGCCATCAACTCCACTATCACCGTCACCTCCTTGCCTTGCTGCGCGGCGACGATCAGCGCTTCCATCAAATCCGAGTTCATGCCGGTGCGGTAGATGGTTTGCTTGATGGCGACGACGTTGGGATCGACCGAGGCCGAGCGGATGAAATCGATGACGGTCTGGAAGGGCTGGAACGGATGGTGCAGCAGGATATCCTGTTTGCCCAGCAGCGTGAATATATCGGTGTGCGTGTATTTGCTGCTCACCTTGGCGGTGAAGGGCGGAAAGCGCAGATTGGGTTGCCTGACGTGGTCGACCAGCTCAGACAGGCGTACCATGTTGACCGGGCCGTCCACCGGATACAGCCTGTCCTTGTCCAGCGAAAATTGCTCCAGCAGGAAGTCAGACAGGTTTTCCGGGCAGTTCTTTGCCACTTCCAGCCGCACCGCGACGCCAAATTGCCTGCTTTGCAATTCGCCCTGCAGGGCCTGGCGCAGATTTTTGACTTCTTCCTCGTCCACCCATAAGTCGCTGTCGCGGGTGACGCGGAACTGTGAATAGGACAAGACTTCGCGCCCATTGAACAAATCGGCGATATGGGCGTGGATGATGGAAGACAGCAGGCATAGCGCGATGCCGCCGTCGGACAGCCCGTCCGGCAGGCGTATCACGCGCGGCAAAACGCGCGGCGCCTTGACGATGGCGATGGCGGTACCGCGGCCAAAGGCATCCTTGCCGGCCAGCGATACAATAAAATTCAAGCTCTTGTTGACTACCTGCGGGAAGGGATGGGCGGGATCGAGGCCGATAGGCGTTAGCAGCGGCCGCACCTCGCGCTCGAAATAGGCTTTGACCCAGGCCCTCTGTGCTTCATTGCGGTCGTTGTGGCGCAGCAGGTGGACACCGTTCCTGGACAGTTGCGGCAGGATTTCCTGGTTCAGCACCGCGTATTGGCGCGCGACCAGCTCATGGCACTCCTTGCCTATGCGATCCAGCGTCGCCAGGAAGGCCGGGTGTTGCGCCAGTTCGCCATCGATAGTGTTTTGCGCCAGCAGGCTGGCGACCCTGACTTCAAAAAATTCATCCAGGTTGCTGCCGACGATGCATAGATAGCGCAGACGCTCCAGCAGCGGGACGTTCTTGTCTTCCGCCTGTGCCAGTACCCGCCAATTGAACGCGACCTGAGACATTTCACGATCAAGAAAAATGACGGAACGTGACAGCTCATGGGGGGCGGAAGTTGTGACAAGACCGGCTTTTACCAGGCTTTCTTGTTTTTCTGCATGCATTTCCGCGGGCGGGTTGTCTACATCTCGTTGTTGCATAGTCGCTCACATGTCATAAAGGCCTTAGAAGTCATGTCATCCAACAAACCGGGTAGCTGCTATATATAGCTTAGTGTATTGTAGAGATGGGATATGACAACTATATGACAATAAAATTTACGTAAATACAATTATTTCATATGATTACAATCTGCGTCATAATCCTGTCATATTTGTTTTGTACAGTTCGCTTCGTGTTACTGATGTCATATTATTTAACCCTGAGGTGAATATGCAATTTAATCAAGTTATGAAATCGCTGGTAATCGCCATCGGCGCAGCCGTGTCTTTTTCTGCGGCACATGCGGCTGATATTACCGGCGCCGGCGCTACCTTCCCATATCCGATCTACGCTAAATGGGCGGAAGCTTACAAAAAAGCAACAGGTAACGGCTTGAACTACCAGTCCATCGGTTCTGGCGGCGGCATCAAACAGATTAAAGCCAAGACGGTCGATTTCGGCGCTTCCGACATGCCTTTGAAGGCAGAAGAACTGGAAGCAGACGGCCTGGCGCAGTTCCCAGCTATCATCGGCGGCGTAGTCCCTGTTGTCAATATCGATGGTGTTGAGCCTGGCAAGATGAAAATGACCGGCGATGTGCTGGCCGGTATCTACATGGGCAAAATCACTAAATGGAATGCGCCTGAAATCGCTGCAGTGAACGCCGGCCTCAAATTGCCCGCTGAAGAAATTACTGTAGTGCATCGTTCTGACGGTTCCGGCACGACATTTGTATGGACTGACTACCTGAGCAAAGTCAACGCCGAATTCAAGACCGCTGTCGGCTCCAGCACCGCCGTGAAATGGCCGGTTGGCCTGGGCGGCAAAGGTAACGAAGGCGTTGCCGCCAACGTTCAGCGTATCAAGAACTCCATCGGTTACGTGGAATACGCTTATGTCAAGAAAAACAAGATGACCTACACACTGGTGAAAAACCGTGACGGTAATTTTGCGGAACCGGACGACGAAACCTTCAAGGCAGCCGCTGCCGGCGCCGACTGGGCGAAAACGCCTGGCATGGGCGTGATCCTGACTAACCAGCCAGGCAAGGTTACTTGGCCTATTTCCAGCGCTTCTTTCATCTTGATGCACAAAGCGCAAGCTGATGCGGCGAAAGCAAAAGAAGTGTTGAAATTCTTCGACTGGTCTTTCAAAAACGGCGGCGCGATGGCAACGGAATTGGACTACGTTGCTTTGCCGCCAGCGGTAACAAAGATGATCGAAGACGGTTGGAAAGCGCAGATCAAGGATTCCTCAGCGAAGGCAATCTGGTAATCAAAGCCTAATTCCATATCGTAATCGACAGCGACCCTGCATCTACCGATGCAGGGTCGCATCTTTGTTGGATATCTGTCCATGAATGCTCAACAACCGTCAACAACTATGTCAGCCTCCCAGCCAACTCAAACAAATCAAGATTCCTCGCTAGACAAGCAGTTCAATGCGGCGGGAGAGTCGCGGGTAGACATGGCTGCGGTCATGCGCAGACAACAAATCCAGGACTGGATCTTCCATAAGCTGACATTTACCTTTGCGCTGAGTGTCTTGCTGGTCCTGGCCGGCATTATCGTTTCCCTATTCATCGGCGCCGTTCCAGCCATGCGCGAGTTCGGCCCATCATTCATCTGGACCATAGAATGGGATCCGGTGAATCAAAAATTCGGCGGGTTGATTGCGATTTTCGGCACGCTCGCCACGTCCCTGGTGGCGCTGGTGATTGCCTTCCCGGTCAGCTTCGGCATCGCGCTGTTTTTGACCGAAATTTGCCCCGTATGGCTGAAGCGGCCATTGGGCACCGCGGTAGAATTACTGGCTGGCGTGCCCAGCATCATCTACGGCATGTGGGGCCTGTTTGTTTTCGCGCCCTTGTTCGCCACCTATATACAGCCGGCGCTGGCCTCGACACTCGGCAATGTGCCGGTGATAGGCGCATTGTTTTCCGGCCCGAAGATCGGCATCGGCATCCTGGCCGCAGGAATCATCCTGGCCATCATGATCATTCCCTTTATCGCGTCGGTCATGCGCGATGTGTTTGAAGTGGTGCCGGCAGTATTGAAAGAATCCGCCTACGGGCTGGGCTGCACCAAGTGGGAGGTCGTCAGGAAGATTGTGCTGCCGTACACCAAGGTCGGC
>DATHMC010000055.1:0-2895 GCA_035487495.1 Undibacterium sp.
CTCACCGGACAATTATATATAGCGTTGGATTTTTTCCCCGATGCGCCGCCCGCCAAGATGGATTGGAGCAGTGATGCTCCGGTATTGCCCACAGTAGGCGGCGGCCTGGGTGAAATCCAGGATACCGTGGGCCGCATCGCCAAGAAGATAGACAAGCTGCCGTTCGACCAGATGTCTTCCGAACTGATACAGGCGTTGAAGCAGCTCAACATCACGTTGGCCAGCACCGAAAAACTGGTGCGCCGCCTGGATACCGAGATATCGCCGGAGCTGGCCTCCACGCTGAAAGAGGCCAGGGGTACGCTGGCCAATGCCAATGCAGTATTGGCCGAGGATGCACCGTTGCAGCAGGACGTGCGCGAATCGCTGAAGCAAGTCGCCAAATCCGCCCGCGCGCTGGCCAACCTGGCCGATCTGCTGGAACGCCACCCCGATGCGCTGGTCTTCGGCAAACAAAAGGTAAAGCCATGACACAAGCTAAAAAATTGATCCTGTTGCTATCGTTGGCGGCGCTGGCGGGTTGTGCCACGCCCGCCACCGAACATTATTACCGGCTTGCCTATACCGGCAGCGCGGCCGACCAGGCACCCAGTGAAGCCACATCGGCAGCGATCAAGTATGAATTGATCGTCGATAGCGTGCGGATACCGGACGCCATCAACCGGCCGCAACTGGTCATGCAAAAATCGGCGACGGAATCCAGCATCTCCGACGACCAGCGCTGGGTAGCACCGCTGGATGAGCTGATCACGCAAGCCGTGGTCGCGAATCTGCGCAGCCCCTTGCCGGACGCCTGGCTGGCGACTGGTGTCAGCGCGGGAGCTGCCGCCGGGCCGGGCCTGCCGCGCTACCACCTGAAGATACAGGTGGAGCAGTTGCTGATACAAGGCGGTGAGACGGTGGCGCTGGCGGCGACCTGGACACTGCAGGACGGCAGCCGCAAGATGCTGAGGCGCGAGCGCACCGTGATCAACGTCCCCATCCACGGGCCGGGTTATGAGCCCGTAGCGCCGGCGGTGTCCGAGGCAGTGCAGCAATTGTCCGCTGTGATCGCGAAGGGTATGCAGGCTGTCAGGCCGCTATAGGCACCCTAGTCGGCGAGCTTGACCACGGTTATCCTCTGTATCAAGAACACGCCGTCGATCACCTTCCGGAACGGTACGCCGGCCGCCTTGAATCCGGGGCCGCCTTGTTCCAGCCACATTTTGGCCGCTTTATCAAATTCCGTCACGCTCAAGCCCAGCATGGGCGCAGATAGCACGAACTGCGCGCCCGGTTTTTGCTTGCCGACGATATCTTCCAGTTTTGCCACAACCGCCACTCCCGATCTTTACATGTTGAAATGAAAACGGCCAGGCCGTCGCCAGCATTCTATCGCCTGGACGCGCGTCGATGTGCCCACACAGCGGAGAAACGTGGCTTTCATCAGGGGAGATGTGGATAATCTCGGCAAATGATAATAATTATCATTTACATTTATGTTGCCGTTTGTTACAATCCAGGCCAACTTGATGTTCCTACCCAGCCAGCCATTTGCATGTCCCGCCGTAAAGCGTTGATAGTGTGCAGCAGCCAGCCGCTCCAATTGACTTTAGACTGAGAGATGCTCATGGCGCTGATCAAAAGCCGCAAACACGCACAATCCCGTTTTAACCAACATATGAGTACGGCACTGGCGGTCATGCTGTTGCCGGTCGTCGCGCAAGCTGCCGAACAGGGCGCTGTGGCTCCAACTGTAAGCGCGGCGGCAGCCAGCACCCAGACCCTGCATGAAGTAAAAGTGCATGGATCGAAGGAGAATGATTTCAAGGCTGACAAGGCCGCCACGCCCAAGTATACCGAAGCGCTGCTGAACACGCCGCAAACCATTACCGTCATCAAGAAAGAGCTGATAGAACAGCAAGGCGCGGTTACCTTGACTGAAGCACTGCGCAATACGCCAGGCGTAGGTACTTTCTTCCTGGGCGAGAACGGCAGCACCAGTACCGGCGACGCGATCTACATGCGCGGCTTCGATTCTTCCAGCAGCATCTATGTCGACGGCGTACGCGACCTGGGCTCGATCTCGCGCGACGTGTTCAATATCGAGCAGATCGATGTATTGAAGGGGCCGGCCGGCACCGACAGCGGCCGCAGCTCTCCCACCGGCTCGGTCAACCTGACTTCCAAACAACCCGGTCTGGAAGATGCGTTCTATTCTTCCATTACGGCGGGCGGCGGCAGCCAGAAACGCGTTACGGCCGATTGGAACAAGGTCATCAATCCTGACAATGGCACCGCGTTCCGCTTGAATGTGGTGGACCAGGACAGCGGCAATCCGGCCCGCAATGAAGTCAGTAACAAGCGCTGGGCGATCGCCCCTACGTTCGCGTTCGGCCTGCGGAGCCCGACCCGCTTTTACCTGGATTACCTGCACGTCAAGCAAGACAATGTGCCGGACGGCGGCGTGCCGACGATAGGCTTGCCCGGCTACGCCAGCCCCGATCCAACCCGTCCTTTCCTGGGCAGCGCGGCGCCGGTCAATCCGAAGAACTTCTACGGCTCTACATCCGACTTTGACCATGTCACCGCAGACATGTTTACTGCGCGCATAGAGCACGACTTCCATTCCAGTGTGAAACTGCAAAACACCACGCGCTACGGCAAGACCGCGCAGAATTATTTGCTGACGGCGTTCATGGGCACGGCAGCCAACCTGCTGACGCCGGCGGCGGCGAATCCCGCCGGCTGGACGCTGGCGCGCAGCACGCGCACCGTCAAGGATCAGCAAAATGAAATCCTGACCAACCAGAGCACGATCACCGCCGAATTCGATACCGGCGCGCTTAGGCATACCGTCGTCGCCGGCCTGGAACTCACCGGCGAAAAACAAACTACCTACGGCTACAACGGCAC
>DATHMC010000056.1:0-11106 GCA_035487495.1 Undibacterium sp.
GAGAACTCCATGCTGGAAAATCCGCATATCACCGAGACCACCGCCCGGCACACCGCCGTCATCCGGCTCACCATTGCGCGCGCGGAGATACAGAAGGTCATGGGGCCGGCCTACCAGGAGGTGATGGCCGCCGTTGCGGCGCAGGGGCTGGCTCCCACCGGCCCCTGGTTCTCATATCACCTGAAGATGGACCCCGAGATGTTTGACTTTGAGGTTGGCGTGCCTATCCCGGCCGCGATCACTGCCACCGGCCGCGTGATCGCCAGCCAGCTGCCTGCGGCCAGGGTGGCCAGGACCGTCTATCGCGGCCCTTACGAGGGCCTGGGTTCAGCCTGGGGCGAGTTCATGAGATGGATAGAAGAGCAGCAGCTGCAACCTGCCGACGACCTGTGGGAATGCTATGTGGCGGGGCCGGAGAGCGGCCCTGATGCGGCTCACTGGCGCACGGAGCTGAACAGGCCGCTGCGCGCCTAGCGCAACAATCCTGCGGAATACCGGGAGCTTGTGCCGGGCCCGCCTCAGAAGCTGGATCAAAAGCTGGTGTACAACCCCATCCCGGCGCTCCAGTCGGGGCTGTTCTGGGTCGCCCCCTTGGTGGCGTAAAAGCGGATGCCGCCGTAATTGCTAAAGCGATACGAGCTGGAAATTTCCGCCGCCTGATAATACGAGGTGCCGCTGCCTGAAGGCTGTTCTATGCTGAAGCTGATCGCGGTGGTATTCCTGGGGAAGAATTCCGTCGACAGGGAAATGAAGCCCGACCATACATTCTGAAACTGCAGGTCTTCCAGGATGCCGTTCACCTTTATCTTGCCCGGGCTGCCCAGGACGGAGTATTTGGCGCCGCCGCTGAGCAAGGCCTTTTCCAGCGGATAGCTGGCCGTCAGCCCGAGAAAATAGTCATTCTTCCCGGTGCCCAGCCCTTTGGAGCTGTCCGCCGCGGCGATATTGGCGCCGCCGATGAGGTTGACGGCAATCGCAGTGGCAGGGTCTTCAAGGATTTCCCGGTTGGCGCTGATCAATACGTCGCCCTCGCCGGATGACGTGACCAGCCTGGGGGTGACCGTCACGTGCTTTTTGACTCTGGTAATGATGGTGCCGGCAGGTGCAGTGCGATTCAAATACGAGGTGCTGAGCTGGAAATCGGTATCGAACGCCGTCCATTGCACGCTCAGTGTCTTGGCCCGGCTTTCGCTGGGGACGCTCTCGCTATAGTTCCCCCTGGTATAGGAAAACCCCAGGTCGACCCCTATCGGTTCGCGATACGGAAGGTCGGCCAATTTGCCAATGGCATCGCCGCCCCAGCCGTCCATTGCCGGCGGCAGGAGAAGTGCCAATAAAATAAGTTTGCCGGCGATGTGAGATCGCCCGCGTTGACGTACGCTATCCATCGCTGTTTGGTTTTTTGGATGTTGTCTGTAGATGCGAGCGCTATTGTAACGGAATGTTGTAATCAGGCGGTTAAAGAATTGAGGTGTCGCGTTGTAGCGCAGCCTGATGGAGAGGACGCCGCTCTGAGGCGGCATCCAGGTGTGTCGAATGTAAAACTAAAAGCCTTGCTAACCGACGTGCCGATAAGTGCCGGAGCCGAAAGGCGCGGCTTTAAATTCCGGCAGCAATTCCGCCTGGCGCGAATACTCTTGCAAGGCGGGATAAGGCGCAACGGGCACTACATCAGGCACCATGTGTTGCAGGAAGTCCCATGCTACCGCGACGGTCACGCCAGCCTGGCCGATAGTGTCGCTGGTGGCCGCCAGCGGCCGGCGCTGCAGTTCCGCTTCGATCAGGTCAAGCGCCGTCAGCAGCTGCGCAGAGACGCGGGCCACCCAGGGTTCGTGCAGCTTCTCGGCCGGCCTGACGTTGCGTTCATAGACGATCTGCACGCTCTTGTCGGTCGCGGCCAGCGCCAGCCCGATCACACGCAGCGCGTGCTGGCGCTCCGCAATCGCGGCCGGCATCAGGCTCTTGCGGGAACCGGCGAGCGCTTCGGCGTAATCGATGATCAAGGTGGAATCCATCAGCACTTCGCCATCGTCGCACACCAATGACGGCGCCTTGACGACAGGATTGATCTGCCGGAATTGCTCATAGGTGCTGAACACGGAGATGGATTGATGCTCAAAGCGCAGGCCGAGCAGTTGCAGCGAGATCGCGGTGCGGCGTACGTACGGGGAATCTAGCATTCCTATCAGTTGCATGGGGGCTCCTTGGGGAAGTTCATTCTTGAGATGGTGAGAGTGAAGGCATTGATCATACTATATCGCCCTCGCACTCGGCTCTGACAAAATGATTTGCACGTGCAAATTCGACCGGCTCGGACAGATTTGCAGGGTGGGCAAGCATTGCCCACGCTGTCAATCATATTGAGATAGAAGGCGCTTTAATGCAGGGACCGCGTGTGCAGTGCCTGCCCACCCTACCCGGATCAATTTGATGTCATATGCGACGTAATGCGCTTTGCTATTACACCCGACTTGGATGTCTCGTTAATGTAGCAGGCAGCGACCACGCCGCATTCGACGAGGCCGCTACCTGCCTGGCCGCTATGCCAGCATCCTGAGCTCCCTTAGCAGCACCGACAGCATCGCCAGATCCGACTCGCGCGCGGCCTTCACGTCGGCCATCACTTCATTCACGCGCGCCAGCGCCTTGCCGCTGTGCTCCTCCCACGCGGCCAGCAGCGGCTGCGGGTCTTTCAGATCGGGCGAGTGGGCCAGGATGCCTGCCGTCATCTGGCGCTGCAGGCTGGCGAGGTCGTCCCGCATCGCTGCGCGGGCCATGGTTTGCCAGTGGGTGTCGGACGGCAGGATGCTGATTTGTGAAGCAAGCCAACGCAAACCCAGCTTGCCGCCCAGTTTGAAGTACAGCGCGGCGGCCAGCGCTACCGGGCGGCCGGATTCGTGAGAAGTTTCCACCACGTCCAGCAGCGCATACATATTGTCCAGGCGAGCGATGGTCTGCGCCACCTCGGCCGGAATACCCTGCTCTTCCAGTGCATTTTGCACGAACTGGCAGGCGTTGAGATCTTCTTCGGCAAGGAAGGCGCCTGAATCGCGGGCAATGACGGCGGAACCCGACGAGAAAAATTCGAGTACCTGTGCAATCGGCATTTTGACCGAGCGGCGACGCAGGAACCACAGCGTGGCGCGCTGGATCAGGCGGCCAGCGTCGATCAGCATTTCCGATTGCGCACTGGCCGGCACCTTGCCATCCAGTGCCTCGATGTCTTTCCACAGCTTGCCGATGCCGAACACTTCGCGCGCCAGGATGAAACAGCGCACCACCTCCGGCGCGGTGGCGCCGGTTTCTTCGCGCATGCGGTACACGAACACGCTGCCGGTACTGTTGATGGTGTCGTTGGCGATGACGGTGGCGATGATCTCGCGCTTTAGCGGGTGACGCGGCATGATGGCGGCAAAGCGCTGCTGCAGCGCCTGCGGGAAGTAGCCGGTCAGCGCTTGCGCCACATAGTCGTCATCGATCAGGTCGGACTGAATCAGCTCATCGAACAATTCCATCTTGCTGTAGGCCAGCAGCACCGCGCGTTCCGGCGATGTCAGGCCCAGCTTGGCGGCTTTGCGCTCGCTGATTTTTTCTTCGGACGGCAGGTATTCCACTGCCCGGTCCAGGCGGCCGGCTTTCTCCAGATGGCGGATAAAGCGGGTGTAATCATCCAGCTGTTGTTCACCGCGCACGCCGGACACCGCCAGCGACTGGGTCTGGTAGTAGTTATCCTTCAGCACCAGGAGGCCCACTTCGTCGGTCATGCTGGCCAGCAAGTCGTTGCGCTCGCTTTCCGGCAAGGCGCCACCTTCAATCACGGCGTTCAGCAGGATCTTGATATTGACTTCATGGTCGGAGCAATCCACGCCGGCGGAATTGTCTATCGCATCGGTATTGATGCGGCCGCCGTGCATCGCGTACTCGATGCGGCCCAGCTGCGTGCAGCCGAGGTTGCCGCCTTCGGCGACGACCTTGCAGCGCAACTCGTTGCCGTTGACACGCAGAGCGTCGGTAGCGCGGTCGCCCACGCTGTCGTGGCTCTGGTAGCTGGCTTTCACATAGGTGCCGATGCCGCCGTTATACAGCAGGTCTACCGGCGCTTTCAGGATCGCGCGCATCAGCTCCACCGGCGTGATGCTCTGCGCATTAATGTCCAGCGCGGCCTGGATTTCCGGCGATAGCGGGATGCTCTTGGCGCCGCGCGAGAATACGCCGCCGCCGGCCGAGATCAGCGACTTGTCATAATCCTCCCACGACGAGCGCGGCAAATTGAACAGGCGCTCGCGCTCGGCAAAGCTGCTGGCCGCATCGGGCGCCGGGTCAAGGAAGATATGGCGGTGGTCGAACGCGGCGATCAGCCGGATGTGCCGGGACAGCAGCATGCCGTTGCCGAACACGTCGCCGGACATGTCGCCCACGCCGGCCACCGTGAACTCGGTACTCTGCGTATCGACGCCGAAATCGCGGAAATGACGCTTGACGCTTTCCCAAGCACCGCGCGCGGTGATGCCCATTTTTTTATGGTCGTAGCCGACCGAGCCGCCGGACGCAAACGCATCGCCGAGCCAGAAATTGTATTCCGCACTGATGGCGTTGGCATAGTCGGAGAAGGTGGCGGTGCCTTTGTCGGCGGCCACCACCAGGTAGGGGTCGTCCGCGTCATGCCGCACCACGCCTTCGGGATGCACGACCTGGCCCTTGACCAGGTTGTCGGTCAGGTCCAGCAAGCCGCGCAGGAAGGTCTGGTAGCAGGCCACGCCTTCTTTCAGATACGCTTCGCGGTCGAACGCCGGCGGCGCGGCTTTCAGCACGAAGCCGCCCTTGGAGCCTACCGGCACGATCACCGCATTCTTGACCATCTGCGCCTTCACCAGGCCCAGCACTTCGGTGCGGAAATCTTCCGGCCGGTCGGACCAGCGCAGGCCGCCGCGCGCGACCTTGCCGCCTCGCAGGTGGATGCCCTCTACCCTCGGCGAATACACGAAGATCTCGAACATCGGCCTTGGCTGCGGCAGTTCCGGTATCTTGCTGGAATCGAACTTGATCGACAGGTAGGGCTTGCGCTTGTCACCTTCGCCTATCTGGTAATAGTTGGTGCGCAAGGACGCCTGCAACACCGCCAGGAAGCGGCGCAGGATAAAGTCTTCATCGGCGATGGCGACCTTGTCCAGCTGCCCCTCGATCGCGGCGGCGGCCATGCCGATGGCCTTGTCGCGCCCTTCGGAATGGGCCGGCACAAAGCGCGCATGGAACAGGCGCACCAGCGCCTGCGTGATGCCGGCGTGCTTGGACAGGGTTTGCTCTATATAGCTCTGGCTGTAGGTGAAGCCGGCCTGCTTCAGGTATTTGGCATACGCGCGCAGCATCACGATCTCGTCGCTGGACAAGGCGCCCGCCAGCGTCAGGCGGTTGAAGCCGTCGTTTTCCACCTGCTTGCCCCAGATGCGGGCAAAGGCTTCTTCAAACTTGGGCTTGACCTGCTCGAACTGCAGTTCGCCGAAGGTATGGCTGAGGCCGAAGTCGTGGATATGGATGGCCGGCAGATCGACCCGCTCTATCACATACGAACGCTCGCTCTCCACTCGCACGCCCATGTTTTCCAGCATCGGCAGGCTGCCCGACAGCGGCACCGCCCGGCCCAAGCTATACAGGCGGAAGCGCAAGGTGCTGAGCGCATCGGATTGCGTAGCGGCCGGCGCCGGGCGGTACAGGCTCATCGCAATCGGCGATTCTGCGGTCAGCGCGCGGCTGGCCAGGAAATCGTCCACGGCCTGGTCGACCGAGACGTCTTCGCGGTAGGCGGCCGGGAAGGACAGCGCAAATTCGCGCCGCGCCAGGTTGGCGCTCTCTTCACCTTTGACCTTGCCCAGGTGTTCGAACACGCCTTCTTCCCAGCGGCGCACGGCGGCAGCCAGTTGCGCCTCTATGGATTTGACATCCACCGGCTGCGTCGGGCCTGGATCGGTGCGCACCAGCATGTGCACGCGTGCCAGCGCGGACTCCGACAATTGCAGGTTGAACTCCACGCTGATGCCGTTGAAGGCGCGCTTCAGTATCTCCTGCATGCGCAGCCGCACTTCGGTGTTGTAGCTTTCGCGCGGCAGGTAGATCAGGCAGGAATAGAAACGGGCGTAGTCGTCGCGCCGCACGAACAGGCGGGTGCGGCTGCGCTCGCCCAGGTGCAGGATGCCCATCACGGTATCGAACAGCTCGTCCTCGCCGATCTGGAACAGCTCGTCGCGCGGCAGGCTCTCAAAGATGGACAGCAGGGTCTTGCCGGCGTGGCTGTGCTCGGGGAAGCCGGCGCGCAGCATCACGCGCGACAGCTTGTTGCGCAGCAGCGGGATTTCTTTGGGGTAGGCGTGGTAGGCGCTGGACGTATACAGGCCGACGAAGCGGCGCGCGCCGATGACCTTGCCCTCGGCGTCAAAGCGTTTGACGCCGACATAGTCCAGGTAGCCGGCGCGGTGCACGGTGGCGCGCGAATTGGCCTTGGTCAGCACCAGGATTTGCGGCTTGCGCGCCAGCGCGCGCACTTCCTTCGAGGATTGCATGAAGCTCTCGGAGACGCCGCCGGCCTTCGGTTCGCGCAGGATGCCCAGGCCGGAATTGGCGACGATGTGCATCACATCCTGGCCGTCTTCCTGTTTTAGCTCGTATTCGCGGTAGCCGATGAAGGTGAAATGGTTGTCCGCCATCCATTGCAGGAAGGCGCGCGCCTCGTCCAGCTCTTCCAGCGGCACCACTTTGGCGGCGCCACCCAGGCTGGCGAGGATTTCCGGCACTTTTTGCGTCATCTGCGGCCAGTCCTCCACCGAGGCCCGCACGTCCGACAATATCCTGCGCAAACCCTCTTCCAGTTCGGCGAGGCGCTTGGGGTCGGTGATCTTGTCCAGTTCTATATGTATCCAGGATTCCTGCTGCTTGCCGCCCTGCGCCGGCGCCAGCGACGAGCACACACCCTTGGCATCGCGCTCGGCGGCAAACAGCGGGTGCACGATGAATTGCACCGCGCCGCCCTGGCGGTTGATTTCCATCGAGATGGAATCGACCAGGAAGGGCATGTCGTCATTGATGAACTCCACCACGGTGCGGGCGGCGTCCCAGCCGTTGTCGTTGAGCCTGGGATTGAAGATGCGGATCTTGGGGGCGCCGCGGGCGAATTCGCGGCCGAACTGGTAATGGGACAGGGCAATGGCAGCCCAGGTTTTTGCATCGCGGGTCAGGAAATCTTCCTCGTCGATATCGCCATAGTATTGGGTGATGAATTGCCTCGCCTGATCTTGCTCTGCGGCAGCAACGGACTGTGCCATCAATTGTTGAATCTGTGCGACGATCGCCGCCTTGCCTTGTTCTGGAACTGAAGACATAAAAACTCCCGAGTTTCTTGTTGTGCGGACAGTATAGCTCTGCTCGCCTATCGGCGCGCAAGTTTGCAGTGTGCGCAATATGGCGTCTAATTAAGCAGCTAGTTCTGCGGGTTTCTCCGAATTTTATGCGGTCGGCATCCCGATTTCCGGGCCGTCCGTTACGCTGCCCATGCCGACATCTTGCGCAAACTATCCCGGTAACGCCGGCTGATCGGCAGCTGGCTACCGTCGCGCATGGTGGCGCGGGCGTCGCCTGAATCCAGCGGCACGATCTCCCGGACATAATCCAGGTTGACGATATAGCTGCGGTGCACGCGCACGAAGCGGCTGCCATCCAGCCGGCCCTCTATCGCCGCCATGGTGCAGCGCAAGGGGTAATCGTGCGCCCTAACCCGCAGATTCACATAATTGCCCCAGGCCTGCAGCCATTCCACCTCGGCGGCCGGCAGCAGGAATTCCTTGCCCAACTTGCGCACCAGAAAGCGTTCCGGGCGCTCGATCGGCTCTACCGGCGGCCCCGATTCCGGCGCCGCCAGCAACCGGGCTTCGCCCTGCAGCCTGAGCAGCAACAGGCGGTACAGGGCTACTGCCGCCAGGATGCCGACATAGGCGCGTACGTCCTTCAGGTATTCGTAGCCGGTTTCGCGCATCCAGTTGCCGAAATCGTAGCTGCTGCCGGCCAGAAAATACGCCAGCTTGCGGCCAGCCACCATCGCGGCGACATGCAGCACACAAAACGCCAGGCTGGCCAGCAGATGGAGCGGCCAATGCCGCCGCCACGTCGCCAGTTGCAAGGGATAACGCCGCTCAAAGGCCAGCACCGCCGGGATCAGCGCCAGCACCGCCAAGTTGCTGGTGACCTCCCAAACCACGGGTTCCCAGATGGCAAAACCCAAGCCCGCGCGGCGCATGTCCAGCCAGGCAACGACGCTGTTGACACTTGCCTGGAAGCACAATAAGACGATCCAGAAGCCCGGTTCGACTATCTTGCGCCACGGTTGGTAGCGCGCCAGCAGGTCGCGCCTGACGGGTTCGGGGGTGGGCAATTGCGCGCCGGCCTGCGCTTCACCGGGGATGGGGGTGGAGTGGTCTGGATTCATGGCGGAATTTTACCTTCTCCTCTGACAAAACCTGACGAAATTCGTCACCGCCGGCCTCCTCTTATCCCTTTTTACCCGCTTGTCGTCACATTCCGCGGCACCGGGATGGGCGAAACACTACATTGCGGAGGTCATCCACCTTATAGGACTTTCATCATGCAGGTTTTTCATCATGACTAAACGCCGTCACGATATCGATGCGCTGCGCGCGCTGGCCTTCGGGCTGCTGATCCTGTACCACCTTGCAATGGTGTATGTGCAGGACTGGGGCTTTCATATCAAGAGCAGTTACCAAGCGGCATGGCTGCAATGGCCGATGCTGTTCGTCAACCGCTGGCGCATGGACCTGATTTTCCTGATCTCCGGCATGTCCACCGCGATGCTGTTGCAGAAACTGCAGGCACGGCGGGCAAGCGGCTTGCAAGGCAATTTTTTCCTGCAGCGGACCAGTCGCCTGATGCTGCCCCTGCTGTTCGGCATGGCGGTGGTGGTGCCGCTGCAGCCGTATTGCCAGGGCGTAGCAAACGGGCTGGTGGAACCCGGCTTCGGGCAATTCATCGTGCACTATTACGGCGGCTACCACTGGCCGGCCCTGGCCTTTGACGGCTGGCAATACGGCTTTACCTGGAACCACCTGTGGTATCTGCTGTACCTGTGGCTGTACACCGCGGTCCTGCTGCTAGGCCGGCAACTGGCGCGCCTGCCCGCATTCGGCGAAATAGCAGGCCGCTGGCGCGCGGCCTTCCTGGGCTTGCGCGGCTGGCGTCTGCTGGTTTTTCCGGCGGCCATTATGTACCTGTGGATAGCGACGCTGCAGTCCTCTTTTCCAGAAAGCCATGCACTGGCGAACGACTGGTATGCGCATGCGGCCTATTTTACGATGTTTATCTTTGGCTGGTGGATGGGCGGAGATAGCGGCATCTGGACGGAGTTGGCCCGTTTGCGCAAGCCGCTTGCAGCCGGTGCGCTGATGTTGTTTGCAATCTATTTTACCGGCGTCCGGCTACTGGCCGGAGAACCGCCGGTCTGGCAATTGCTGACGATCTGGGCGGTGCGCGCGCTGTATGCGTGGTGCATGCTGTGCGCAGTGCTGGGCTGGGGCCACACCCTGCTGAACCGGCCGTTCCGCTGGCTGTCCTGGAGCAATCAGGCGGTCTACCCTTGGTATGTGCTGCACCAGAGCCTGATCATTCTGTTCGCCTACTGGCTGATCCCGCTCAGGCTGGGCGGCGCCCTGGAGGCTACACTGGTGGGTGCAGGAACGGTGGCGGGATGCTGGATTCTTACTTCGGGAGTAATTGCGCGGGTGGGGTGGTTGCGCGTGTGCTTTGGGATGAAAAACCTCGATCGCCCTGCTTCCGCGCTCCCGGCGCAGCTTAAAGTTTGACGAGTAGAGCGTACCGCGCTGTTGCAAGGCGGGAGCGGCCCGCGAGCCGCGCCCTTTCCCGCAACAGCGAACTTGCCCGACGAGACTTAAATTGGAGTGCGACTCAAAGAGAAAATTGTCTTTTTTGCATAACGCAATTAGTCAGCCCGGCACAGGAATATCCGGCCGGCTGCGATGCCCATGCCTGCCGCATTGCAGCCGATGCTGCCGATTAATTTGGCCGATCACCGCAGATAAATTACCGGTCTTTTTCGTACCCTAACAAATCGAACATTTCCTTACAAAACCCGCCGGCGGCGAAGTAATCCGGTTACACCGGCGTGTTTAAATAAGCACCGTTATCAAGCGCCAATGGGGCCGCCGCAGGCTTGCGCACAAAACGTGAGGTACTGAAAAATGACTGGATCCGTATTTGTAGAGGCCGAGTTTTTTATGTTGCTGCTGTCTTCATTTGTTGTTCCTTTTTCCATCAACGCTTACCTGTTGTGGAAGAAAACCATCTCGCGCAAGCTTGTGTTAATGCTCGGCATCATTCTTATCGCGTTTTCCGGCCTTAACATATTCCTGTTGCAGCTCCTGAAGTCCATGGCCAGGGTTTCCCCATCCTTGTTCGACGATAAAATTTTCTCATCGGAAATCTCCGTGGCGCTGTAGCTGGTGCCGGCTGTTTTTGCCGGCATAGGAGTGAATTTAATATCTCACATCCTGATCAGCCATATCACCGATGCCGAGAGAGAATTCGACCGAAATAGCCCTAAAATTCCGTTAGAACGGCACTAAAATACAGTAGCGGTTTTCCCGAAGCCATGAACGCTGGGGCGGCCTGTGCTCAGGTCGAAAATCGACATGCGCACAAATAATGAACGGCCTCTTTCCTTTGGAGGATACGTGGACAAGAAGAGATTTTTCGCTCTGATTGATCGGCGGCTGAAAAATTTTTCGCCCAAGGCGCTTCTGATATCGGCATTGGCCGGCACCATGATTTTCGGCATCCCCGACTACCTGGTTGGCATCAATATTTCCTTATCCATCTTTTACATCCTCCCAGTTGGCATCGTCACCTGGTATGTCGGGAGAAACCCCGGCCTTCTGGTCGCCTTCGTTTCAGCGATACCTTTGCTGCTGTTGCAATTGAAAGCCAATTTTCTGGCGACACAGCCGGGTATTTTTGTCTGGAACCTGTTCCTGCACGTGGCCACGATGGGGATCGTCGTCCTGCTGCTCGAACGCCTGGCGGCACATCTGCAGA
>DATHMC010000057.1:0-5042 GCA_035487495.1 Undibacterium sp.
GCGCTGTCCGTGAAACCGATTATCAATGAAACCGGGCCTCGAAGATAGTGACCCGATTGCCATTAAGCGATACAATCGGGCCATGTCAAAATTATCGCAGTCTACCAGCAAGACGGTTGCCGTCATCGTCTTTGACGGTATCAGCCCTTTTCACCTGTCTGTGCCGTGCCTGGTGTTCGGCGAGTTGCATGCCGGGCTGGGCTTGCCGGAATTTAAGATCTGCGTATGCTCAGCCGAGCCGGGGCCGGGCAAGCAAGCCATACAGACCAGCGCAGGATTCACCATCAACACCGGGTACGGGCTGTCGGTGCTGGCGCGTGCCGATATGGTGGTCGTGCCGTCCTGGCGCGCCGATCTGGCTCGCCCTTCCGAGCAATTGCTGCAGGCCTTGCGCAAGGCGCACAAACGCGGCGCGCGCATCGTCGGCTTATGCCTGGGCGCCTTTGTAGTAGCAGAAGCAGGCCTGTTGGAGCATCGTACGGCCACCACCCACTGGGCGCTGGCGGAGGAATTTGCCCGCCGCTATCCGCACATCGGCCTGGATCCCAATGTACTCTATGTAGATCACGGAGATGTCACCACCTCGGCCGGCACGGCGGCGGGTATCGATTGCTGCCTGCACCTGCTGCGCTCGCAATTCGGCTCGGATGTCGCCACGCATGTCGCGCGCAGGCTGGTGGTCGCCCCGCACCGGCAGGGCGGACAAGCGCAGTACATAGATCAGCCGCTGCCGGTATTGGCAAGCGACGACCGGCTGTCCAGGGTGTTGGAGTGGATGCTGCAGCACCTGGCCGAGCCGCAAAGCCTGGATCTACTGGCGCAGCGGGCCCTGATGAGCAGACGCAGCTTTACCCGGCATTTCCAGAAACTGACCGGCACCACGGTAGGGCAATGGCTGTTGAACCAGCGGCTGGCGCAGGCACAACGCCAACTGGAATCGACCAAGCGCTCCATAGAAGATATCGCCAATGACACCGGCTTCGGATCAGCCATGGTGTTGCGCCGCCATTTCGCCGGCGCTTTCCATACTTCGCCGTCGGCCTACCGGCGCGAATTCCAGGGAGTTTAAGCTTCCGCGCCTAACTTCAGCGAACGTGCCAGCACCCGCGCCACATGCATAGCCTGCTGCTGGGCACCATCATGTATCTGGTGCCGGCAGCTGGTGCCGTCTGCCACTACCAGCGTCTTGCCGTCTGCAGCCAGCGCCTTCCTGACCGCCGGCAGCAGCGACAATTCCGCCATCGCCAGCGACGCCTCGTAGTGCTCTTCCTCGTAGCCGAAATTGCCCGCCATGCCGCAGCAGGAAGACTCCACCACCGACAACTCCAGCTGCGGTATCCACTTCAATACCGTTTGCACCGGCGTAAAAGCGTCGAAGGCCTTTTGGTGGCAATGGCCGTGCACCAGCACCTGGTTGTGATGTAGCGCCTGCAAGTCCAGTTGCAGACGGCCGGCCTGCTTTTCCCTGACCAGGAATTCCTCAAACAGGAAGGCAGAGCGGGACAGTTTTTCCGCCTCGGCGCCGTAACCGTAATTCAGGAATTCGTCGCGCAGGGTCAGCAGGCAAGACGGCTCCAGGCCGACGATCGCTACGCCGCGATTGACGAAAGGCAGCAAGGTATCCAGCGAGCGGCGCGCTTCCGCCTTGGCCCGGTCGACCAGGCCGGCGGACAGATAGGTGCGCCCGCAGCACAGGGGCCGCTGCCCCGGCGCCGCGCTGAAGTGCACTCTATACCCGGCCGCCTCCAGTACCTGCTGGGCCACCCTGGCGTTTTCCGGCTCCATGTAATTATTGAAGGTGTCGACGAACAGCAAAACCTCTTTACCGTCCTTACCAGCATCCGGATTTGCGTGCGCATTCGCCAGGAAGGAAGTTTGAAACCTGGGCGAAGAGCGCTGCGTCGCCAGCCCCAAGCTCTTCTTGAACCATGAAGACAGTACCGGCATTTTGTCGGCCAACGCGATCAGGCCGCCGAAACGGCTCGCATACGGTGCATAGGCGGGCATATAGGCGACCAGCCTGTCGCGCAGGCGCAGGCCATGCTTCTGCGTCCACGCGGCCCTGGTCTCTATCTTGATCTTTGCCATGTCTACGCCGGTCGGGCAATCGCGCTTGCAGCCTTTGCAGGATACGCACAGGTCCAGCGTCTCCCTGACCTCGGGGCTGGCCAGGCCCTCCTGCCCAAGTTGTCCGGAAATCGCCAGCCTCAAGGTATTGGCGCGGCCGCGGGTGACGTGCTTCTCGTCCTTGGTGATGCGATAACTGGGGCACATGGTGCCGGCGTCAAATTTACGGCAGTGGCCGTTGTTATTGCACATCTCCACCAGCTTGGCCAGGCCGCCGGTCTTGTCAGTGCCGGTACCGGGAGCAGTCTCTACACCGGATAACGGATCACGCAATACGTTCCAAGACGACCAGTCCAGCTGCGTCGCCTGCGCCTGTTCCTGATAGCCGGGCGCAAACCGGAAATGGCTGGCGTCGTCCATCTTGGGCGGATTGACTATGCGGTCCGGACTGAAACGGTTGTCAGGGTCAAACAGTTGTTTGATTTCACGGAACGCGTGATTAATTTTGGGACCGTATTGCCATGCCACCCATTCGCCGCGGCACAGGCCGTCGCCGTGCTCGCCGGAATAGGCTCCCTTGTATTTGCGCACCAGTGCAGCGGCAGCTTCGGCGATTTCACGCATGTCTTTCGCGCCGCCACGCCGCATGTCCAGTATCGGCCGCACGTGCAGCGTGCCCACGCTGGCGTGCGCATACCAGGTACCCTCGGTGCCGTAGCGATGGAATACCTCGGTCAACTGGCTGGTGTACTCGGCCAGGTGCTCCAGCGGCACCGCGCAATCCTCGATGAAGGACACCGGCTTGCCGTCGCCCTTCATGCTCATCATGATGTTCAGGCCGGCCTTGCGCACTTCCCACAGGGACTTCTGCTCATTGGCATTCGGCATTTCGACGACAGAGGCCGGCAAACCCAGGTCGGCCATCAGTTCGACCAGTTGCCCGAGTTTTTGCAATTGCGCCGCTTGCGTTGCACCGGAAAACTCGACCAGCAGGATGGCTTGCGGCTGGCCGGTCAAGGCCTTTTCGATCACCGGCTTGAAGGCGGGATTGCCGATCGCCAGGTCTATCATCGTGCGGTCCACCAGTTCCACCGCGGTCGGCCCCAGCTTGACGATGTGCTGGGTCATATCCATGGCCTGGTAGAAACTGGCAAAGTTCACCACGCCCAGCACTTTGTGCTGCGGCAAGGGAGCCAGCTTCAAGGTCAGCTGGCGGGAATAGGCCAGCGTCCCTTCCGAGCCGACCAGGATATGCGCCAGGTTGGCGATACCGTCGTCGGCGTACGCCCTGGGGTTGCGGCAATCAAAAATGTCGATGTTGTAGCCCGCAACGCGGCGCAGGACCCTGGGCATCCGTTCCCGGATCTCGTCTCTTTCGCGCACGGCGATCCGCTGCAGTCCGCTCAAGATCGCATCCAGCCTTGGGCCGTGTTTCATTTTTCCGATCGCTCCAAACTGCGCCTGGCTGCCGTCTGCCAGCACCGCGTCGATCGCCAGCACATTGTGCACCATGTTGCCGTATTCTATCGAGCGCGAGCCGCAGGAATTATTGCCCGCCATGCCGCCTATCGTGCATTGCGCGGCGGTCGACACGTCCACCGGAAACCATAGCCCGTGCGGTTTCAACCAGGCGTTCAGGTGATCCAGCACGATGCCGGGCTCCACCGTCACCGTCATTGCTGCCGAGTCGAATTCCAGCACATTGTTCAGCCATTTGCTGCTGTCTATCACCAGCGCTTCGCCGACGGTTTGCCCGCACTGGCTGGTGCCGGCGCCGCGCGCCAGCACCGGCGCTTGATGCTGGCGCGCGATCTCCAGCGCCAGCATCAAATCGTCCTGGCTACGGGGCACCACGATGCCGAGCGGCATGATCTGGTAAATGGAGGCATCGGTCGCATAACGCCCCCTGTCGGCGGCGCTGAATAATACGTCGCCCCGCAATTCTTTTTGCAATTGGCGCTGCATGGGTGTCGCTCCCCGCCCGCCGTCGGGAGCAACCAGATGGATGGGTTTTGCTAACATATCAGATGTCCTGTGAGGAAAACCGGCCGATACGCCGGCCGGCTCGGGCTCGGTTCATATCAGACTAAACGCAATGGGTAACAATCAGCTCCGCTCCAGGGAGCCGATTGCCCGAAAAAAATCAGGTATTGACGGGATAGGGGTGCTCGGCTTTGTCGGCGGCGACAGTCGGCGCCAACTGGAATTTGCTTTCCGGTTGCATGCGGAAAGCCAGCACGACCCCAAAGCCCATCAATATCATGCTGCCGACAAAAGGCAGCTCCCAGTTGCCGAAGCGGTCTATCAGGTAGCCGGACAGTACCGGCGAGATGATCGCGGCCAGGGCGGAACCGGTGTTCATCATGCCGCTGGCAGTACCGGAGTATTCCGGCGCAATGTCCATAGGGATCGCCCACATCGGGCCTATCGTCATTTCGGCGAAGAAGAAGCCCGCACTCAGGCTGAGTATGGATACCAGCAGGTTGTGCGTGAACATCAGCGGCAACAGGGACAACAGCGTCAAGAACATGTAGATCGATACCATATAGCTGCGCGCCCATTTCAGGTTGTGGGTGCGTATCAGTATCTTGTCGCTGACGATGCCGCCCAGGGTGTCGCCGACCACGCCGGCGAAAAATACGCTGGAGGCGAACAAGGCCGATTTTTTCAGGTCGAGATCATAGCTGTGCAAGAAATATTGCGGTATCCAGCTCAGGAACAGCCACAGGGTCCAGCCGTAGCAGAAATAGACCAATGTAACCGGCGCCATGCGCCTGCCCAGCGGCCCCCAGGGGATTTGCACATTTTTCTTTTTGACTGCGGGCAGCGCGGCCAGTTCTTCCTTCGATACGCCGGGATGGTCTGCGGGATCTTCCGTAAATACAAGCATCCACGCTACGACCCAGACCAGGCTCAGCGCGCCGCAGACATAGAACGACATCCTCCATCCGTAAGCCGCCATGATGAAGACGACC
>DATHMC010000058.1:0-16339 GCA_035487495.1 Undibacterium sp.
GATCACTGCGTTTGGTTCAAGAAGTTCAAAGGCGTAGGGGTGTAGCTCAATTGGCAGAGCGTCGGTCTCCAAAACCGAAGGTTGGGGGTTCGATTCCCTCCGCCCCTGCCACCATCATGGCCGCAGGGCATCGAAAGTAAACAGAGTATGTCTAACCATCCCGTTCAAACAGTCAGCACGTCAAATGACAAGTTCAAGGTCATTCTGGCTATCGTTGCTGTGGTTGCCGGTGTTGCTGCTTTTTATATTCTCGCAAATCAATCTACTTTGGTGCGCGCATCAGCCCTGGTTGCTGGTCTGATCGTCGCTATCGGTTTGGCGTGGACTTCAGAGGCTGGTCAAGGTTTTATCAATTTTGCCCGTGAGTCTGTCCGCGAAACCAAAAAAGTGGTGTGGCCGACGCGTAAAGAGGCGATGCAGATTACTGCGGTAGTGTTTGGTTTTGTTTTACTTATGTCAATTTTCCTCTGGGGCACGGACAAGATTCTTGAATACGTGTTATTGGAACTGGTTCTCGGATGGAAGAAATAATGAACGAAAACAATCAGGATAACGAAAAAGGTACAGAGCCAACAGTGTCTGTACCTAAAAGCGCTAAAAGATGGTATGCGGTGCATGCCTATTCCGGCATGGAAAAGAGTGTGCAGCGCGCACTGACCGAGCGTATCGAACGCGCGGAAATGCAAGACAAGTTTGGCCAGATACTGGTCCCGACTGAAGAAGTGATTGAGATCAAGAACGGCAAGAAAGCCGTTACCGAAAGGCGTCTGTTCCCAAGCTATGTGTTCGTCGAGATGGAAATGACAGACGATACCTGGCATCTGGTCAAGAACACGAACAAGGTAACCGGTTTCATCGGCGGCAAATCCAACAAGCCGTCACCGATACCGCAGCACGAAGTCGACAAGATTTTGCAGCAGATGCAAGAAGGCGTTGAAAAGCCAAGGCCTAAGGTCTTGTACGAAGTGGGCGAGGTTGTGCGCATCAAGGATGGTCCATTTACTGACTTTAACGGCAACGTGGAAGAAGTGAATTACGAAAAATCCAAAGTTCGCGTTACCGTCACCATCTTCGGCCGCGCCACTCCGGTTGAACTGGAATTTGGCCAGGTAGAGAAGGTTTAATCGGTTTGTAAGAATAAGCGTTCGGTCAGTGCGCAGCAGGAGAGATTCTGTGAAAACTGCCAGGTAACAAACAGAGGAGCCCGCTAATGCAGCAAGATTGCGCTAGTGGGCGCTAACACTCAACTTATGAAGGAGCCATCATGGCAAAGAAAATCATAGGCTTTATCAAGCTGCAAGTGCCAGCCGGTAAAGCAAATCCATCCCCGCCGATTGGTCCAGCACTGGGTCAACGCGGTTTGAACATCATGGAATTCTGCAAAGCGTTCAACGCGCAGACCCAAGGTGTTGAACCAGGCATGCCTATCCCTGTCGTGATCACTGCATTCGCGGACAAGTCTTTCACTTTCGTGATGAAGACGCCTCCTGCAACTTACATGATCAAAAAAGCAGCGGGCATCACTAAAGGTTCACCAAAGCCGCATACTGACAAAGTTGGCAAAATTACTCGTAAGCAAGCTGAAGAGATCGCGACTGTTAAGCGCGCAGATCTGACAGCAGCGGATATGGATGCAGCAGTACGCACCATCGCTGGTTCGGCACGCTCCATGGGCATCACGGTAGAGGGACTGTAATGGCTAAGTTATCCAAACGGGCAAAATTGCTCAAATCCAAAGTTGACCGCCTGAAGGTGTATCCATTTGACAACGCGATTGCGTTGATCAAAGAATGCGCAACTGCAAAATTCAACGAATCCATCGATGTTTCTGTTCAACTGGGCGTTGATCCTAAGAAATCCGACCAGGTTGTTCGTGGTTCCGTCGTATTGCCAGCCGGCACAGGTAAAACTGTACGCGTAGCGGTATTCGCGACTGGCGAGAAAGCTGAACAAGCTAAAGTAGCCGGTGCAGATATCGTTGGTATGGAAGATTTGGCTGAACGCATCAAAGCCGGCGACATGCCGTTTGATATCGTTATCGCCTCTCCTGACACCATGCGTATCGTCGGTACACTGGGCCAAATCCTGGGACCACGTGGCCTGATGCCAAATCCTAAAGTCGGTACTGTTACTCCTGACGTCGCTAATGCGGTTAAAAACGCAAAAGCCGGTCAAGTTCAATATCGTACTGACAAGGCTGGTATCATCCACTCGACCATCGGCCGCAAGTCCTTTGGCGATGCAGAGTTGAAATCCAACCTGGTTGCTTTGATCGAAGCTTTGAACAAAGCCAAGCCAGCGTCCAGCAAAGGCATATATCTGCGTAAAGTTTCCATCTCATCCACTATGGGTGCGGGTGTGCGCGTAGATCACGTTAATCTGGGCGCGTAATACTGTAAAGAATCAAGTCCATGCCTGACTCTTCAGTGCATGGCGCATCTTTGGGCTGATCGGCGTTGATTTATCAAGGCCGGTCGGAGTGTCAAAGACCGTTGGGCGGCGTACATGCGGGTTGATGTGCAAAGTTAAAACTAGTCGGGCAACCGATTTTCCCAACGCAGATGGTGTACCCGAACAAGTTTGTAGTTACATCGCTGGTTCGCCAGTGTGGGACTCCTCACTTCGGACGCCGTGTTCGAAACGATATAAGGAAGTGGCATCATCCCGATGCAATGACCGAATATCATAATTGGAGGTTGACCGTGAGTCTCAATCTGAATGACAAAAAGGCCGTAGTCGCCGAAGTCTCTGCAAAAGTAGCTAAAGCACAGACTATCGTCGTGGCCGAATACCGTGGCATCCAGGTCGGTCATTTGACGCAATTGCGTGCTTCGGCACGTGCTCAAGGCGTATACATGCGCGTGTTGAAAAACACACTCGCACGTCGCGCTGTTGAGGGAACTGCATTTGCAAGCCTCGCTGATGCAATGACCGGTCCGTTGATCTATGCGATCTCGGAAGATGCTGTTGCTGCTGCTAAAGTCGTTCAAGACTTTGCAAAATCCAACGACAAGCTGGTTGTTAAAGCAGGTAACTATGCTGGTAAAGCGCTGGATAAAGCTGGCGTTATCGCATTGGCAAGCATTCCTAGCCGTGAAGTTTTGTTGTCACAAGTGTTGGGCATGATGCAGGCTCCTGTATCCGGCTTTGCACGTGGCCTCGCAGCTCTGGCAGCAAAGAAAGAAGCAGAAGCGGCTTAATTGCTGTTTCGCGTAATTTCGTCAATACCGAATAGATGTAATACTAAATAATTGGAGTTTCAAATGGCAATTAGCAAAGACGATATCCTGGAAGCCGTAGGCGCGATGTCCGTAATGGACCTGAACGACCTGGTTAAGGCATTCGAAGAAAAATTCGGCGTTTCCGCTGCTGCAATGGCTGCACCTGCAGCCGGTGGTGGTGCTGGTGCCGCTGCTGCTGAAGAGCAAACAGAATTCAACGTAATCCTGTCTGAAGTCGGCGCAAACAAAGTTGGCGTAATTAAAGCAGTTCGCGAATTGACTGGCCTGGGCTTGAAAGAAGCTAAAGACCTGGTTGACGGCGCTCCTAAAGCAGTTAAAGAAGCAGTTGCTAAAGCTGATGCTGAAGCAGCCAAGAAAAAACTGGAAGAAGCTGGCGCGAAAGCAGACATCAAGTAATATTGATGTTACAGGGCGAATTTACGGATTCGCCAGAGTCAAAGATTGGAATCCTCTCAAAAGAGAGGGTTCCTCTTTGGCTTCTTCGTCGTTCTGGTTTGTTTAGTACTAGTAAGTTCTGCGGCAAGATCATCTGCCCCAGTTTGTCGGCTCGAAGCTTAGTTTCAACATTGTAAGGGCTGAGACTTGAGGTTTCATGCTGTATTTATTGAGTTTCCGGACTTGATATTGCATTTTGAATCCTGAATTCTCCATCCTTCCTTGTCACTCACGGAGTGTCCATGCACTACTCATTTACTGAGAAGAAGCGTATTCGTAAATCTTTTGCGAAACGCGCTAACGTTCACAACGTTCCGTTCCTGCTGGCGACCCAGCTCGAGTCATATCTGGGCTTTTTGCAAGCCGACAAAGCACCGTCGACCCGCAAAAACGAGGGCTTGCAGTCTGCCTTCACGTCCATTTTCCCGATTGTGTCGCATAATGGGTTCGCTCGTCTCGAATTCCTATCCTACGTTTTAGGTGATCCTGCTTTTGACGTCAAGGAATGTCAACAGCGTGGCCTCACTTTTGCATCTCCTTTGCGTGCAAAAGTGCGTTTGGTCATTCTGGATAAAGAATCTCCTACCAAACCGGTCGTCAAAGAAATGAAGGAACAGGAAGTCTACATGGGCGAATTGCCGCTCATGACGACTACTGGTTCTTTTGTCATCAACGGTACTGAGCGCGTCATCGTGTCTCAGTTGCACCGTTCGCCTGGCGTCTTCTTCGAGCACGACAGGGGCAAAACACATTCTTCCGGCAAGTTGCTGTTCTCGGCAAGGATCATTCCTTACCGTGGTTCCTGGCTGGACTTTGAATTCGATCCTAAAGATATCCTGTTTTTCCGTATCGACCGTCGTCGCAAGATGCCGGTGACGATATTGTTGCGTGCCATCGGCATGACCAACGAGCAGATACTGGCCAATTTCTTCGTTTTCGACAATTTCACCCTGCACAACGATGGCGCAGAAATGGAATTCGTCTCCGAGCGTCTGCGTGGCGAAGTCGCGCGTTTTGATATCGCCGACAAAGCGGGCAAAGTGCTGGTCGCCAAGGACAAGCGCATCAATGCGCGTCACGTGCGCGACATCGAAACAGCCGGCATCAAGCACATCTCCGTACCGGAAGACTACCTGCTGGGCCGCGTATTGGCGAAAAACATCGTCGATACCGACACCGGCGAGGTGATTGCCAATGCCAACGACGAGTTGACAGAAGAATTGCTGGGTCGCCTGCGCGAAGGCGGCATCAAGAGTATCCAGACCCTGTACACCAACGATCTGGACCAAGGTGCCTATATCTCCCAGACTCTGCGTACCGACGACACAGTAGATCAGATGGCTGCGCGTGTAGCGATCTACCGCATGATGCGTCCCGGCGAGCCGCCGACAGAAGATTCAGTGGAAGCCCTGTTCAACGGCCTGTTCTACAGCGAAGATCGTTATGATCTGTCCGCCGTGGGCCGCATGAAGTTCAACCGCCGTATCGGCCGCGACGAGCTGACAGGTCAGATGACCCTGTCCAACGAAGACGTGCTGGCTGTGATCAAGATCCTGGTGGAGTTGCGCAATGGCCGCGGCGAAGTCGACGATATCGATCACTTGGGTAACCGTCGCGTGCGTTGCGTCGGCGAATTGGCCGAGAACCAGTTCCGCGCCGGCCTGGTGCGCGTTGAACGTGCCGTGAAAGAGCGTCTGGGTCAGGCTGAAGCCGATAACCTGATGCCGCACGACCTGATCAACTCCAAGCCTATTTCCGCCGCGATCCGCGAGTTCTTCGGTTCTTCGCAGTTGTCGCAGTTTATGGATCAGACCAACCCGCTGTCCGAGATCACGCACAAGCGTCGTATCTCCGCACTGGGACCTGGCGGTTTGACCCGTGAACGCGCCGGCTTTGAAGTCCGCGACGTTCATCCGACCCACTATGGCCGCGTATGCCCGATCGAAACGCCTGAGGGACCAAACATTGGTCTGATCAACTCGCTGGCGCTGTACGCTCGCCTGAATGAATACGGTTTCCTGGAAACGCCATACCGCAAGGTGGTCGACAGCAAGATCACGTCGCAGATCGATTACCTGTCCGCGATCGAAGAAGGCCGCTACATCATCGCTCAGGCGAATGCGACCATCGACGGCGCCGGCACCCTGGTCGACGAACTGGTATCGGCACGTGAAGCCGGCGAAACCATCCTGGTTTCCCCAGAGCGCGTACAGTACATGGACGTGGCTACCGGCCAGGTTGTTTCCGTTGCGGCATCGCTGATCCCGTTCCTGGAACACGATGATGCGAACCGTGCGCTGATGGGTGCCAACATGCAACGTCAGGCAGTTCCTTGCCTGCGCCCGGAAAAAGCATTCGTCGGTACCGGTATCGAACGTACCGTGGCGGTCGACTCCGGCACCACAGTGCAGGCGTTGCGCGGCGGTAAGGTCGATTACATCGATGCGGGCCGTATCGTTATTCGCGTGAACGACGCGGAAGCGCAAGCCGGCGAAGTCGGTGTGGATATCTACAACCTGATCAAGTACACCCGTTCCAACCAGAACACCAACATCAACCAGCGTCCTATCGTGCAGATCGGCGACATGGTTGCCAAAGGTGACGTATTGGCCGACGGCGCGTCCACCGACCTCGGTGAACTGGCGTTGGGTCAAAACATGCTGGTCGCATTTATGCCGTGGAATGGCTACAACTTCGAAGATTCGATCCTGATATCCGAAAAAGTGGTTGCCGACGACCGTTACACCTCTATCCATATCGAAGAGTTGTCGGTTGTTGCCCGCGACACCAAGCTGGGTGCAGAAGAAATTACCCGCGATATCTCCAACCTGGCCGAGAACCAACTGGCCCGTCTGGATGAGTCCGGCATCGTCTACATCGGCGCTGAAGTGACTGCAGGCGATACGCTGGTCGGTAAGGTAACGCCAAAAGGCGAAACCCAGCTGACACCGGAAGAAAAACTGCTGCGCGCGATTTTCGGCGAAAAAGCATCCGACGTGAAAGATACGTCGCTGCGCGTGCCTTCCGGCATGGTGGGAACCGTCATCGACGTGCAAGTGTTCACCCGCGAGGGCATACAGCGCGACAAACGCGCGCAACAGATCATCGACGATGAACTGAAGCGCTATCGCCTGGACCTGAACGACCAGCTGCGTATCGTTGAAGGCGATGCATTCGAGCGTCTGGAACGCATGCTGATCGACAAGGTCGCCAACGGCGGCCCGGCGAAACTGGCAAAAGGCAGCAAGATCACCAAGGAATACCTGGCCGATCTGGACAAATATCACTGGTTCGATATCCGTCCTGCCGACGACGACGCGGCAAAAGCGCTGGAAGCCATCAAGGACTCCATCGCCGAGAAACGTCACCAGTTCGATCTGGCATTCGAAGAGAAGCGTACCAAGCTGACCCAGGGCGACGAATTGCCTCCTGGCGTACAAAAAATGGTCAAGGTTTACCTGGCTGTTAAGCGTCGCCTGCAGCCTGGCGACAAGATGGCGGGTCGCCACGGTAACAAGGGTGTGGTTTCCCGTATCGTTCCTATCGAAGACATGCCTTACATGGCCGACGGTACTCCAGCCGACATCGTGCTGAACCCATTGGGCGTTCCGTCACGGATGAACGTTGGTCAGGTTCTGGAAGTGCATCTGGGCTGGGCGGCAAAAGGCCTGGGTCTGCGTATCGGCGAAATGCTGAAGGCCAAGGCCAAGGTAGAAGAGCTGCGTGACTTCCTGAAGAAGATTTATAACGAATCCGGCAAGAAGGAAGACATCGACGGCTTCACCGATACCGAGATCCTGGAACTGACGGCCAACCTGAAAAACGGCGTGCCTTTCGCAACGCCAGTGTTTGACGGTGCGCACGAAGAGGAAATCCGCCGCATGCTGGACCTGGCTTACCCAGACCATATCGCCAAGCAGTTGGGCATGACGCCTTCGAAGAACCAGGTGACCCTGTATGACGGTCGCACCGGCGAAGCGTTTGAGCGTAATGTCACTGTTGGCTACATGCACGTACTGAAACTGCACCATCTGGTCGACGACAAGATGCATGCCCGCTCCACAGGGCCTTACTCCCTGGTGACGCAGCAGCCACTGGGCGGTAAAGCCCAGTTCGGTGGTCAGCGTTTCGGTGAGATGGAGGTGTGGGCACTGGAAGCATACGGCGCATCTTACGTGTTGCAAGAGATGTTGACCGTGAAGTCCGATGACGTGAATGGACGTACCAAAGTGTACGAAAACCTGGTCAAAGGCGATCACGTGATCGATGCCGGCATGCCTGAATCCTTTAACGTTCTGGTTAAAGAGATTCGCTCCCTGGGTATCGATATCGACCTCGAGCGCGACTAATCGAATCCCGCCGCGCGGCTTCAGCGCTGCGCGGCGGATTTGATAGGCAAGTACAGTAATTAATGCATTTTTTCACACCTGACTGGAGTGATACATGAAAGCCCTGCTCGATCTATTCAAGCAAGTTCAGCAAAATGAACAATTCGACGCGATCAAGATTGGTCTTGCGTCCCCAGAAAAAATCCGTTCATGGTCCTACGGCGAAGTTAAAAAGCCGGAAACCATCAACTATCGTACTTTCAAGCCTGAGCGTGACGGCCTGTTTTGCGCCAAGATTTTTGGCCCTATCAAGGATTACGAATGCCTGTGCGGTAAGTACAAGCGACTGAAACACCGCGGTGTGATCTGCGAAAAGTGCGGCGTTGAAGTAACGCTGGCTAAAGTGCGTCGCGAACGCATGGGTCATATCGAGCTGGCTTCCCCGACTGCGCATATCTGGTTCCTGAAGTCCCTGCCGTCCCGTCTGGGTATGGTATTGGACATGACATTGCGCGATATCGAACGCGTGCTGTATTTTGAAGCGTATGTCGTGACCGATCCAGGCATGACTCCGCTGAAAAAATGCCAGATCATGTCGGAAGACGATTATGCCGCCAAGTACGAAGAATACGGCGATGACTTCACCGCTTTCATGGGCGCCGAAGGCATCCGTGAACTGCTGCGCTCGATCGACATCGACCGCGACGCGGAAACCCTGCGCGTCGAGCTGAAAGAGTCCAAATCCGAAGCCAAGATCAAGAAATACGCCAAGCGCCTGAAAGTGCTGGAAGCGTTCCAGCGTTCCGGCATCAAGCCGGACTGGATGATCATGGAAGTGTTGCCGGTGCTGCCGCCCGAGTTGCGTCCGCTGGTGCCGCTGGACGGCGGCCGTTTTGCGACCTCCGACCTGAACGACCTGTATCGCCGCGTCATCAACCGTAACAACCGCCTGAAGCGCTTGATGGAATTGCGCGCTCCGGAAATCATCACGCGCAATGAAAAGCGTATGTTGCAGGAAGCGGTTGATTCGCTGCTGGATAACGGCCGTCGCGGCAAGGCAATGACAGGCGCCAACAAGCGTCCGCTGAAGTCCCTGGCCGAAATGATCAAAGGCAAGGGCGGCCGTTTCCGTCAGAACTTGCTGGGCAAACGCGTCGATTACTCCGGCCGTTCCGTCATCGTGGTTGGTCCGCAACTGAAACTGCATCAATGCGGCTTGCCGAAATTGATGGCACTGGAATTGTTCAAGCCTTTCATTTTCAATAAACTGGAATTGATGGGCCTGGCCACGACGATCAAGGCAGCCAAGAAGCTGGTCGAGATCCAGGAACCGGTGGTCTGGGATATCCTGGAAGAAGTCATCCGCGAACATCCGGTGATGCTGAACCGTGCGCCTACTTTGCACCGTCTGGGTATCCAGGCGTTTGAGCCGGTCCTGATTGAAGGTAAAGCGATCCAGTTGCACCCGCTGGTCTGCGCGGCATTCAATGCCGACTTTGACGGTGACCAAATGGCGGTCCACGTTCCTCTGTCTATCGAAGCACAGATGGAAGCGCGTACCCTGATGCTGGCATCCAACAATATTCTGTTCCCGTCCAACGGCGAACCGTCTATCGTGCCTTCCCAGGATATCGTGCTGGGTCTGTACTACGCTACCCGCGAAAAAATCAACGGCAAGGGCGAAGGCATGATGTTCCCGGACGTGTCCGAGGTCATCCGTGCGTACGACAACAAGGAAGTGGAACTGACGACACGCATTACCGTGCGTATCGTCGAGAATCCAAAAGATCTGGAAACCGGCGAATTCGTCAGAACCATCAAGCGTTACGAAACGACTGTCGGCCGCGCGATCCTGTCCGAAATCCTGCCTAAAGGCTTGCCTTTCACCGTGCTGAACCGCGCGCTGAAAAAGAAAGAAATTTCCAAGCTGATCGACACCTCCTTCCGTAAGTGCGGCCTGCGCGCGACGGTGGTATTTGCCGATCAACTGATGCAGTCCGGTTTCCGCCTGGCGACCCGTGCCGGTATCTCGATCTGTATCGACGACATGCTGGTGCCGCCGCAAAAAGTTACGCTGGTAGCCGCTGCCGAGCACGAAGTCAAGCAAATCGAACAGCAATACGCTTCCGGTCTGGTGACAGCGGGCGAGCGTTACAACAAGGTTGTGGATATCTGGGGCAAGACCGGCGATGAAGTCGGCAAGGCCATGATGGAACAGCTGAAAGTGGAAGACGTAGTCCGTCGCGACGGCAGCAAAGGCACTCAGGAATCGTTCAACGCGATTTACATGATGGCCGACTCCGGTGCGCGTGGTTCCGCAGCACAGATTCGCCAGTTGGCCGGTATGCGTGGCCTGATGGCGAAACCTGACGGTTCGATTATCGAAACGCCGATCACCGCGAACTTCCGCGAAGGTCTGAACGTGTTGCAGTACTTTATTTCCACGCACGGCGCCCGTAAGGGTCTGGCCGATACGGCGTTGAAAACAGCGAACTCCGGTTACCTGACTCGTCGTCTGGTTGACGTTACGCAGGATCTGGTTGTGATCGAAGACGATTGCGGCACATCCAACGGCGCGTCGATGAAGGCGATTGTCGAAGGCGGTGAAGTCAATGTTCCATTGCGTGACCTGATCCTGGGCCGCGTTGCTGCGAACGACATCGTCAATCCTGAAACACAGGCTAACCTGTATGACGCCGGCACCTTGCTGGACGAAACAGCAGTGGAAGAAATCGAACGCCTGGGCATCGATGAAGTCAAGGTCCGTACTCCGCTGACTTGCGATACGCGCTATGGCCTGTGCGCCATGTGCTATGGCCGTGACCTGGGTCGCGGTTCATTGGTCAATGCCGGTGAAGCAGTCGGCGTTATCGCTGCGCAGTCCATCGGTGAGCCGGGCACGCAGTTGACGATGCGTACCTTCCATATCGGTGGTGCGGCGTCCCGCGCGGCGATTGCGTCATCGGTTGAAGCCAAGTCCAACGGCACCATCCGCTTCACAGCGACGATGCGTTATGTGACTAACGGCAAGGGCGACCAGATCGTGATTTCCCGGTCCGGCGAAGTGTTGATCACGGACGACCACGGCCGTGAACGTGAGCGTCATAAAGTGCCTTACGGCGCGACGCTGATCGTCAAGGATGGCATGGTCATCAAGGCCGGTACTGCATTGGCGACATGGGATCCGCTGACACGTCCTATCATCACCGAGTACACCGGTACCGTGAAGTTCGAGAACGTCGAAGAAGGCGTGACCGTTGCGAAACAGGTTGATGAAGTAACGGGCTTGTCCACCCTGGTGGCGATCGATGCGAAGCGTCGCGGTTCTGTAACCAAGTCCCTGCGTCCGCAAGTGAAACTGCTGAACGAGCAAGGCGAAGAAGTCAAGATCGCCGGCACCGAGCATGCAGTGACGATCGGCTTCCAGGTTGGCGCGCTGATTACCGTGAAAGACGGCCAGCAAGTTACCGTTGGTGAAGTACTGGCGCGTATCCCGACCGAATCGCAGAAGACACGTGATATTACCGGTGGTCTGCCGCGCGTTGCCGAGCTGTTCGAAGCACGTTCGCCAAAAGATGCAGGTATGCTGGCCGAGGTGACGGGTACGGTTGCGTTTGGTAAGGAAACCAAAGGCAAGCAGCGTCTGGAAATCACCGACATGGACGGCGAGAAGCATGAGTTCCTGATCACCAAGGACAAGCAAGTCCTGGTGCATGACGGCCAGGTAGTCAACAAGGGTGAGATGATCGTGGACGGCCCGGCCGATCCGCAAGACATCCTGCGCTTGCTGGGTATCGAAGCACTGGCGCGTTACATCGTCGACGAAGTGCAGGACGTGTATCGTCTGCAAGGCGTTAAGATCAACGACAAGCACATTGAAGTGATTGTGCGTCAGATGTTGCGCCGTGTTGCGGTCGTCAATCCGGGCGATGCGAACTATATCGTCGGTGAACAGGTTGAACGTTCCGAACTGCTGGATGAAAATGATCGCGTGACTGCCGCTGGCGGTATTCCTGCAACCTACGAAAACGTATTGCTGGGTATTACCAAGGCGTCGTTGTCTACCGACTCCTTCATCTCGGCGGCGTCGTTCCAGGAAACCACACGCGTTCTGACCGAAGCTGCGATCATGGGCAAGAAAGACACGCTGCGCGGCCTGAAAGAAAACGTCATCGTCGGCCGCCTGATTCCGGCCGGTACCGGCCTGGCATTCCATCGCGCCCGCAAGTTGAAAGAAACTTGGGAAGCCGATGAACGCACGGCATTGCTGCAAGCAGAAAAAGCAGCATTTGCGCCGGTGCCTGAAGTGGCATCGACCGATGCGGCGGCTGACGGCGAAGTGTGATCTAGTCAGCAGTAAGCATGGAAGCACCGTAGCGAAAAGCTTCGGTGCTTTTTTTTTGAGTGTTGCCGATTGTGAATGCCAGCGGCTTTGAGTATCCCTATTTTCGTTGTATAAAGCAGCATGAGCACGACACTACACACCAATCAAATTACCGCCTTGCTGGACCGATACGGCAGCCATGTCGACGTCGAGGTCGTGGAAGAAACCGGCTCCACCAATGCCGACCTGATGGCGCGCCTGCCTTTGCTGCAGGCGCCGGTATTGCGGGTGGCCGAGCGCCAGACCGCTGGCCGCGGGCGCGCCGGCAGGGTATGGCATTCCGTACCGGGCGGCGTGCTGACGTTTTCATTGGCATGGCGGTTCCGGCAGTCGGCACAGGGATTGCTGGGATTGCCGCTGGCGGTCGGCGTTGCGGTTGCCGAGGTATTGCAGGCGCAGAGCGTGCCGGTGCAGTTAAAGTGGCCTAACGACATACTGAAGGACGGCAAGAAGCTGGCCGGCATACTGATAGAGACCTCGCCGATACCGGACCAAGAAGGCGGCGGCACCTGGACCGTGATAGGCATAGGTCTCAATTTGCGGATACCGTATGAGCTGGAGGCAGAGATAGGCAATGCAGTTGCCGACGCCCCCTGGCTGGCGCAAATGGACAGGAATACCCTGATGGCTTATCTGTTGAATGCGCTGGCTAAGGCGCTGCAGCAATTTGAACAGCAGGGATTCGCCGCCTTTGCGGCGCGCTGGAATAGCCTGCACGCGTATGCACAGCAAATGGTCCGGATACTGGACCAGGGCCGGATCGTGCATGAGGGAATTGCCGCCGGGGTGGATGCAGCCGGCTGCCTGTCCTTGCTGACCTCGCAAGGACCGGTCGCGGTCGTCGCCGGCGATGTATCATTGCGCCCGGTCTAAATGCTTATCCAGGAAAAACAATGCTGCTACTATCGACGCCGGCAACACCAGGATCAAATGGGGCATCACCGCGCAGCCGGCCGCGGGCAGCCCGCCGCTGCCTGTATGGCAAGCGGTCGGATCCGTCGGCCTTCAAGACCTGCCGCAGCTGGCAGCGAGCCTGAAAATTGCACCGCCGATCACGCAGATACTGATCTCGAATGTCGCCGGTGCCGCGATCAGGGAGGCATTGAGTGCGGCCCTTGCAACTGCCGCGCCGGGAGTCATTCCGGCATGGTTCAGCTCGCTGCCGCAGCTTGCCGGCGTGCGCAATGCCTACCGCGATCCCGCGCAACTGGGCTGCGACCGCTTTGCGTCGGCGATCGCGGCCCATGCGCTGTATCCGCAGCGCGACCTGGTCGTCGCGACTTGCGGTACCGCGACCACCATAGATGCGCTCAGCGCCGATGGGGTTTTCCATGGCGGCATGATACTGCCGGGCCTGAAATTGATGGCCCAGTCGCTGGCCAGGAATACCGCGCAACTGCCCGAGGTCGCGGAGAGTGTTTCAGTGGACGGCATTTTCGCCGATAATACGGATCAGGCCATCATCAGCGGCTGTATCGCCGCGCAGCTTGGCGCAATACAGCATGCAGTCGCCGCCTGGCAACTGGCGCGGAAGGCGCCGGTAAGCTGCATCATTTCCGGCGGTGCCGCGCCTTACCTGGTCGGCCGCCTGGGTGTGCAATACCAGCATGTAGACAACCTGGTATTGACCGGTCTCTATCATGCAGCAAAATTATCAGCGAATGTTTAATCTTATTTATGCTTAGATTCTTGTTTTGGAGCCTGCTGGTCGTCAATGCGCTGCTGCTGGCGTTTAATCTGGGCTATCTGGGTACCTGGAGCATGAATGCGCATGAGCCGCAACGCCTGAAGAATCAATACCAGCCGGCTCAATTGCAATTGGTGTCGGCTGAGGTGGCAAATGCGGTGGCCGACCCCGTTGCAGGCGGCAAGGAAATGGTCACCGCCTGCGTGGAGATCGGCAACTTCCTGCAGGCAGATTTGCCGCGCATCGAGGACAAGCTGAAGCAACTCGCGCTGGGCGACCGGCAATCGCGCACCAACGTGCAGGACGTGGCCAGCCACATGGTGTTTATTCCTTCCATGGGCAGCAAGGAAGGCGCCGACAAGAAGGCGGGCGAATTGCATAGGCTGGGCATCAATGATTTCTATATCGTGCAAGACCAGTCGAATTTACGCTGGGGTATTTCACTCGGCGTTTTCAAGACCGAGGAGGCGGCCAAGGCCCACCTTGCCAACCTGAACAATAAAGGCGTGCGTAGCGCGCGCATCGGCGCCCGCAGTGTGAGCACCAATAAATTTGCTTACCAGCTGCATGCCTTGAATGCGGAGGAGCAAGCCAAGTTCGACACTATCAAGGCCGGTTTCCCGGCGCAGGAAGTGCGCAATTGCCAGGCAACGGCCTATAGCAAGAGCTAAAGCAGGAGCCGTGATTCCTGCCGTCGGATGTTGCTCGCAGCCAATCCACGCGCGGATATTCCAGTGAGCAAGCACTTGCATCACATCAATTTAAACAGGGTCTGGTCCCACAGGCTTCTCGGACACTGCCGATACTTGATTTTCTTTCATTCCCGTAACATAGAACCGCATGATCGAAGCATTGCCCTGCCTTATCGCTGTCGATAAAGCAAAGCAATAGGGCAATATCGATCGTGTAGGTCTCTGAAAATGAGAGCTCGGGGACAACTGGCCGGCCACATGCAGGCCGTTCAGATATCCCTTCTTTTTATTTACTTTATGAGGAATAAAGATGACTAATCAGCAAAATCAAACTACCCGCAACCCTGGCCCCCAAGCAGGTAATCAACCGCAAAAACCTGGGACTACACCTGGCAACATCAATCAAAAAAACGATCCTGCACAAGCGGATAACAGCAAGAACCGTAACAGCCAGCAACAAGGCAACAAAGGCCACATGGGTAATCCGCAGCAAGACAGCGGCAATCAATCTCGCAATCCCGGCCGCTAAGTAGCGGCTCCGACCTGCCAGCCCATGAGAGCATGCGTCGGCATTAAGGAGTAAGACGCGAGTCCATCCGGCCTTAAGGTCGTGTCGGCAGCTTAAGCTGCCAAGTTTCGGGGACTGAGGTCCCCGATTTCATTTCATGCAAAGAATAAGCAGCTTCCTGCGCGGCAAACTTTGCGTTGAAGGAGAATGAAAGCATGGTCCATGCCCCAAGGAAAAACTGACTGAAATCGCGAATGGCAAGGAAGGCAAGGGCTAGTCGACCATAAATAAATCTCAAATTTTAAGCCGTCATTCTCACAAGGTGAGAATTGCAGCTTGAATTTCAAACGCGAACTGTTAGGATGGACTGAACTCCACGCCTGATACAGATGAGCGCAATGACATTCCCGTACGAAGCTCTGTCCACCATACCCGTCAACGAACGGGTATTGCAAGTTCTGGTGCATATCGCCAGACAAGGACAGCCTGTGTCTGCCAAGGAGTTGGCGGAACAGACGCAGCTTCCTCTCAGCACCTTGTATCGCCATCTCATCCCTTTAAAGAAATGGGGGCTGGTGCAGGAACACGCGCAAACCGGCTTATATGAGCCGGGGCCGCTCGGTGTGCAACTGGCCTGGGGTTTTGACCAGCACTCATTTCTGATGAGCGAGGCCAGGGACGAAATAGAACATCTGGTGGCCCAATCCGGCGAGAGCGTGGGCTTGCTGGTGCATGTCCGCGGCCAGGTGATATGCCTGGACATGCAAGAGAGCGCGCAAGCCTTGCGCTGCTCTTTTGCCAAAGGACGGGCCAATTCCCCGCTGCGCGGCGCATCGGCCAAGGCCTTGCTGGCATTTTTACCGATCGAGGCGCAGGATATGCTGATACAGCAACATCTGCACGATCAGCCGGATGGGCCGCCAAATACGCCAGCCGAAGCGCAGGCGCAATTAAGAGGCACGCTGCAGCAGATACGGCAACAGGGGTATGCGGTCAGCGAAAACGAGGTGGATCAGGGTGTATGGGGCGTCAGCGCACCGATATTTTCGGCCAGGAACAAACT